>JAKSPQ010000002.1 GCA_024404665.1 Clostridia bacterium
TTGCCATTTATAGCGGGCCTCCCTTCAGGGCAGTGAACCGGATTTTACCTGCGATGCGTAAATATCGCGGTAGGTTTCCGATTCCCGCATAAGCACGTCATGCGGTGCGCAGTGTACTATTGTGCCGTCGGATTCGATAACGGCTATTCTGTCCGCGGTCTTTACGGACGCTATTCTCTGAGCGATCATTATGACCGTGGTGTCATCAGGGCCTTCTGGAGCTTAGCCTCGGTGGCAAGGTCCAGGGCGGACGTGGAGTCGTCGAGAATAAGGATTTCGGGACGTCTTACAAGCGCTCTCGCAATGGACATGCGCTGCTTCTGTCCACCGGAGAGGGATGCGCCCTTCTCGGCAATGAAGCCGTCGTAGCCCTCGGGAAGACTGTTCACGAATTCGGCAGCCTGTGCAGTGTCCGCTGCTTCCTTAACCTCGGCATCGGATGCGTCGGGCTTGCCCCACTTTATATTGTTGCCGGCAGTATCGGAAAACAGCTCAGTTTTCTGCATGACGTAGCCGATTTTCTTTCTGAGAGAGGAAAGTCTGTAATTTCTGACGTCGGTTCCGTCCACAAGAACGCTGCCCGATGTGCAGTCGTAAAATCTCGGAATCATCTGTATCAGAGAGGTTTTTCCGGAGCCCGTCTCGCCGATGACGGCAAGCGTTTCTCCGCGTTTCACCGTGAGATTAATATCCTTCAGTACCTCGCGGCCAACGGTTCCGGGATAGGAGAAGGAGACATTTCTGAATTCAACGACGGTTTCGCTGTCGGGATTGCCTTCCGCGGCTCCGTCTGCGATGACGGGTACGGATTCCAGAACCTCATTGATTCTCTTTGCGGAGGCTCCCGCTCTGGAAACGGTCTGGAAAATGAAGGTCAGCATCATTACGGAGCTCAGAACCTGTGAAATATACGAGGTTCCCGCCATAATCGCGCCTACGGTCATTCCGCTGTTGCCTATTGCGACCTGTCTTCCTCCGATGAATATGACGGCGGCCGTCGCAAGGGCCATGATCATCGTGAGAACGGGGCTCGTGAACGCAATGAGAAGGCTTACTCTGAGGGAGGTATCTCTCATCTCCCTGTTGGCCTTGTCAAAGCGCTCACATTCGTATTCCTCTCTGGAATACGCCTTGACGACTCTTGCTCCGCCTACGTTTTCCTGAACTACGGCGTTTACTCTGTCAAGCTTCTCCTGAACGACGGAGAATAGAGGCACGGCCTTGAGAATGATGGCCGTAAGCAGCACGACGAGCACCGGAAGAGCGCAGAGAAGCACGGCTCCGAAGCTCAGGTTGAGCTCCAGAAGCATGATGGTTCCGCCGATGAAGAATGCGGGGGCGCGGACAAAGTGCCGGATTATGGCCTCCACGAATTCCACGACCATGGATATATCGTTGGTCATTCTTGTGACGAGGGAGCCGGTGGTGAATTTGTCCGTCTGCTCTATGGAGAGGGACATCACCTTGCCGAAGGCATCGCGCCTGAGATCATTTCCGAAGCCCTGGGAAGCCGATGCGGCGGTCCAGGCGCACATCGTGCCGAAAAATCCGCCGATAAGCGTGACTAGCAGCATCATAAGACCGAAGCCTATGATTACCTTCATCTTTTCCGCAGGATCGATTCCGAAGAAATTCAGAAGCGAAAGAGCAATGGCGGAGCCCTTTTCGGGATCGTAGATGTCTTCTCCCATGACACCGTAGTTCACAAGGAACGACATGAGAAACGGCAGGCAGAGATCGCCGATTACCTCTCCGGCCATTATTATAGGGGAGATGACGGCCAGAAGCCTGTAAGGCTTCATATACCTGAATAGTTTTTTCATTTTGGTTACGGGGTATCCTTTCGGTTTTTAACCGGTATCGGCCGGTCAGTTGTTTTCAAGATTATCGATTATTATCTCGCATACGGAGTCAAAGGCCTCCTGTGAAGCCCCGGTGCCTCCGGCGTACTCTATGCGTTCGAACTCGTCCGTGAGAAGCTTCGCGGTTTTTCCGTCAACCGCAAGCATCTCTCCGCGGAGCTTTTCGGATATTTCGCGGGGAGTATCGGAATCCTTTACCGTGCGTCCCTTATCCTTAAGGGTCTCAACAAGCTGCGAGTAAGCAAAACGGTACTTGTCTTCGGCGCGGGTCCTGAGCTTCAGCGCCTCTGTAAAGTCGCGGTAGCTCTTTTTCTTCCTTGCCGGAGCTGCGTGACGGCCGGATGAGACAACGTCGTCCTGCTTCTTTTCCTCGTCTACATAATAGAGCGAGAATTCGTTTCCCATATCGGGAGAGAAAAAGTCCGCAACGGGACCGAAAACCGCAGCTATGATAAATAAGATGAGATTTTTAAGCTTTTCGGTCAGAGTCTTCATAAAATTCCTTTTCCTTGTAATTATATAAAAGATAAAAACAAAGAAGATCGCAAGGAATATTACGAGATAAATCTTTCCGCTGACGTCGCGACGTCCGTTTTTTCTGAAAATATAATCGCCGAGGGCTGAGATTTTGTCGTTGGCTTCTATTTGGGAGTCGGGATCGTTGATGTCCGCGGAGCCCGAAAGCGCAAGAGCAATAAAGAGTCTTACGATGATAAGAAGTCCCGCAATCATTACATAGAAAAATGCGGAGGAGAGAAGAAACGCACAGAAAACAAGAAGCGTCAGCGCAAGATTATAGCCCCTCTGCCGGCTGCCTGCCACGGCCCCGATAGCGCCCTTGTAAAATCTTCCGAGATTTGCCTGGTTCATTGCAAACTGAACCACGGTGGCATATCCTATGAAGCATATGCCTGTCGTAAGCCTCGCCCCCTCCGAAAATACCGAGAAAACCACGGCTCCGGACGCGGAAATTATGAGTCCCGCCATGGCTGCCTTGCCGGTGAGCATTCTGTCGTAGGGGAAGAACCATGAGAAAGAGCCTACAAATACGGAAGCTGCCGCTACGGCGGCAATAAGGAAGGGAATGACGGAGTCCGGATCGTAATAAACTCCGGGGAGAGCGCTTGACTCGATAAGAAACTTGTCGGCAAGACGCGCGGCGGTAAGAGCCGCAGCGGTCCCGGCTAAGGCAAGAACGGGAAGCGCATGTCCGAAACGGTAATATCTGAATTCGGATTCATAGGACAAATCTGATTCCGTTCTTTTTACGCCTCTGATGCGGCACCAGAGAGACTGAACGGAATAACCTATCGCAAAGCAGAGCAGCACCGTTGCGAAAATCGCCGGTACGGGAGCGGATGGCAATACCGAGGACGATATCGGCACCGCAAAGCCGGCCGTAAGAAAATAACCGCCGAAAAACGTCAGCAGTCTGTAAAATACATCATATCCGGAATGCTTTTCGGGAGTCATGTTTCTCTCTCCTTTCACTTACGGACAGTCCTTTGGCTTTTTCAGAGCCTTATTATGCCGTATTCTTTTTCAGAGCCTGATTATGTCTTTATGCCGGTTCTGAACATGGTTTTGTCTGTATGCTTTTTCAGAACCGAAGAAGTTTACTGTCCTTCGGGCCTGAAAAAGAATAAAGAGCCGTACCGTGCGACGGAATACGGGTTTCTGTATCGGGGCTGCCCGTAAACCTGAGTTTACGGGCAGTCCCGATAATCAGCATGGGTTATTTATCCCCTGAAAACCGTCAGTCCTCTCTGCGTCTGATGAAGGCGCAGCCCAGAACGGCGGCGGGAATTACGGACAGAGCGGCAAACGAGCCGCAGCCCTTCTTTTCCGCGGAAGAGGAAGCGGTGGTTACCTCGGGAGCTGCTGTTCCCGAAGCCGTGCTCTCAGCGGGAGCGGAGGTATCATCGGTTGCCGGGGAGGTCGTTTCGGTGACGGCAGGGGCGGTTGTCACAGCCTCCGTGGTTGCGGCGGCAGTGGTGACATTATCCTTGAGAGCCTTGGCGACACCCTCCAGGACTGCAGCGGCGGCTTTTACGGTCGCTTTTCCCTCATCGGTGAGACCGATGGCGAAAATCTGCTCCTGGTCGCTGGTGCCGGAGCCCTGGTCTCCGAGGTACAGGACTCCCCCGTGGTATCTCATACCGACGATGGAGTTTATGGGATCTACAAATGCGAGATTGTATTTCTCGTCATAGGGAAGAACGATGTTGTTCTCGGTAATGGTCATAGAGGCCTTTTTATCGAGAGTCTGCTTGTCATAAACGACGATTTCGGAGCCTGCCTTCTGGGAAGCGCAGAGAACGTAGTCCTCAACGACGGCAACGGCATAGCCGGTGGCCTGGGATACTTCTCCGAGAACGGAGTTGCCGTCCTCGCTGAGCTTTAAGAGGCCTGCGCCGTTCTGAGCGGTATAGGCGATGTAAATCGTACCGTCATCGTCGATGTCAAGATAGTTGCCCTCGGTGACATCGCCGGAGGAGGCGGTGGAAATCTTCTGGAGATCGATGCGTCCGCCGATGCCGAAGGAGGTGTCGAGAGCCGGGGCCTCGGGAGTGGTTACGTCAAATCTGTAAAGATAGTCCTCGTTGTAGTTGATTACTACATAGCAGTAGTACTTGCCGCCGATGGCTTTTACGGCTACGCCGTTTACTCCGACCTTGGAGTTGTTTTCATCGACCAGCACGGGTACAACGCTCTCGGTCTTCATGAGGTCGTCCTTGATTTCATCTGTCTTTACGACTGCGAGATATGCTCTGACGGCATTGGGGTTATAGGCGAGACCTACGTAGAGATAGCCTCTGTCGTCGCAGTCAAGTCCCTTGGGGTAGGAACGTGTGCCGACCTTTTCGCCTTCGGTCTGCTCATAATACCAGTATGCGCCGGCATGTCCGGTTTCGGTATCGAATCTGACGACTGCGCCTGCTCCGTTCGGGTTGAGTATACCGCCGAAGAGGTGCTTGCCGTCGGGGGAAACGGTGAAGCCTCTCATGCAATACTTGCCTTCGAGAAGTATGTCGTCATCGGTGTAGTTTACACCGGAGGCGCACTGCATGAGAAGAGTAAACTTGGGATCGCTGAAGTCGGATTCGCTTACGGCTCCGGAGAATACTCCGAAGACCGAAACGGTAAGAATGACAGCCGCGATGAATGCAATTGCTTTTTTCATGTTTTTCCGTCCTTTGCTGTGTTTTTTTGAATATCAGAGGAAGCTCGCGATAAGCAGCCAGCTCTTTTTATCGAGTGCTCCGAGGCTCTCGATTTCGTAACGGTTATCGTCGGAATCGCGGATTATGACTCTGTCGGGATCGTAAATCTTCATGTCGTTATGGCGGTTTCTGACTCTGAAGGACGTATGTCCGTGGTCTGTTTCCGCCGAAATCTTAAGCATTCCGGTTTTGTCGTTGCATTCCGTGATTTTGAGTATTTTGGGGATGAGGTAGTAATCGTTGAAGCAGGCTTTGACGGCGGCTGCGGACTCCTCGGTAAGGTCGGAATACGACTTTATTACGGCTATTTCCTTTTCCCCTTTGTCGATAACCGAAATCCAGTGGTCTCTGTCGGAGATGGGGAAGAGTCTGCGGAGCTCGGCGTTTTCCCATACCTCTCCGTTCATTTCGAGTCTGACCGTGTAAACATCCGTGATCGTGATGACAGCGGATTTATCAAGATAAATTCTCTCCATGGTTCCGCCTCCTCATTCGAAGTGGTGCTCAGCCTTTGCGGCGTTGAGCTTTTCGGACATAGACTGAATTTCCACGAGCTTGTAGTATTTGCCCTTCATGGCAAGAAGCTCCTCGGGAGTGCCGCACTCAATGATCGAACCGTTGTCAACAACGACAATCTTGTTGGCGCGGGAGAGGGTTGACAGTCTGTGAGCTATCATGATGGTTGTTCTTCCGGCTATCAGGCGCTCAATAGCTTCCTGGATAAGGTGCTCGGTCTCGGAGTCGACGGAAGCCGTGGCTTCATCGAATACAAGCACGGACGGATTGCGGAGAACCGCTCTTGCGATGGAAACTCTCTGGCGTTCACCGCCGGACAGACCCACGCCTCTTTCACCGAGGACGGCATCGTAGCCGTCGGGCTGGCGAACGATGAAGCTGTGAGCGTTGGCGATATCGGCGGCCTGAATAACTCTTTCAACGGGGCAGTCGTTGAGACCGTACGCGATGTTGTTGAATATCGTGTCGTGGAACATAAGCGGCTCCTGCTGAACAAAGCCGATTTGTCCGCGGTAGTATTCCATATCGATGTCGCGTATATTGACACCGTCGACGAGAATTTCGCCGTCGTAGTTGTCGTAATAACGCAGGAAAAGGTTCACGAGCGTGGATTTTCCGGAGCCCGTGGTACCAACGATGCCGACAACATCGCCGGGTTCTATGGTGAGATTGATATTTTTCAGGGTTTTCTTGGTCCTGTCGAACGAGAAGCTGACGTTTCTGAACTCAATCTTACCCTTCATTTCGGGAAGGACGTTGCCCTTTCCGAAGTCGTGCTCGGGCTCGGCGTCAAGAATATCGAGAATTCTTTCGGCTGAAGCGAGCGCGTGCTGGTAGGAGTCGTTCAGGTTGGCAAAGAAGTTTACGGGCTCGTAGAACATGGAGGCATAGGAGATGAAGGAGGTAAGCAGACCTGCGGTCATGACCGTGCCGCCGACAGTTGTGGAGCCGCTTATAACCATGTTGCCGCCGAACCACCAGATGACGATGGAGCCGAGACCTATGCAGGTTCCGACAACGGCGGGGAAGGCGTGAAGAATGGTAGCGGCGGAGGCATCGGTTTCATACCATGCCTGATTCTTCTTTTTGAAGCGCTCTGTGGAGTTCTTCTCGTTGGTAAAGGATTTTACTACTCTTATTCCGGGAATCGTGTCCGTGAGGACGGAGGTAACGGCGGTCCATCTTGCCCAGATGCGGAGATAGAACGGACGGATCTTCTTGGAGAAGATTCTTGCGCCGATGACGACGATCGGAACGGGAATGAGGGAGAAAAGCGTCAGTCTCCAGTCCTTTATGAGCATGATGGCGATGATGCCCACCATTTTGAAGAACTGAACCACGACCTCCTGAGAAATTCTCAGCATAAAGGCCTGGATGGTGTTGGAGTCTCCGCTGATTCTGTTGATTACGGCACCCGTGGATGTCTTGTCGTAGAATCGCATGGGGAGGTACTGAGCCTTTTCGTAAACGTCGTTCCTGATTCTGAGAACGACTCTGTCACCGACTTTTCTGAGCATGATGCCGCGCAGGCAGCCGATAAAGTGGCTTAAGAACTGAATTCCGATAAGGATCAGCGCCACCTCGATCAGTCCGTCTCTGCGGTTGTTCGGCAGAATGTCATCGATGAGGTTTTTGTTGAGCGTAGGGGGAATAAGAGCAAGAGCTGTGGTTGCCACAGAGAAGATAACGGAAATAATCAGCACCTTCCATTCGGGAGTGATGTATTTCAGAAGCTTCTGTGCGACCTGTTTTTTGCTTGCGCAGTGGATGCATTCTACTCCGGGAGAAGAGAGGGCGCGTCCGCATTTCGGACATACGCTCAGCTGCTTTTCGTAAACGGCTTCGACACAGGCAAAGGCCTCGGCGGCATCCTCGCCGTTAATCATGGAGTTGATGTAGGTTGCGGCGCTCTCGCAGAGAGTGTTGACCGCGAATGTGTAGCGGAAGATGTTTACTATGTCATCGTTCTGAAGGGTAAGTCTGAGTATGGCGTTTCCGTACATGCGCTTGTTCTGTGCGCTCTTGATATCGGAGAACGATACTCTTTGGCCCTCGTGGCCGGTATCAAACTCGTAGGTCATTATGTCGCAGTCGCTGACGAGCAGCGCAGAGCGGCAAAACTCGGACTTGATTGAAATACCGCCGATTACGGCAAAGAGCCAGGGATGTCCGGGAGCTTCAAGGCTGCGAACGGCTTGGATTTCTGCAGCTGTGAGAGATGTGTTTGTAAGAAGCTCCGTTCTTTTTTCTTCCATTCTTTTTGTTACGGCAGCCGCAAGACTGAAATCATTGACGGATTATCTGCCGGTGGGAGGCCCGAACCGCATGAAGCCGGAAAAGAAAATAAGGCTTCAGAAAAGGGAAGAGCTCGCGCGGAGGGGCAGGTTGGGATAACATGTTTTGTGTTTTTCACGGATATAATACTTTATGTTCAGATGAGCTGTTCATCCGTATATATCCGTGAAAAACAAAACGCGGACTTTTTCATAGCTTCCGGTCACATTCCGAAAAAACGGAAGAAGCCGGAATGTCGATGAAAAAGGCTTCTCAGATTGAAGCGATTTCGTTGAAGATATCGCCTATTGTGCCGAATTCTCCGGAAGCGATGAGAGCACCCATGGCGCAGCCGTAGAGGGCGTAGAGGATAGTGGAGATAATGCCGAGAATGAGACCTACCGTGCAGAGAATCTTGGCGACCTTGAGCTTGCCTGTGAGCGGAACGCCCTGAGCGACAAAGCCCTTTACCTTCTTCTTACCGACAGCGGCGAGAATGATGCCGACAACGGTGCCGAAGACGAGCGAGAGAATGCCGAGTACGAGCGCGGGAGTGGTGTTTACCTGCGGGGCGGGAGTATAAGCGGGCTGTGCCGCCTGCTGATAAACCGGCTGTTCGGGAGCGGGCTGTTTGGGCTGAGCCGAAGCCTTGAGATTGGCTCCGCAGTTGGGGCAGAAGGAAAGACCGTCTTCTGCGTGTGAACCGCAATTGGGACAGAACATGTTGTGTACCTCTTTTCCGCAGCTTTTTATGCTGCTTTTTTATTTTTTTATTTGGTCTGCTTTTAATGGTTGGCTTTTTTCAGAGCCTGCTCTTCTTTCAGAGCCAGCTCTTTTTCAGAGTTTGATCTTTTTTCAGAGTCAGCTCTTTTTCAAAGTCCGCTCTCATTAATAGTTTGCGCTTTTTAATAGTCCGCATTTTTTATGGTCTGTGATTTTAGTGCCATGAACTACGGCTGTTTTTTGAAGCTCGGCTCAGACACCCTAAAAACGGATGAAACGTTTTTTCCAGAATCTCCCGAGGTCTGAAAACGTTTTTTAGGGGCAACAGACGGACTGAAAGCGATCTGAATGTCGTAAAAATTCCTTCAGCAATCTATGAAATCGCGGAGAAAATCCGCTATGCTTGCGTCGTATTTTTCCTGCTCTGCCTGTCTCACTCTCGAGTGGCCGCCGTGATCGAACCATACCACGCGCTTTTTTGCGGTGCATTTTTCAAAGATTGCGGAGGATTTCTCGGGGAGAGAATAAATATCCTCCCTGCTGTGAAGGAAAAGAATCGGCTTTTTAAGCTTTTCGATTCTCTTGAGCGGTCCGTTGGATATGACTCCTGCGTGAGCTCTCAACGAAATGATTGCCATCACGCCGTAGAGAAGCGGAAAAGTGGGCTTATTCATATCCTTCATGTGATTGCCGAAGGTTTCGCAGAAGTTTATGTACATGCCTTCCGCCGCCATTCCGTTTATGTAATCGGGACAGCCGGCCGATGTGAGAGCATTCAGAGCATTTGAGGAGCCTATGCAGATTCCGTGAATGAATATTTCGCGGTTACCGAGCTTATCGTGAAGCAATTCCGCCCATTTCAGTGTGTCTCTGTATTCGACGAGTCCCACCGAATTGAAGGTTCCCTCAGAGAGACCGTGAGATCTCTGATCGATAACAAGGACGTTTCTTCCGCATTTTCTGTACGGCTCGGCGAAATAGAGCGAGTAAAGAAGCGATTCCGTTCTGCCGGGAAGAATAATTACGGCCTTGTCGAAGCCGAAATCGTAATACTCGCCGACAAGCTTAAACCCGTCGTTTTCGATTTCGACGTCGCGCTTTACGTCGGCGTGCGCTTTTCCCCAGGCGACGCCGTCCTCGAACATGCGTACCATTACCGGATCTTCCGGAGCAGAGCATTCGCGTCCCCATTTTTCGGGCTTGTTTCTGACCATGAGGACCGAGTATAGAATGAATGAAAGGAGAACCATCGGAGCTATTCCGAAGATTATTACGGCAAGAATGATTATCGTGACGATCGGTGGCATCTGTCAGCTGGTCCTTCCTGTGATAATTAAACCGCGCAGATTATGTATCTGTATATTTCCTGGTATCCGTCAAGGAAGGAAATATCCGCGAGCGGAAATGATGCGGAGACTGTTTCGGCGAGTGCTTCTTTACCTGCCTCGTCAGCGGGCTCGGCGCAGAAGACGATGAAGGTTTCGGCATCGGCGATATCGGGAAGTCCCGTGAGAGCGATTCCGGCAGCGGCCTCCGGAGTGTCGGCAACTGCGACGATTTCCCCTCCGGATATTGCAATGGCCTTTCCTGCGGAAATTCTGAAGCCGTGCATTTCGGAATCCCGCGAAGCCGTCGCTATAGCCACGGATTTAACGGTTTCGATTCCCGTCTTCATCTGAGAGATTCTGTAATCGGGGTCGGTGCTGTCGACAACGTCCATGGCGAGCGCATAGTAGCCCTCCGCCATTCCGGGTGCCTCAAGCACCTCGACTCTTGATTCCTTGTACATTGATGCCGCCTGTCTTGCCGCAAAGTAAATGTTTTTGCTGCACGGCAGCACAGCTACGGTCTCGGCGTTTGCCAGCTTGAAGGCGGCGATGAATTCCTGCGATGACGTATTCATCGTCCTTCCGCCGTCTATTACGATTTCGCAGCCGAGCTCCGAAAAGATTTTTTTCATTCCGTCCCCGTTCACTACTGCGATGCGGGCGAATTTGGAGCGGGGCTTTTTTGCGGTTTTGGCTATGTGCTCGTTGTGCTGCAGCTGCATGTTGTCGAGCTTGAAGGACAGAAATTCACCGAATTCTCTTGCGAGGGCGATTATCCTTTCCGGTCTTTTCGTGTGAACGTGAACCTTTATTCTGGTCCCGTCCTTCACGACCACGAGAGAATCACCGAGCTTCGAGAGCTCGGACGTAAAGGCATCCTCGCGGAAGCGGTGGTTGTATCCCGCTCCGTTCATGAGCTGAAGGATGAATTCGAGGCAATAGCCGTATTCGAACGTGGAATCCGCATCGAAGAACGAGAGGTCCGGCCCCTGCGGCTTTTCGGTCGGAGCGGTCGATTCGGGAGTGGATACGAGCTCTCCCCTGAGGGCTCCGAGCATTCCCTCGGCTATGACAATGAAGCCCTTGGCTCCGCTGTCTACGACTCCTGCCTCCTTGAGAACGGGAAGAAGCTCCGGAGTCATGGCGAGGCTTTTCTTCATTTCGGCTATGTACATAGCGAAAATGGAATCGATTGAGGTGTTGCGGTCGAGCTGTGAGCGTATGTGCTCTATGCCCTCTCTGGTAACCGTGAGGATTGTGCCCTCAGCGGGCTTTAACACCGTTGAATAGGCTGTTTTATATCCTCTGATGAGAGCGTTTCTGAGTTCGGCGGGACCCACCCAGGGTTCGCGGGCGAGCTCCGCGGCAATGCCCTTGAAAATCTGCGAGAGTATTACTCCGGAATTGCCTCTGGCTCCCAGAAGCATTCCTTCGCTTACGCCCTTCATATATGTGCCCGCATCCGCTGAGGAGACTGCTTTTTTCAGTCCGTTTTCGAGCGTCAGGCGCATATTTGTTCCGGTGTCTCCGTCGGGAACCGGAAAAACGTTCAGATCGTTAATCTCGGCTTCATGGGTCTTTATGTTCGAAAGACCGCCTGCAAGCATTTTTTCAAGGTCCGTACCGTTGATTTTTCTTATTTTCACTGTAAACCGAAGCTTCTTTCAAGTATTTCTGATTTGTTTCGGGTGCGATGATGATTACGGAATGCCGTCTTTACCGGTCGGCCTTTCCCATTTCGGAAACCGATGCCGGCAGCATGAATGACAGAGCGAAGGAGACAAGGGTGCCTGCCGCGCATATGAGCGTCATATACACAACCGCGCTGACTCCGCCGATTTCGGTTTTCTTGAGAGCCGTGAGGACGAGTCCCGTCGCGATTCCGGAGGCGATGCCGGAGAAAAGCCCCTGTACCGCAAAGTACATTGCGGAATGAGATATGCCGGTGCGCGCTTCCTCATCGGCGGCGAGCTGAGCCGGGACCGAGTATGCGACGGCGAACATCGCTCCTATGGCAAAGGAGGAGATGAGGCCTCCCGCAACCGAGCATATTGTTTTTGGCAATCCTGCGGGCACGAAGTTGCCGATGAAGTACATCATCGTCATTCCGGCCGTGTATGTGAGAAGAATATATCTGAAGGCGAAGGCAAAGCCCTTTTTCTTCAGTATGCGGTTATAAAGAACAAGGGTGAGCGGAACGGGTGCGAAGGAGCAGGCCATGACGACAATCATGCTCATGCCGACAACGGAGAAGAACTCGTTGATTCCTCCGAGGAATAGCTGAACTCCGAAGGTCATAAAGGAGTAAACAATCATCCAGAGTATGAAATCACGGTTTCTGAACGTGATCGAGAGCGATTTTACAAGGCCTACGGTCTTTTTTTCGCCGGATACTCCGTTTGAATCCCTGTTTGAAGGCTCCTTTATCATAAAGAGCGGAATCAGAACGGTCAGGGAAAGCGGAGCCACTGTGAGGGCAACCGTCTTTATGTTTACCGAGTTGAGCATCGCTCTCACAACAACATATCCCAGAATGAAATAAACTATGTCAAAGAACGATTTTACGTTGGAAATCAGGTTCCTCGCATCGATATTGTCCACGATTTCGGTGAATGTCGCGTAGTACGTCACCATCGTGAGAGTATAAAAGCTGTAAAAAACACAGAGGAGAACGCCGTAGTATACCGTATTGAGCAGCGTTGCTCCGTCATTGGGCGCAAAAAGGAACAGGAGATATGCGGCGAGCATCGGAACAAATCCCAGGACAATCGACGGACGGCGTCTGCCGAAGCGTGATTTCAGCCTGTCCGTAAAGGAGGCCATGGGAATATCGATGACACCGTCGATGACCTTGGCGACAAAAGCGAAGATCGCCCAGACACCGGCAATGACGAGATCTTTGCCCGCAAAGGTCTGAAAAGGGACCGCGCTTTCGGAAAAGCCTCCGATTATCAGAGCGCTGCAAAGATAGGAGTTGAACATTAAACCGAGCATATTGATGCCCATTCCCGCTGCCGCGTAAAGGAACATCTGCCATTTTTCAGTCAGCTTTTTCATCATATTCTCTTTCTCCGTGCGTCCGGCGCGTTATTTTTTGGAAAGAGATGCGGCTATATCCGCAAAGCTTTCCTTTTCGGCGGATAGGTCGGGAGCAATGGCAGTTCCGAAATAGTAGGAGGCCATGAGGCCGGGACCGATGTTGATTCCGTTGTAGGGATGAACATCGCCGATGATAACCTCGCGGGGCTTGATTCTTTCCTCAATGAGCTTCTTGTATTCGAGAGCCTGGGGATATCTGCAGGTCTGAGCGATGAAGATGAGCTGCTCCGAGGGATTTACGATGGTTTTTTCCATGTATGCGATCATTGTGGCCATGGCAGCCTTGGCGCCCGTTGCCTTTGTGAGGACTGTGGTAAGTCCGTTGGCGCCGAACTCGCCGAGGGGCTTGACGCCCGCAAGAGTGCCGAAGAAGGCCTTCGCATGTGTGATGCGGCCTTTTTTGGCGACAAAGCTCAGGTCATCGAGCCAGCCGGACTGTCTGAAACAGTTCTTGTTGGCTTCGAGCCATTCGGTGATTTCCGCGCAGGATTTTCCTTCGTCGCGGAGCTTTGCGGCATAAATCGCAATGAGTCCTACGCAGGGACCGAATCTCAGGGAGTCGACGCAGCCGACGGAGGCCTCGGGATGTCTTGCGAGTACATTGGCTGCGGCGGCCTTAAGGAAGCCGTAGGAGCCGGAAATTCCGGAGGAGATGGTGACGACTACAACGTCGTTGCCGGCGGAAACGAGCTCCTCGAGCTTGTTTTCGAATTCCTGAACATTCGGAGGAGACGTCTTGTAATCATCGGGGTGTTTTTTGAGGGCAGCATAGAAGGCATCGCGTTCTTCGGGCTTCCACTCAAGGAAGGCATCGGCATTGTCGTTGCCGGGAACGCTGATGTGGCCGATGATGATATTAAGGCCGTATTTCTTCTGAAGCTCCGGCGATAAATCGGAGGATGAGTCGGTGAGAATTGCAACAGGTCTCATTTTTGTTGTCCTTTGTTTTTTATTTTGTTTTCTGAGTAACGCTTTATCTGAACGGACGTGACTCTGCGGTTTGCATTTTTCCGCAGACTGAGCTGTCTGCCGAAAGCAGGGAGGCGGCAAGCTCCTTAATCTGCTCTCCGGAGGCCAGACAGCTGCAGGCGTGCTCCGCGCCGACAGCGGTGAAAAGGCCGACGGAGCCCGGACAGACCGAGCTCATTTTTTCCACATCACCGTATGAAACGGTTGTGTCCCTGTCTCCGCACAGGAAAAGTATGGGGGCGCGGGCATTCGAAAGAGGCCCTGTGACTGCCTTTCCGAGATCCTCGCCGGCGAGCAGCTTTCCGAAGACGAGCGCCGGAGGAATTATGAGAAAGGACGGCAGGTGCATTTTCGCGCACATTCTCTTAAGCTGCGCTTCCGGGGATATGAACGGGCAGTCTATTATGAGCGGTATTCCCGCAAGCCTGTCCGACGCGAAAGCTACCGATGTGCCTCCGAGGGAAATGCCGTATACCGCCGCTACTCTGTGCCCCTTTGCTTCAAGGAGATTTCTCCACGCGACGACGTCGTCGCCCTCACGGATTCCGAGCGTCGTGAAGCGTCCGCCGCTTTTTCCGTGGGCTCTCTGCTCGGGAATCAGCACCGCATATCCGAGATCCAGGAAGATTCCGGCAGGCGTGCTCACCGAGCATTCCGGATCCGCTCTGTAGCCGTGCATCAGAATGACCGTGTTCGGCCTTCCCGGCGAGAATAGACGTCCGGAGAGGACCGTGCCGTCCGCGGATACGCATTCGGTATGCTCGCATTCCGTGGCCAGCAGTCGGTCGCGCGCGTCGGATATTTTGCCGACAAAGGGGGCATAGTAGCTGTTTGCAAGCAGCTCTTCGGAATACTCCCTGTATGAGGACCTTCCGAAAACCGCCATGAACGATATGAATGTGGGTATTATCGAGAAAAAAACGAAAAACAGTATTATTGCAGCGAGGGTTATCAGTATGAACTTCATTTGAGACGCGAATTGTCCTTTCCGCCCGGCTCGGCTGTTTTCACCGGGATTTTATCGTTTTTGTTTTTTCCTGAGAACAGATGCTCCCAGTGCCTTCTTACTGTTTCCTCTGCGGTGCATTTTGCCTTGCCCATGGCGCATTCCCAGACAAAATGCTCGCAGTTGTTGTGCAGAAGGCTGTAACCGCCCTCTCCGAGCCTGCTTCGTGCCCGGCTTACGGTTTCTTCGGGGGAAAAGCGTGATTTGCGCTCTCCCTTTTCGCACACGCCGGTTTCCACGATTTTTCCGGCTGAGAAAACGTCGATGTCGGTCGATATGACCCTGATTTCTGCATCGTCCCTGAAAAGACCGCCCGTAGGGGGCAGACCGAAGGCGATTACCTCGCTGTCGGAAACAAAGATTCCGTAATGATAAATGCTTCCGATGCGGACTCTTATCATGTCTCCTGTCCGGCATTCGCCCGGAATCCATTTCATTTTGTCTTTTCTCCGATGAAGTCCACCACGTCGCCTACGGTAACAAAGCTTCCGAGTCCGACGCTGTCGAATCTGATTCCGAACATTTCCTCTATCCCGATGACGGTGTAGAGCATTCCCACCGATGAGAATCCGCAGTCCTCGCGGAGTCTCAGGCCTTCGTCGAGCTCTCCCTCGAGAAGCCCTGAGTCGGCGTCCGTGAGAGAAAGAATTTCTTTGAGTTTTGCTTTTATTTCCTGTCTTTCCATATGCGTTACCTCGTTAATTACTGTTTCTTTCCGTGGCGGAGAATCTTCATTGCGGGAGTACGGGGGAAGTCCGTATCGCGGATGCAGAGTCTGTTGTACCGCTTATATGCGGGAAGGGAGGCATTGACCTCCTCGATCATGGCTCTGAGCCGACCCGCGCGCTCTTCCTCGGGAAGCTTTCCGAGCTCCGTCATTCTCGGGAGAACCTCGAGAACCAGTACGGAGGAGCCGTTTTCGGTTTTGTCCTCATAGAGCTCGCAGTCCTGAACGCAGTTCAGCGCGGAGAAGGAGGCTTCCACCTCGGCGGGAGATATGTTTTCGCCGTTCGGAAGAACGATTATTTCTTTGATTCTTCCCGTGATGTAGAGGAAGCCGTCGTCATCGATTCTGACAAGATCACCTGTCCTGAACCAGCCGTCCGTGTATGCGGCCGAGTTATCGTCGCCGATGTATCCGTCCATCATGTTTTCGCCCTTCAGCCATAGCTCTCCGTCCTCAATTCTGTATTCCATTCCGGGATACATGATGCCGACGGAATCGGGCTTTTTGAGGCTCTCGGGGTTGCCGGAAACAAGGTTTGCGGATTCGGTGAGACCGTATCCGGGAAGCAGCGTAATTCCCATCGAAGCGTATTCCCTGATAAGATATGGCGGAACGGCCGCGGCACCGCAGATTATAGTCCTGAGGTCCTGCCCCAGCATGTTTCTTCCGAATTTTTTCGAGAGAGTAAGCGCCATTTCGGCGAGCGCCGGAACCATTACCATAATTGTGGGGCGGAAAACGGCTATGTCTCTGAACATATCCTTGTTGCTGCGGCAGATGAAGAGGGTGCTTCCCGTGTAAAGGGACGTCATGAGGTTTCTGATGAGTCCGAAAACGTGCGAGAAGGGAAGAACAAGAAGATATTTCTGTCCGAAAACGTCTTTTATTCCGTAGCAGCCGTTAACGGTTCCGCGCATGAACGCTCTGTTCGAGAGAACCGCGCCCTTGCTCTTTCCGGTGGTTCCGCCGGTAAACATGATTACGGCGGGAACGTCCCCCGGGACGTCGGATGCCGGGACGGGCTCTTTTCCGCTGTCCGCGGCGCTGATGATTTTTACGTTCGGCGCGGCTTTTGAAAGAACCGACATCCTGTCGGCTGTTTCGTCAGTGTGGACGACGGCGGCGAGCCCCAGCTGCATCGAAAGGCCGTAAACCGCCTCGGCCGGAAGTCCCGCGGGCATGATGAGGCAGGTTTTTCCGGCGGTTACGGCGGCTATAAAGGCCTTGACGAAGCCGTAGGAGTTCGGCGCGATGATTCCGATTCTTCCTCCGTCCGGGAGAAGGCCGCGGAACAGGGCGGCATCGCTCTCAAGCTCTGCGAAGGTGTGCGTTTCTCCGCCGTCGTTTATCGCGACGGTATCGGCGTATTCGGCGGAAACCTTTCTCCA
The DNA here is from genome assembly GCA_024404665.1 of Clostridia bacterium. Classification (GTDB taxonomy): domain Bacteria; phylum Bacillota; class Clostridia; order Oscillospirales; family CAG-272; genus CAG-390. The sequence goes on from JAKSPQ010000002.1 coordinate 17,117, forward strand.
CATATCGGAAACCGAAGAACAGGGCTTGATTCTGTCAAAAACCTCGTCCGTCGTGTATTTTCTGAATATTTCTGCTGATGCTGTTTTCATATGCGTAACTCCTGTCAGGATTGGGATTCGGAGAGCCGTCCGAAGAACGGACACCGCCCGCCGTGATTTATTTCGGGTTAATGCCCGGCGTATTCCGCAAGGGCTTTTTCTTTTTCTATGATGTATGAGGCCGCCTCGTTGATTTTGGCAAACGAAGGCCTTTCGCCGCAGAAGGCGGCAAGGTCTATCGGCTCTCCGAATACGGCTTTGACTCTGCCGAAGGGCTTTTTCCTTTCGGTGAGGAGCACCGGAAGCACGGGAACGCCTGCCTTCAGCGCCATAAGGACCATGCCGGATTTGAAGCCTCCGATCGGGTTGCCCTCCGTGTCGATATGTCCTTCCGGGAACATTGCCACGGCGCAGCCCTCACCGAGCCTGTCGGTAATCTGTCTGAATGAATCCATGCCGAAGTTTTCCCTGTCCACGGGAATTGTAAGAAAGCTTCTGAACCAGAAGGCTGATGTGCGCGATGCCCAGAACTCCTTCATGCAGACGAATCTCAGCCTTCTTTCGGGAATGAGCATCATGAGGTCTATGGGATCGGAAAAGCCTATGTGATTGGATACAATCAGCATTCCACCGCGAAAATCCGGCTTTTTTCCGGCGTATATTCTTTTGGGCCTGAAAATAATGAGGCCCGGAGCAGCGCTTATACGTATCAGGTCGTAAAGCAGATATCCGAATGAGAGCACGGGAGCTTTCTTGGGCTTTGCCCCGTTTTTTTCACCGCTTTTGCTGTTATTGGTTTCAGGCATGTTGTCTTTTCCGTTTCATGTTTATTCGGCCTCGGTAAGGGGGCGGAGCTCCGAGACTAGGTCTTTAAGCTTTGCGCTCACCAGCCGGAGATTTTCGGCGTCGCCCGCGGATTCATCGGCGAGATCCGCTGCGAATACGGGTGTTCCTATCGCAACTCTCGCGCGCTTTCTTCCGAAGTACGAGCCGTTTGTGTAGACGGGTATAACCGGCGCTCCTGTGGCCAGAGCCAGCGCCGCGGCTCCGGACCTGAATTCAAGCGGACGTTCCTCTTCCTTCCGGGGGATTCTTCCCTCGGGGAAAATCAGGACGGTTCCGCCGTCGGAGATAACGTCCGCGCATTCGTCGAGGCCGGCAAGCGTATGCGAGTTTCTGTCGATTTTTATTCCGCCCATTGCCTTCAGGAACGCTCCGAGCGGCTGCTTTTCGAACAGAACCTCCGCCATGGGAACCCTGAGAGTTCTGCCGTAAAAGACGAAGATCCATACCGCGTAATCGTAAACCGAGGTATGATTGGATACTATGATTGCCGGCCCGCGTATGCCCCTGCCCTGAACCGCGCGGTCTTTGTACGAGACCTTGGTTCTGAAGCAGCAGTACTGAACGGGGAAGCCCGTGACCTTTGCGAAGCCGTTTAAAAATCTAATCAAGCTTTTCAAGTGATTTTTCCGAGTATTCGTAGATTTCTTTTATTGTGGACAGTCCGTCCGCGGAAGGAGGAAAGGCTATTCCCAGCTCTTCTCCCAGAAGAGCGGTAAGGGCGGCATATTCGAAGCTTGAGCCTCCGCAGTCCGTAAAGAAGTCCGCGGTGTCCGACGCTTCTCCGGAGAGGCGCAGCACGGACATGAATGCTTCCCTGATTTTTTCGTAGAGCACCGGATTTCCGGCCTCCGTACGGACGGTGCCGAAGGAGAATCTTTCGAGAGCTCCCGACGATATGTTTCCGGCAATCTTTTTGCGGTTCAGCTTGAAATCGCCGTCTCCGATAAGCTGCGACGGTGTTACGAACACCTCCGCTATCAGGCCCGAAAGACCTGCCGAGGCAATTCTGCCGTTTACTGCATCGCGGATTTTTTCTACAGCCTCCGCGGTAAGATATCTGCCGACGGAAACCGCGAGCACGGGAACCGTGCCGCCGTTTCGCTTAACTCCGCAGAGACAGACGGACGAGGCTCCGAGACCGTCAAAGAGAGGCTCGATGATGTTGGGGTTCAGGTTTTCTCCGCCGGGACCGATGACGAGCTCGTCGCTGCGGCCGAGAACGTACAGCCTGCCGCTTTCATCGATGCGGGCAAGGTCGCGCGTGTCAAAGTCCCGCGGAAGCGGGACAGATGCGCCGTCGGAGACCGTATAGGCCGCTTTTGAAATTCCTGAGGAAATCAGAGTTCCTTCGGCATTCACCGAGTATGCGGCGGACGGCAGAGGGATTCCGGCGGAGCCGCTGCACAGTGTGTCAAACCGGTTCGAAAGCTCGACCGAGGTTATTCCGGTCTCAGTCATTCCGTACCCGTTCGCAAGCCTGTAGCCTATTCCGTTGAAGAATTCGAGAACGTCCCGGCCTATGCCGGCGCCTCCCGTAATCATGAAGCTTATGCTCTCTCCGAACAGCTTCTCCCTGACTTCACGGAAGGCCTTTTTGCGGAATGCTGCGGAAAGAACGGGGATAAAATCAAGCTTTTTCGCTATTCCGAGTCCTTTTTCGAACCTTGCGGCGGTTTTTTCGCCTCTCGCCTCTATTTCCTTCATTGCGGCGGAGTATGTCTTTTCCCAGAAGAGCGGGACCGCGAAAATGTGTGTCACGCCGTGTCTCTTTATTGTGTCGGTGACGGTTGACGGCGAGAGATCCCCGAGCTTTACGAAGGTCCTGGAATAAAACGCGAACCACATGTAAACCGCCGTAAGGCCGAAAATGTGGCAGAAGGGAAGAAGCGCAAGGAGCTTGAGCTCTCCGCGGAAGTGCCGTTTCATGAGCCGGCTTTTCCTGATTATTTCCGCGCTGTCAAGAAGCTGGGCCTTTATCTGCGACGCTGTGTAGGCACAGCACTTTACGCTGAACGAGGTTCCGGACGACATTACGAGTATTGCGCTTCCGAACGGACTGCCTTCCGGGAGCTCCGAAGGAGAGCCGATGCCGTCAGCCGTGACGGTTTCGCAACCGTCAAAGCGTACTGCTTCCAGAGGGACGGTTCCGTCCGTGATTATCGCCTTTACGCCGATGCCGCGAATCGCCTTTTCAAGCACGGGAACTCCGAGCCTCGTGTTTATGAGTAGAGGCTTAAAGCCCGCCCGAAGCGTTGCCCAGAGGAGCTCGATGAACAGCGGACCGTTTTCGGCTGCAATTCCGATTACGGAATCCGCCGGAAGGGAAGCAAAGCGCCCGGCAATCATGCATGACAGCTCAAGAGCTTTTGCGTAAGCTTCTCCGTAGGTGGTTTTCGCTATGCGGTATCCCCGGCTTTCCTCCCAGAGAATATTTTCCTTCTCGGCGAACATGAGAGGGAATATGTCGTCAAAGCGTTCTCCGGTGTTCTTCAAAAGGGTCAGCCTATGTTTTACAAAGCTGTTTATATTGCCGTACCCTCCGAGATTTTTAAGCCGCATGGGGTTGCTCCTTAAATTAATCTAAATTATATCTTGAAATATTGACATATATAATTATTATATCACAAAACCGTCGGGACCGCAACAAAAAACGGTGATTTATGCATTTTTCTTTTCTTTTTTTGATTTTTTGTCAAAAGTTTGGAGAAACCACTTGCGAATGGCCGCTTTTTGTGGTATACTTTATCCGAAAAATGGATAAAACCGCTGAAATACGGTCTTTTTTGTTTTATTTAACAAGTATCGGAGATAAGAAAAATGGCAATCTACATACCCGAGGGCTATAAGTCAGGGCTGACCGCCAGACAAACCCAGATAGCTATCAAAAAAATAAAGGACTTCTTTCAGACGGATCTGGCAAATCAGCTCAACCTCCGCCGCGTGTCCGCTCCGCTGTTCGTAAGCCGCGCATCGGGCCTCAACGACGGACTCAACGGCTGGGAGCGCCCCGTCGGCTTTGATATTAGCGACATTCCCGGAGAGGACTTTGAGATTGTACAGTCTTTGGCAAAGTGGAAGAGAATGGCTCTCGGACGCTACGGCTTTGCCGTCGGCGAAGGTCTGTATACCGACATGAACGCCATCAGGCGCGACGAGGAAACCGACAATATCCATTCCGTTTTCGTTGACCAGTGGGACTGGGAAAAGGTTATAGCCAAGAGCGACAGAACCCGCGAAACGCTTCACACTACCGTAAAATACATCTATGACGCGCTCCGTCAGACGGAAAACTACATCGCCGACGATTACGGCTTTATCGGACACCTCCTTCCCGAGAAGGTAACCTTTGTTACCTCGCGCGAGCTTGAGGAGAAATATCCCGACAAGACACCCAAGGAGCGCGAATATATCGCGGCTAAGGAATACGGAGCCATCTTCCTCGAGCAGATCGGCGGAGCCCTGAAAAACGGCAAGCCCCACGACGGCCGCGCCCCCGACTACGACGACTGGGAGCTCAACGGAGATCTCATGGTTTACTATCCGATCCTCGATATGGCACTCGAGCTCTCGAGCATGGGTATCCGCGTAGACGAGGATGCTCTTCTCCGTCAGCTGGCAATCGCAGGCTGCCCCGAAAAGGCTGAACTGCCATTCCACAAGGCTCTGCTGAACGGTGAACTGCCTTACACCATCGGCGGCGGAATCGGACAGTCGAGAATGTGCATGTTCTTCCTTCACAAGTGCCACATCGGCGAGGTACAGGCATCGTGCTGGCCGGCGGACGTGGTTGCCGCCTGCAGGGAAAAGGGAGTATTTCTTCTGTAATAAAAAACACGTCGGAAGGCTCCGGGCCTTCCGACTGTTTTTTATGCTCCGATATGCTTTTTTATCGCTTCGTATGATTCGTCGCTTATATCGTGCTCCATCTTGCAGGCGTCAGCCGCAGCGTTTTCCCTGCCGACTCCGAGTCCGACAAGAAACTCCGTCAGAGTGCGGTGCCTGTCGTAAATCTTTTCGGCAAGCTCGCGGCCCGAGCCCGTAAGAGCTATGTAGCCCTCGCTGTCTATAATGATGAACCTGCCCTCGCGCAGCTTCTTCATCGCACGGCTGACAGCCGGCTTTGAAAAGCCCATATACTCAACGACGTCTATGGACCTTATGAGATCCTGCTTGTCCGAAAGTATCAGGATAGTTTCCAGATACATTTCTCCGGATTCCATCAGTGTATCGTTCATTTTCCGGTATCCTCCGTTTCTTCGTCGGTCATTTCGAGAGGCAGCCTTGAAACCTTTCTGAAGCCGTCGATCTCTCCCCTCAGTATTGCGCCGAAAATTCTGTGCCTCAGTCCCCTGTGTTCGCGGTCGAGCCTTGCGAGGAGCTGCTTCATTTCCTCGCGCTCCGTGTTTCCGTCAGCGGGACAGGTGGTTTTTACCACCGGAAGCCCCGCTTTTGAGGCAAAATATCTGACATCCTTTTCGGGCATATACACAAGAGGCCTTATTACGGTGATCCCGCACCTTGAAAGATAGGTCACCGGTCTGAAGGTTCCTATCCTGCCTTCAAAGAACAGATTAAGCATGAAGGTCTCCACCACATCGTCGAAATGATGTCCCAGAGCCACCTTGCTGCAGCCGGCACGGATCGCTGCGTCATTCAGGGCACCGCGGCGCATCTTGGCGCAGAGCGAGCAGGGATTCTGCTCCTTACGGACGTCGAATACTATTTTCGAGATGTCCGTTTTGTGTATGATGTATTCCACGCCGAGCGATTCGCACAGCGCGGAAACGCCGGAAAAGTCCATTCCTTCGAGTCCCATGTCTACGGTAATCGCCTTTACCGTGAAGTGCTTAGGATAAAAGCGTGACAGGGCAGAGAGCGCCACGAGAGTCGTCAGAGAGTCCTTGCCGCCGGATATTCCCACGGCGATGACGTCCCCCTCCTTTATCATTTCATAGTCCTCGACCGCTCTGCGTGTGTAGCTTAACAGTCTTCTTGTATCAGCCATTGAACAGAATGTCCTCCAGATTCTCAGGTGTTTCGAGATAATGAACGGCAAGTCTGCGCATCGTTTTTTTCGTCGATGCGGCTGCCGCGGCCCAGCCTGCGAAGGCGAAGGCGCTGCCTGCGGCCATAGCCATATCGTATCCGGGCTTCAGGTCGTCCACCACCAGAATGTCCGACGTGCTGCAGCCAAAGCGGGCTGCCATATCCTCGAGAGGCCACGGCGAGGGCTTCCTTTTCAGCGGGTTGTCGTCCCATGCATATATGACGTCCGGTACGCAGCCGAAATGAATTTTCCAGTCTCTTTCAATATTTGCGGCATAGGAGTGCGATACCACGCAGATTTTGCCTCCTGCCCCGAACTGCTTTTCTATTATGCTTTTCAGCCCCTCTACCGGAGACGGAACCGTGCTTTTTACGTATTTCTGCCAGGTGTTTACCTCGATGACCATCTCGTCTTCGTTGAATTTCAGTATTTTCCTGCACAGGTCGTCAAAGCCCGGCTCATAGCAGAGCTCCATGAACTCGTCGTATGAATATCTGACGTCCGGACGAAGAAGCGAGAGAGTTTCCTGAAAGGCGGGCCAGTTTACCTCGGGGGTGGAATGAACGGTTGTGTCGTCGTGGTCAAGAGCCAGTATTTTGTATTCAGTCTTAAGCTTGCACATTTCAGTCACCGTTTTAAGCGTCGCCGGCATTTCCGTTTCCGCCGGCTTTTTTTATATCGGAAAAGGAGAGCGTCTCATAAACGGACGCAGCTTTTTCGGTCATTGTCCTTCTGCCGCTTCCGTCGGGAACTTCAAAAATAAAAAAGGGCGGCAGTGCCTCGAGTCCCGGAGCTCCTCCGAGCAGTCCTTCGGTCAGAACGAGCGTCGGGGCGGACCGGGTATCAGGGTAAATCATCATCATTCTTTTGGGCTCGATGGAGCTTTCCCGCATCGCGGCGAAAAGATCCGGCAGCCTTCCGGGACGGAAGACGCAGTAGAATGAGCCCCTGTAGTTGAGAAGACGGGCGGCTGCGGCGCAGAAATCATCGATTCCGCCGTGATTCTCATGCCTTGCATCATCCGCGACGGTATCGCTGCTGCGGGTTCCGGGGTGAGATATGTACGGCGGATTTGCCACAACCGCTCCGAATCTTCCGCCGATGTCGTCATCGGTGTGCTTCAGGGTGCGTATGTCGCGGTTGACCACCTTAACAAGACCGTCGAGACGGTTGAGCTTTACCCCGCGCGACGCGGCATCCGCAGACTCCCTGCGAAGCTCCGCCGCAAGCGTGAACCCTGATTTTCCGTATGCGGCAAGCAGGAAGGAAATCACTCCGGTTCCGCATCCGAGCTCGCAGATTCTTGCCGCAGGACGGACAAAGGATGCGAGAAGCCAGGCGTCTGTTCCCCAGGAGAGTCCCGCGCCGGAATCTATTATATTGATTTTGCCCGCAGCCGAAAGCTTTTCGCCCTCACGCAGGAGCGCTCCGATGTCGGAATCCATGCCGTGACCTCCCGATTATGTAAAAAATAACTGCCCAAATAAGGGGTTGTCAAAAAGTCAGAGACTTTTTTGACAACCCCGATTTTAGTTTTTTGAAGGAATCAATCCTCAGCCTTGGGAGCCTCTACGGGGCAAACACCGGCGCATGTGCCGCAATCGATGCACTTGTCAGCGTCGATTACGTACTTGCCGTCGCCCTCAGAGATGGCGCCTACGGGGCACTCATCTGCGCAAGTTCCGCAGGAGATGCAGTCATCAGTAATCTTGTAAGCCATGTTTTTGTACCTATCCTTTCGTGAATTATCAAACAAATAAGCTTTGCAAGACCGGGAGTCAAGCCGGGGTTGCTATGCACATATATTTTATCACATTTTTCGCGAAATTCAATAGTTTTTCGCGAAAAAAATGATGATTTATAAAAGTTTTTTTGTTTGTATCAGTCAATCGGCAAATCAGCATCAATCTGATCCGATCTGTCTCGGTCTCTGTGTCCTCGCGTGTATTCGGGCTCGTCATTTTTGACTTCTGCCAGCACAAGCACCTTGATTTCCGAGGATTTGTAGAGTTTCGGAGCTTCTTCCTTGTCGTGAAGTCTGACTTTTACGGACTGAGCCATGGGTCTGAGCTCCATAACGGTTCCTTTTCCGTCCGGAGTATCAACCACGGAATCAACCGTCGGAAGGGCGGCGATCTCCTCGTTGTATGCGGCCTGCTCGAATCTCAGGCAGCACATGAGTCTTCCGCAGCTGCCGGAAATCTTGGACGAGGTTAGGGCAAGCCCCTGTTCCTTGGCCATCTTGATCGTGACCTGAGCATAATTCGGAAGGAAGGCGGAGCAGCAGAGCTTTCTTCCGCAGCTGCCTTTTCCTCCGAGCATTCTCGCCTCGTCTCTGATTCCTATCTGACGGAGCTCGATTCTCGTGTGGAATACGGACGCAAGGTCCTTTACGAGCTCGCGGAAATCAACGCGCTGGGCGGCTGTGAAATAAAAGATCAGTTTGGAGTTGTCAAAGGTATACTGGGCTCCGACGAGCTTCATGTCGAGACCTCTTGCCGTGATTTTTTCAAGGCAGATTTTCTCGCACTCCTTCTCGCGGCGCTTGTTGTCGGCATCGTGCTCGAGATCCGCCGGGGTTGCTTTGCGGATTACGGGCTTTAAGGGCTGGACGATGGTGTCGTCCGGAACCTTGCGGTTCGGAAGCGCAACCTCGCCGAGCTCTGCTCCTCGCGCCGTTTCGACGATGGCCTTTTCTCCCTTGCAGAATACGGTGCTTCCGGGATCGAAGTAGTATACCTTTCCGCCCTGAGGGAAGTGAATGCCTACGATTTCGGTGCCTTCGACGGGGGGCTCGGGCTTTTTCAGGTCCGCCGGAAGGGCAAAGACGTCGTCGAGAGTCGGATCGGGAGGCATGGAATCGAGGATTTTATCCTCGGTCTCGTGATTTGACGAGAAGCCGAAGACGGAGCCGTCGGAAGAGCCGAAGCCGGACGGGCCGAACTCATCGGCCAGAGTCTGGTTAAGGATGCGGATATCGTTTTCCTTAGGCTTTTCGGCGGTGTTTTCGGCCTTTTTATCGGTGCTTTTATCCTGATTTTTTCCCTGGGAAGCAGATTTGTCTCTGCGTGCCTTTGCATCCTTTATGGCGCGTGTTTCCTTCTCGAGGGCCTGAGCCGAATATTCCTTTACGGATTTTTCGCGGCGTTCGTTTTTGAATTCCTTTTTGGGCAGGGGCTTTTCGAAAGCCTTTCCGTCCTGTGCCGGCTTTTCGGCAGCGGAGGTGCGGGGAGAAGGAACCGGGGCCTTCGGAGGCAGACCGCCCCGTCTCTCGGGCTTTCTCTGGTCGCCTGCCGGCTGCGCGGCGGAAACCGGCTGCTCCGGAATTTCCTTGTGCGGCTTTGAAGCTCCGGGCAGGGGAGCCTTCGGAGGCAGAGGAGCCTTTGACGGCAGAGGAGCTTTCGAGGGGAGAGGTGCCTTTGGAGGCAGAGGTCTTGCCCCCGAAAAAGGAACGCTTCCGTTCGTCTCCGCCGAGGGGGAGCCTGACGGGAGAGCGGATTCGTTCTCGGACTTGTGACCGTGTTTGTATCTGCTGTTGCGGTCGTTTTTCTGTTTTCTGGAGGGATTATCCCTGCCTTCCCGTTCGCCGTTGTTTTCCGGAGCTTCGGGAATCGGGGTGCCGTTTTCGTTTATACTGTTTTTGTCGGACATATTGTGGGGTGTGCCTTTCGTATAAAGCGGGGCCGGACTGAATTCCGGTCAGATTATTTCCGCGTCTGTAAGCATTTTCATGAGTGTCAGACGGGTATTCATATTCTTCTCGATTGCTTCCGCCGCGTTTCCTACGGCATCCAGAATGTCAAGAAGGCGTTTGACTGTATATTTCGAAGAGAGCTTTACGGCGGCCTCCCGGTCCGTAAAGAAAAGCATTTCGCATGCCGGTGCGCGCTTCAGTGCGGCGAGATCGCGGAAAGTCGGTCTCAGAAGCGAGAGCATTTCCGCGGCAATCTCCCTTGAGCCCTTGCATGAGGAGATAAGAAGAGACATTGCCCGCGCTCCGTTGCTTCTGTCGGCGCACAGAGCCGCAAATTCCGCTGCCGAATTCCGGAGCTCCGTGATTTCGTTGTCGGTACCGTCCTCGGTCTCCGGCTCGAGCCTGAGCATCGGTGCCCGGCTTCTCACGGTTTCGAGAAGGCTTCTGCCGTCCTCGCAGAGAAGCAGTATCATGGCGTATGCCGGCGGGGCCACGAGTGTGAGCAGAGAGGCGTTCTGAGCCTGGACCGTCATGATGTCGGCGGAGTCGACAATGTAGATCTTATAATCGAATTCCGTAGGATAGATATGAATGTCATTCCTCAGATCCCTGATTTTGTCGATTCCGAGGGAGGACCTGCCTTCATCGGGGGACGTGACCGTTACGTCCGGAGCGATGCCGGCCGCTATGTTCCTGCAGCTTCTGCAGACTCCGCACGGCAGAGGACGGACGGGATCCCTTCTGTTTTCGCAGCAGACTGCCATCGCAAGCTCCCCGGCGAAGCTCTGCCTGACCGAGGCGGAGGAGCCCTCTATTATGTAAGCGTGCGACAGCGACGGGGGATCGGACAGGAGTACCCCCGAGAGCACTGCCTTCAGCGGCCGGTTGCCGCGAAGAGACGGTAATATATCTTTCATCCGGACTTACTCCATGCAGGTCTGTCCGTTCGCCGGACCTTCGGAAACGGCTTTCGGGCAAACAATTCCTCATTGTAAACTTGATATTTAATTATATATCAACTTCCTCCGGATGTCAAGTTTTTTTCGGTAAACAATCATAAAGACATCAAACTCTTGACATTCTTGCGTTTTATAATTATAATATAAGAGTATATTACAGTGCGTCGGGCCGGCCGACGGTCCCTGCGCGCTTTTCATATGGTCCGGAAGAAGCGGACCGGAACGGAGGAAACGACTTTGATAAAGGTCAAAAATCTGACAAAGAAATACGGCGACAATACGGCGGTCAACGATATTTCCTTCACCATTGAGGAGGGAAGAATATACGGACTTCTGGGCCCCAACGGTGCCGGAAAATCAACGACGATGAATATTATTACCGGGTGCCTTGCGGCAACCTCCGGAACAGTCCTTGTGGACGGAAAGGATATCTTTGAGAATCCGATCGAGGCGAAAAAGCACATAGGATATCTCCCCGAGATTCCGCCTCTTTACACTGATATGACGCCCGCCGAATATCTCGAATTCGTTGCGGAGGCAAAGGGCGTGCCCTTCGCAAAGCGCGCAAAGCAGGTAAAGAGCGCAATGGAAAAGACGGATCTTATTCCCGTCGCCGACAGACTTATCCAGAATCTTTCAAAGGGATACAGACAGCGCGTCGGCATCGCTCAGGCCATGATCGGAGACCCCGACGTAATCATCCTCGACGAGCCCACCGTCGGACTTGACCCCAAGCAGATCATAGAGATCCGCGAGCTCGTCCGCAGTCTTGCGAAAATCAAAACGGTCATTATTTCAAGCCATATCCTCTCCGAAATCGCGGAGGTCTGTGACCACGTTCTGATTATTTCCGGCGGCAGACTTGTCGCCGATGAGTCCCTTGCCTCCCTTGAGGAGCGCGCCAAGCGTTCGAACGGTCTCTGCATAAAGGCCAGATGCGATGCAGACACTCTTGTTAAAACGGTTAAGTCCGCCGGCGACTTTGAGGTCGTCCACGTAGGAAATGCCGGTCACGGTCTGTGCGAGGGTGTTGTTTCCGCAGAATCGGATACGATGGTCTCGGAGAAGGTTTTCGCCGCCTTTGCGGCAGCGGGTATTCCCGTAAGCGAGCTGTATTTCAGGGAAAGCTCGCTTGAGAATATCTTCCTAAAGCTCACCGAAAGCTCGATTTACGGCGACGACGATGCGGTCGCTGCCTCCGATAACGGCCCCGACGGTGAAGACGGTGAAGGCGGTGACGCCGAAGACGGTGATGCAAATGATGAAAACGGCGGGCCCGAAAAGGAAAGCGACGATGATTACAAGCCGCTCTTCGGCTCAGTCGGCGAGGAGGACAGATAATGGAAGCCATATACAAAAGAGAATTGAAATCTCTGTTCAACGGCCTGACCGCATGGATTTATATGGGCGTTATGTTCGTAATGTGCGGTATTTTTACAATGGCCAACAATCTCCTGAGCCTGTATTCCCAGTTTGAATACGTTCTGAGCTCGCTTCCGCTTTTCCTTCTGGTGGCGGTTCCGATTCTGACAATGAGATCCCTCTCCGGAGAGAAGAGAGCGCGTACGGATCAGCTTCTTTACTCTCTGCCGCTAAAGATGTCACAGATTGTAATAGGCAAGTACTTCGCTCTCGTAACCGTTCACGCGGCCGTATCTCTTGTCATGGGCTTTGTGCCCGTCATTCTATCTCTCTACGGAGACGTGCATTTCGGCTCCGCATATTCCGCGCTGCTCGGCTTTTTCCTTCTCGGCTGCGCGCTGATAGCGGTCAACCTTTTCCTCTCCTCGCTTATAACCAATCAGGCGGCAGTCTGCTTTGCAGGCATAGTCGCGGGCTTCCTGCTATATCTCATGAGCGGACTCGCATCGCTGTTCCCCTCAACCGCGGGAGCCTCGCTCTTTGCCTTTGTGGTGCTCTCCGTTCTCGCCGGACTCGTTCTGTATTTCCTTACAAAGAACCTCCTGATAGGCGGAGGAGCTGCCCTGGCGGGAGCTGCCGTTTCCGTCGTCGTGTTCTTTGTAAAAAAGACGGCCTTTGAGGGTCTTTTCCCGAGAATTATCGAATATCTTGCGCTGTTTGACAGACTTAACAGCTTTATCAACGGGATTTTCGATATCACGGCAGTGGTCTACTACATAACGCTCATCATATTCTTCGTATGGCTTTCGGTCCAGTCGATGGATAAGAAGCGCTGGAACTGACAGGGAGGTACGGACAGATGAATGAAAAAGTAAAGCAGAAATTCACGGACGGCATCGCCTTCGGAAAAGCCGGAAGAATGGGCACGTATACCGCGGTCATGGCCGTGATACTCGTTGCGGTTCTTGTTTTTGTTAACCTGATCTTTTCGGCAATTCCCTCGAGATACACAAAGCTCGACACGAGCGTAAACAATATTTATACGCTCTCATCGCAGAGCACGAAATACCTCTCCGCGTTAAAGGAGGACGTTACTCTGAACTTCGTATGCAGCGGAGGAACAGAGGACGAGATGCTCTCCACGTTCCTTGACAGGTTCACGTCGGTCTCGTCAAAAATCAGCGTGAAGAAGGTTGACCCCGTAAGCGACCCCACACTGCTTGAAAAGTATCCCGAGCTCGAAACAGCCGACAATTTCTCGGTAATTGCCGTCAGCGGCAAGAGATCCAAGCTCGTGGGCTATTCTGATATGTACTATTATTTCAACGAGCAGGTCGGAGAGCTTTCGTCCTCCGAGTTCAGCTACTACAATCAGATGTACGGCGGACAGCTCGAGGCATATTACGGCCCGTTCACCCTCTATTTTTCCGGAGACGCCAAAATCACGGGTGCCATAGAATACGTCACCGCCGAAACGGTTCCCACCGTATATATCCTTGAAGGACACGGCGAGGCCGCTCTTTCCTCCACGCTGGTCAGCGCGCTCTTTGACAATTTCGGAATAGCGCACTCCGTCATCAACATCGCAATCGATGCGGAGATTCCGGCGGATGCGGATACCGTCATCGTCAACAATCCCTCGAACGACATAACCGCCGGTGAAGCCATGGCGCTCATTGATTTCATCGACAGGGGCGGAAACGTCCTCCTCTTCACGTCCGACGGCTGCGACACCATGACTAATCTCATGAAGGTTACGGGTGCCATGGGACTCGGAGCGGAATCCGGAATAGTCAGCGAGGGCGACAGCTCAAAGCACTATCCGAGAAACGCCAGATATATATATCCCGAATTCAATCCGGACCATGCGGCATCAAAGCCGGTTTCCTCCTATTCCGGAAAGCTCATTTCTCCTTCCTCTCACGGAATAGTAATTACCGAAAAGAGCGGAGTCACGGCGACATGGCTTGCGAGAACCTCTGACAAGGCAACGACAACCGAAAACGATGAGGCAAAGTCATATATCCTTTCCGCGGCTGCGGAGAAGGGAAGCGGCAAGCTTATATGGACTTCATCCGCGGATATGATATCCGACACCTTTATCAACGCCACGAGCGGATACAATCTCGCGTTTGTTGACGGCTCGCTCTCATGGATGCAGAACAGCTACTCCTCGGGACTCGGAGTCATAGATGCCGTAAGCCTTTCGAGCTCCTCGCTGGCGATTACGGAGGGACAGGCCAATTTCTGGGGCGGAATAATGATATTCGTCATCCCCATCGGCTGCATTGCCATAGGTACCGTAATCGTTATCGTACGTAAGAGAAGATAATGAACAAACAGATAAGAAACATTTTGATCATACTCGCGGTGCTTGCCGCCGCGGCCGGAATTTATCTGATTGCCCGAAGCCTTTCGAACGGCTCCGACGGCAGCGAAACCTCAGCTCCCTCGGAGGAATACACTCTTCCTCCGGTGGATCAGACAAAGCTTACGGAAATCTCGATTACCGTAAGAAAAATCGGAGAATCCGCCGAAATCAGAAAGCTCGGCTTTGTTCTGAAGGAGGATATGACGGGTTGGGAGTGGACCGATGACAAATCCGTTCCTCTCGACAATCAGGTTTTCGCGGACATCGTGCTTGCCGTAAGCGGAAAAGCCTCCGATTACCGCATAACAGAGGTTGCGGAGGAGTCGCTTCCGAAATACGGCCTTGATACGCCGTTCATCGAGGCTTCCTTCGGCTATTCGGACGGCAGCGCGTACAACTGCAAAATCGGCTCGTTCAATGCGTTTTCCGACAGCTATTACTTTATGGACGGCAAGGATCCGTCCGTCGTTTACACGATTTCATCCGCGGATGCGGAGGTTCTCGACAAAACGATAGCGGATTTCGTTCTCTCCGAAAAGGCTCCCGAAATCACGTCCTCCGGGATCACGTCGGTTTCGGTTGAAAAGGACGGGCACAAAACCGTGTATTCATATAATCCGCAGGGTGTCGCGGGTTACTATACCGACGAATACAAGTGGTCGCTGTCCGCGGACGGCGCAGAGCCGTTCCCGATTTCGTCTGATGTAGGAAACCGCATAGTTTCTGCGATTACATCGGCCGGATTTTCCGAATGCGTGGCCTTCAGAGCAGATACGGACCTTTCCGCATACGGCCTTGACAAGCCCGTGAAAATGACCGTAGCCTATACTTATACGGAAAAGGTATCCGATTCCACGAGCGGCCAGAGCCAGGATGTCCGTAAGAACGGAGAATGGGTGCTTCTGTTCGGCAGCGCCGATGAAAACGGAGAGCTTTACGTGAAAACCGAAAGCAGCGCCCTTGTGTATCTCATGGAGGACTCGGCTCTCTATTCGATGCTCATCGATGCCGACGCTCTTGCTCTGAGACCCGCTGAGCTCGTCGTAATCAATCCCGATAAGCTTGACGGAGTAAGCTTCTCGGCCTCAGGCAAAACTCTCCGCGTGCTTTATGAAAAGAGCGACGCGAAGGTCGTCTTCAAGGATGCCGACGGAGCCGAGCTTAAATACAATCTCTAGTCCGAAATCGCAGATACCCTCTGCGGCATCAAGGCGTCGAGCGACTCATCTCTCATCGCGGCGGATCCCTCCGTTTCAACCGGAAAGGCTGTGTTTACAGCAGTGCTCAGTCTCGGTGAAGCGGGCGAAAAAACGCTTGAAATACTGCCCCATACAGCGGATTACTTCCGTGTGTCCTTTGCCGGACGCGAGTCACAGCTTGTAAAAGCATCAGACGTAACAAAGCTCCTTGAAGCCTTCGGAGCTTATTTCGGCTGAATTCAGCAGCAAAAGAGGACCGGAATTAATGGGAAGCGGTAAGCTAGGCAGCCTCTTCGGGGGGCTGTTCGGAAAGAATAAAAAGGATCCGGACAACGTGTATTTCCGCCGGGAAATGGCGGAAAGAATCGCCGGACACAGAATAAGATACGTTACGGAGCGCAGGGATGACGTCGATGAAGTCATAGGCAGAGAGGGAAGCCTCTCCGTACGCGACGGCGAATTCATCGTGTTTGCGTCATCGGAAATTCTCTTCAGGTGCGAGGTCGACGATCTCAGGGCGTGGGAGCTGCTGTCAAAGGACGGAGTTGTGCTCACGGCGCACGACATCGAACACGGCGGAAAAGAGCGTACGATAATAGTATATTACGTTTATTACAGATGAAAAAACAGTTGCCGGAAAAGCCGCATGGCTTTTTCGGCAACTGTTTTTCAGTGCTCCATTTCGTTCTATTATTTTTTCAGTGCCATTTCGGCGAGCATCTCGCAGAGATCTCCGTATTCGATGCCGACGGCCGCGGCTTCCTGAGGAAGAAGGGATGTGGGAGTCATGCCGGGAAGCGCGTTGACTTCAAGGCATACGAATTTGCCGGAGGGTGTAAGAATGAAATCCGCGCGTCCGTACATTTCCATTCTGAGTGAGCCGAAGGCGGCAAGAGCCAGTCTCTGAATTTCCGCCGTTTCCTCATCGGTGAGCGGAGCGGGGCAGATTTCGGTCGTGGCGCCGCTCTGGTACTTGTTGGCATAATCATACCAACCGCTCTTCGGAATAATCTCCACGGGCGGAAGTGCTTGTCCTCCGAGCACCGCGCAGGTGAGCTCGCGGCCCTCTATGAGTTTCTCGGCCAGAACGGACGTTTCGTATTTTGCGGCAGACGCAAGCGCCGCGTCAAGCTCCTCTTTTGTGAATACGCGGGATACGCCCACGCTTGAGCCGCAGGAGGCGGGCTTTATTACGCAGGGAAGACCTACCTCGTTCAATATTCTTTCGGCTGTATCCGCGCTTCCGGCGTTGCAGTATATTCCTTCCGGAACCGGTACTCCCGCGCCGCTCATCATCTTCTTTGCGATGTCCTTGTCCATCGAAAGCAGGGCTCCGATATATCCCGTGCCGGTGTAATGCTTAATGCCGAAGCTGTCAAGCGTTGCCTGCAGCATTCCGTTTTCTCCTATGGAGCCGTGAAGCGCCAGGAAGACGGCATCGGCGGCCTTGCAGAGCTCTATGATGCCGGGGCCGATATAAGCCTCACGTCCTCCCGCAGATGCCTTTACGGCCCCGAGATCGGGCTCCTTTTCCTCTACCCGGCAGGCGGGAAAAGGTGTGCGTCCGAACATGTCGGACACCGGGACGTTTTCGTCGGTGCCGAGGTAAAGATCGGCTAAGGCCACATCGTGACCTTTGTTTATCAATGCGTTGGCGATGAGGGAGCCGGAGACGCGGGAAACGTCGCGCTCGGGGCTCAGACCGCCGCAAAGGACTGCAATTTTCATGATTTTTCTCTGTTTCCGGTCGGGGGTGACTCAATAGTCGGCCTCGGCCATGTATTTTTGGGCGTTTTCCGCTATGAATACCTTTCTTGCGGGAAGGTTGTTTCCGAGAAGGATATCGAATATCTCCTCGGTTGCGGCAGCATCGGTGGGGGTTACGGCGATAAGTCTTCTGGTTGCCGGATTCATGGTGGTCTGCCACATCATATCGGGCTCGTTTTCGCCGAGACCCTTCGAACGCTGAAGCGTGTATTTTTTGTCTCCGAGAGTCTTTATGATCTCGGCTTTTTCGGCTTCGTTATATGCGAAATAGGTCTCGTCTTTGCAGGTGATTTCAAACAGCGGGGACTCCGCTATAAATACTCTTCTTTCGCGGAGCAGCGTCGGCAACAGTCTGTAAAAGAGTGTCAGAAGAAGGGTGCGAATCTGAAAACCGTCCTCGTCGGCATCGGTGCAGATGATGATTTTCGCCCAGCGGAGAGCGGAAAGGTCAAATGTGGCAATGTCGTTGTTCTTTACCTTAACCTTCTTGTCAAGCTCTACGCCGCAGCCGATTACTCTCAGAAGGTCAACGATGATATCGTTGTCGAAAATCTGCTTGTAATCGCTCTTCATGCAGTTCAGCGTTTTTCCTCTGACGGGGATTATGGCCTGGAATTCCGCGGCTCTGCCGAGCTTGCAGGATGTCAGGGCTGAATCTCCCTCCACTATGTAAAGCTCGCGCAATTCGGGATCCTTGGATCTGCAGTTTACGAATTTCTCCACTCTGTTTGAAACATCGAGGGAGCCCGTAAGTTTTTTCTTTATGTCGATCCTGGTTTTTTCCGCATTTTCGCGGCTGCGCTTGTTTATAAGCAGCTGAGCTGCGATTTTATCCGCATCCGAGGGATGCTCGATGAAGTAAATGTCGAGTTGCTTTTTGAGATAATCCGTCAGCGACGACTGAATGAATTCGTTGTTTATCGCCTTTTTGGTCTGGTTTTCGTAAGAGGCGACGGTGGAGTGGCTGGATATGACGATGACGAGCGAATCCGCAATATCGCCGAAGGTGATTTTCTGCTCGGTCTTGTTGTACTTTCCGCCGTTGCGGAGCATTCTGTCGAGCGATGAGAGAAACGCCGCCCGTACGGCTCTGTCGGGTGAGCCGCCGTGCTCGAGCCAGGAGGAGTTGTGGTAATACTCCTGGATTCCGGCAATCTGAGTGAAGCAGAAGGAAA
Source organism: Clostridia bacterium (assembly GCA_024404665.1). Lineage (GTDB taxonomy): Bacteria > Bacillota > Clostridia > Oscillospirales > CAG-272 > CAG-390. The sequence goes on from JAKSPQ010000002.1 coordinate 35,576, forward strand.
TGTCCGCCTCACGGTCGTAATCGGCCTTGGCCTCGCGGTCGTGTCCGCGGTCGGTCATGGAGAGAACCACGGGCTCTGTCAGGGATTCGCCTCCGGTGAGCTCCGATAAGTATCCGCCGAGACCCGTCTCCTTCGGATAATAGTATTCCGTCTCTTCAAAGCTTCCGTCCGGCTGCTCGAGCTTCAGGATGAATTTTACGCCGAAATTCACGGCTGCCTGACGGTGCATGACGTCTTTGAAATAATCGTGGGGAATGTTTATATCAGTGAAAACCTCAAGGTCCGGGAGCCATGAAATAACGGTTCCGGTGCGCTTTTCGGCTTTTGTTAGCTCTCGTGTTTCGAGCTCGGTTACGGGAAAGCCCTTTTCGAATCTGATATAGGTATCGTGAGCTCCGTCAAAGGAATCCACGTTCATGTATGTTGACGCATACTGCGTCGCGCAGGCGCCGACTCCGTTTGTGCCCAGCGAGCACTTGTACGCAGCGCCGCCGGCGGTATTGTCCATTTTGCCTCCGGCGAACATTTCGCAGAAGACGAGCTCCCAGTTCCAGCGGCCCTCCTTCTGGTTGAAGCCGAGTGGAACACCGCGGCCGAAGTCCTCGACCTGCATCGAGTGATCCGAATAAACCGTTGCGACGATCTCGCTGCCGTAGCCGGCGTTTGCCTCGTCGATGGCGTTTGCAAGAATTTCAAAAAAGCCCTGCTTGCAGCCCTCGAGGCCGTCTGAGCCGAAGATGATCGAGGGGCGTTTACGTACTCTGTCGGGGCCCTGGAGCATGGTTATGCTCTGGTCGTCGTATCCTCCGGGCCTTGACGTTTCAGACGTCTTTGAAGCCTGTGCCTTTGCGGAGGACTTTTTCTCTTTTCCGTTTCTGTCAGCGGTTTCTTTATCAGCTTTGTTTTTTTCACTGCCGGAGGCTTTTCCGGCCCGGGATTTCACGGGAGCCTCATCTGTGACAATTGTTGTTGCGGTCTTTTCCGCAGGAGCTTTATTTTTTTTATCGGGTGTTTTTGCCATTTGTCTGCCTTTCCTTTGTATGAATGAACGTCCTCCCTGAAATGAGGACAGCGCGCGGAGCAGGGAAGAGGCTTCGCGCTGATATGATAAGCTTCGGGAAGATAATTGTGTTCCGTTCTGCAAAGCGGGCTTGCAGCCGATAAACACCTTGCCGGACTCGGTTTGGACCGTCGGCACAAAATGCCTCTTATATTATACACCTCCAAATGATAAAAAGCAACCCTTTTTTGAAAAATATATGATATAATCGACGCAAAAAACACTTTATACTCATCTAACTGAAATCGGCTTCTTGACAAAAGATTAGATGTACATCTAATTCAGGCGTTTTCGGGTCTTTCTGACGTTGCATTGGGTATGCGACAGAAAAATGAGCTTAAACCGGAGCGCCTTGATTTTTTCGGCGGAATTCATGACGAAAGAACGCTCGTAACCCGCTTCCGATTCTTTTTGTTGACATCGCTTTTCCCTTATGATATAATGTGGGCGCAAGGTTGACCGGCTCCCGCCCCGGACGTACAGACCGAAGACTCGTTCATCGGCAGGGCTTGGACAGCCTTTTTCTATAGTATGATTTATTGGCTGCCTGTTGGGTTTTCAGCCAAAAGAACGAAAGGAGTGCCGGAAAAGGCATTCGGCCGGAGCCTGCCGATTTTCCGGTGACTGATAAAATGAACATTAAGCTTTTCGCTAATATGCATAATCATTCGACTCATTCCGACGGTGTATACACTCCCCGAGAGCTCGTGGAAATTGCAAAAAAAGAAGGCTTCGGTGCCATGGCTGTTACCGACCACGATACCGTTACCGGCAACGCACCTCTGGCCGAGGCTTGCGCTGAGGCCGGTCTTGACTGTCTCTTCGGCGCCGAGTTCACGTCTCCCTCCGACTTTTCGAAGAATTTCTACCATATTTGCGGCTATTCCTTTGATCCGACTTATCCCGAGATGGCGGAATATCTCCGCAGAATGAGCTTCAACGAAACCAACCAGACAAAAAAGCTGTTTGACAGAGGTCTGGAGATAGGATATCTTCACGACATCACATGGCAGGACGTGCTTGACGACAATCCCGGCGTATCGTGGATATGCAACGAGCCCGTGTTCAGGTCGCTGAAAAAAAGAGGCCTCGCGAAGGATACCGACTACCCGGAATTCTTCGCGAAGGTTTACGGACCATACAGGGCCACGGTCCCGAACGTATATCCCTTTCTCCCCGCGGATGAGCTTATAGATCTCGTGAGACGCGCCGGAGGCTTCATGGTGCTTGCTCACCCTCACGGACAGCTTTGTGATCTTAAGAAGCTGTGTGAGAGGGGCCTGCGCGGAGTTGAGGTCTGGCACTCCATGCTTACGGCAGACGAGCGCAGAGAGGCTCTCACGGCCGCCGGAGTGCTCGGGCTGTATGTAAGCGGAGGTGAGGATCACGAGGGCCTCTGCGGCGGTCAGTACAGCCGCTACGGGAACCCGAAGGAATCGCCGTTCTACTTTGATCCCATGACGCTCGGAACAACCGAGTATTTCTTCCGGGAGATGCAGTCGGGCAAGACGGTAAAAAAAGACGATGCCGAAAGACGCGGCATTTTCGGAGAGCTGCTCTCTCTGGACGTGTGAAGGCGGGGACGTTTGACTGACGGAATTTCACAACGCGGTGCGAGGTCTTAAGCGGACGAAGACCGGCTGCTCTCGTTCCGCCGTTCGGTCAGCGCCCGGAGAAAGAACAAATAAAAAATACCGGCACCTGAAATTGCTCTCAAGTACCGGCATTTTCTTATGGGACTTTTTTAACAGCCCCTTTTGTTTTGGGGCCTATTTTACGGGCCCTGCTTTTCTATTGACCGTCGGCTGTCGGAAAACCGAATCAGCCGTGCTTTCGTATCAACTGATCGGCGTATCTCAGGGTCTGCTTCAGCGCGTTTTCCTTTTCGGTGCCCGCGAGTCTCAGCTTGTGGGCATATGCGAGAGCCTCTCCCATTACGGGACCGGGCTTTAACCCCGCCTTCACAAGATCTCCTCCCGTTACGTAAGGCCTCGACATAAGCTCCTTAAATATTCCGAGACGCTCGAAAAGATATGCTTCGGATTCGTAATATGGTCTGTCGTGCGTCATTCCGAAGCTGTCGGCAAGCGCCAGGAGAATCAGGTCGTTCGGCTCCTCCGAGCGGTCATACATGCGGTTTGTGGCTTTGACCGATGAGTTCTGCCATGCCAGTGTATTTGGCATCATGTGAAGCT
>JAKSPQ010000020.1 GCA_024404665.1 Clostridia bacterium
TTACTACCGAGGCTCCCGTTACCACCGAGGCTCCCGTTACTACCGAGGCTCCCGTCACCACCGAGGCTCCTGTTACAACTGAGACTCCCGTAACCACCCAGCCTCCCGTTCCCTCCGATGAGCCCGGTCTCCTTTGGTCCGGCTCCTACGGAAAAGCGGTCATAGAAGGATACGGAAAAGATATGTTTGATGACTACTGCATAAATCTCCGGTTAACCAACTCTTCGGAAAAGACGCTGTGTTTCTCCTTTGATCTTGTCTCAGTCAACGGATGGATGATAGATCCCTTCTTTGCCCGTGACGTCAAGCCCGGTGAAACCGCCGACGCCGAGGTCTCTTTCCTGTCTTCTTATTTTGAAAAATACGGCATTACCGACGTTCGCGAAATATCCTTCGCACTGAAGGTTTACGACAGCGACGATATCTTTGCCGATTACATTGCCAATGAAAAGCACACCGTATATCCCATGAACGATGACCCCTCAAAGCTCAGCTTCCCCGTAAGAGGCATACTTCACGGGGATACCCCCATTTACCGCGACGGCCGGTGGTTCATTTCCGTAATCGGCATCGAGTACGATGAGCTATGGGAAGAATACGATATCAAATATTATGTTCACAACAATTCATCAGAGGATGTCGAAATCTACATTCACGACGTAAAGGTCAACGGAACGGAGGTCGATGCATTCGGCTTTGCGGATCTCAATGCCGGCTCACAGATAATCGAATCCGTCGGCATAGAAAAGGATGCGCTGGACAAGGCATCGATTACATCCATAGACAGCATCGAGGCAGTACTGGAAATCACGGATCCCGCCGTTTTCTTCGGTTCTCCTTACTGGTCCGGCACAGTTAAGCTCAAATAAACAATTATTCCGAAAAAAACGGATTGCCCGCACCTAAGTGCGGGCAATCCGTCTTTTTTCAGCAAAGTATATCGGCCAGCTCGGCGAGATTTTCGACGGATAAGTCCTCGGTTTCGGACTCATCCTTCGGCTCGTATGCCGAGAAATATTCGCGGTAAAGTCTGCAGGTTTTTATTCCGAGAGCTCCGGCAGCCTTTACGTCGTTTATGGCATGGTCTCCCACCATAAGCGCCTCTTCCGGTCTGCAGCCGGCGGCGGCCAGTGCCGCCCTGAAGATTTCCGGGTCGGGCTTTTCCGTTCCTACATCCTGAGAGCCGAAAACGGCTTCCGGAACCAGATATTTCAGAAGTCCGTAGCTTTCGAGTCTTTCCGGAAGCCCGGGTCTCTGGTTGGCGATTACTCCGAGTCTGTATTTGCCGGAAAGTCTCTCCAAAGCGCCCGGAACCTCGGGAAACACCTTTTCGAGATCCATTCTGTATGTCGGAATAGGTTCCTTGATTCTGTAATAATGCTTGAAATAGGGTACGGGGTTAAAGCCCTTACGGACTCCCTCGTACATTACCTCCTCAAATTCCTCATAGGAAACGGGATGTCCGGCCTTTTCGTCAAGATAATCCCTGAAGTAAATATATCTTTCCCTGTGGCACTCTTTTTCGGATACGAATGTCGAGCCGACGTCAAAGAAAATCCATTTCAGGCTTTCCCTGAGCTTTTCCGCGGCCGGATCACCGTATGTCAGTATCTTCTTTTGCATTTGCTCTCGCCCCTGAGACTCAGCAAACAATGGCGTGGAGGTCCTTCTTTTCGATTCCGATTGCCTCCGAGATCGCATCGCCGCGTCTTATAGAGTCGAGTCCGGCAACTGAGTGAGTATCTGTGCCGAAGGTGAACTTGCATCCGGCAGCCTTGGCTATTCTCATAACGGCAACCATGAGGTCATCGGCAAATCCGTTGGAGGAATCAAGATATGTGCCGATGTTAACGTCGAGTCCCACACCGAGTCCTGCGCATACCGCGAAATCGGCATACAGTCTGTCCTTATCGGCAAGAAGATGTCCGAAAACGTTCTTGACGTCCACGCCGGAAACGCCGCAGGCCCAGAAGGGATGCGCGATGAGAGTCGGTACGGACGCGGCCATCTTAAGGAATTCCGGATTCTTCATGAGGGATTCAAAGGACGAAAAGCAGAAGTCCGCAAGGTATTTCCACTCGTCGATCATACCGGGCTTATCGCCGATGAGAGCTCTGATTTCGTTGTAATTCAGAGCGGCGGTCATCTTTGCGGCCTGCGCATGAGTGAGCTGCGGGAATTTCTCCTCGATGGCGGCAATGAGCTCCTGTCTGTAAGCCTTTACGTCATCGTTCTCGGCGATGACAAAGTTCTTCATGTGAGTGTGGGTGTGAGGAATGAGCACGTAATCGAAGCGGACCGCAGTCTCGGCAAGCATGCCGAGGTTATCGCTCATTCCGCAGTATTCGGTTTCGGTTCCGAAAAGAACCTTTACTCCCTTTGTGTCCGCGGGAATCGCATATTTTGCTTCAAAGCCGTAATCGATGGTCTGTCCCTTGTACCAGCCGGAGGCTCCGGGAACCTTTTCGTCCCAGAGATGGTTGGAAATACCTAGAATTTCGTGTCCGAGACCTGCAGCCCTGTCAATGAACGCTCTTACGGTTGCGGCAGGATCATAGCAGCAGGATGAAAAGAGCGTGTGGGTGTGGATATCATGATTGACTTTCATATTATTCTCTTTTCCGCCCGGAAGCCGGGCTTTTTATTATTATCGAATTGAAGCTTGACCGTTTTCGGGGCTTGCCTGCGTTTTAAGTCGGAAAACCGTTCCCGCGAGCCGCTCAGAGGGATTCGAGCAGGGCCTCGTACTTAGGAAGAAGCCAGTCGTAGGCTTCATCCGAGAAATGATGGTTTTCGCCTATTCCGAGTACAAGTCCTTCGTCCATCCAGGCAAGCTGGCCGGGGTTCTGGAAGGAGATACCGCTGTTTCTGTAGTTATCAAAGCAGGGAATTCCGTGAAGTCCGCAGATTTCAATCATCGCGTCCACATAGGCGATATCCGAAACGCCGAGCTTGTTAAGCTTGGGCCAGCGGTTGTAATTGGTCATAAAAAGGATTCTGGCCTTGGGATACTTGTTTGTCAGTCCCTCGATGAGGACGTTCATCGCGCCCTTGAAGGTATATGGATCCTTCGAGTCATTCTCACCGAGCGGGACGTTGAGTCTCTTGTCGTTTGCTCCTCCGAGCACGACGACGTAATCGGCTTCGTCCTCCATATCGGCATATCTGATGCACATTCCGGGGTGCTTGGGCTCCGTATCCTGCGCAGCGAGGGTGTTGCCGTTAATACCGTGGTTATATACGGTCATTCCGTGTTTTTTGGCAAGCTTGTTGACCCATACGGCATCATTGCCGAGCTTGTTTCCGTAAATCAGCGAATCGCCGATGGCAACTATTGTTTTTCCGTCAAGTACAGACATTGTTTTTTCCTTCTTTCGGCTGCCCGCAGGGCAGCGTAAATCTCCGGTTTGTTCCGGGAAAATCAGAGTATTTCGGGTGAGTATGCCGCGTGAACCGATGTCACGAGACGCGCTATATTTTCCGTAAGGGTATCGAAATCCCCTGCGGCAATGAGCTTTTTATCAAGAATGCTTCCGCCCACACCGAAGCCGCAGGCTCCGGCAGAGACATATTCGCTTACGTTACCGGCGTTTATTCCGCCGACAGCAAGAAAGTTAATGTGTGACAGCGGTGCGCTGATGTCCTTAAGATAACCGGGGCCCAGACGGCCGGCAGGAAACAGCTTGACAAAGTCGGCGCCCGCCTTTGAGGCAACGGAGACCTCCGTGGGAGTAAACGCGCCCGGGACGGAAACGAGGCCGAGCTCCAGAGTTTTCCCGATTACCTTTTCGTCAGTATCGGGGCTGATGATAAACTCTCCGCCGGCTTTATAAGTGAGTTCAACCTGATCCGGACGGAGAACCGTTCCCGCACCGATATGCATGCGTCCTCTGAAAGCCGTTACCGCGGAGGCAATCTCCGCTGCCGTAGCTTCGTCGGAGGGGTCTCCCTGCGCATTGAATGTGATCTCGGCCAGTCTGACACCGGCGCTGAAAGCCGCCTCCAGTATGTTCAGAAGCGTCTTTCCGCTGTATCCGCGGATTATCAGTATCAGTTTTTCGCGAATTATCTCAGATATAACCTGTTCTCTCATCGTTTTCCTTTATCATCCGATCAGGGCTTCAAGCTCTGAGATTGAACGGTCGAATTCCTCCATTGCGGATGCGACGGCGTCGGGCTTTGTAAGATCGACACCTGCTATTTTCAGCTCCTCGATGGGGTAATCGGAGCCTCCGGTGGTTAAGAAGCGGAGATAATTCTCTGCCCCGTTTTCTTCCAGTATCTTCTTTGCAATGGTAACCGCCGAGCAGAAGCCCGTCGCGTACTTGTAAACGTAGAAGGCGTTGTAGAAGTGGGGAATTCTTGCCCACTCGATATCCTGAACGGAATCCACCTCGGCGCCCTTGTAATAGCTGAGATTGAGTTTACGGAAGACCGAGCTGAGCGTCTCTGCGGTGAGAGGAGTGCCCTCGGCATCAAGCTCATGAGCCTTTCTCTCGAACTCGGCAAAGAGAGTCTGACGGAACACGGTGGTTCTGAAGCCCTCAAGGAAGTGATTGAGGATATATGCGCGGCGGGTGGGATCAGTCTCCGTGGACAGAAGGTATCTTGTGAGGAGCACCTCGTTCACGGTTGAGGCTACCTCCGCAACCATGATCTTGTAATCGTGGTTCACGTAATCGTTCTCTCTGTCGGAGAAGAAGGAGTGCATGCAGTGGCCGAGCTCGTGCGCGAGAGTGAAGGCATCGTCAAGTGTGCCCGAATAATTGAGGAGAACATAAGGATGCGCCCCATATACTCCGCAGGAATATGCGCCTGTGGTCTTGCCCTTGTTCTCGTAAACGTCTATCCAGCGCTCGTTAAAGGCGCGGTCGAGAAGTCCGGCATATTCCTTTCCCAGAGGAGCGCAGGCGGCCTTGACCATTTTTTTGGCTTCTTCAAAGTCCACCTTAATATCCACTCCCTCAATCATCGGGCAGTAGAGGTCATACATATGAAGCTTTTTGAGTCCCAAAGCGCGGCGTCTGAGCTCAAGGTAGCGTCCCATAATAGGGAATGCATCGTGAATCGCCTCTACAAGGCTGTCATAAACTGAAACGGGCGCATTGTCCGCAAAGAGCGCCATCTCGCAGGCGGACTTGTAGCCTCTGACCTTTGCGAAGAAATTGTCGTTCTTTACGTTTCCGGCATAGAGAGCGGCTATCGTGTTGCGGTATTTATAAAATTCTCCGAACAGCGCGGCAAAGGCCCTGCGTCTGACTTCGCGGTTCTCGCTCTCGCGGTAAACTCCGAAGTTTCCGTTTGTAAGCTGCACCTTTTTTCCGTCAACGTTGATGGTCGGGAAGGTAACGTCGACAGCCTCGAACATATCAAAGGCGTTTCCTGCGGTTGCCGCGGGCTCCTGCATCATCGCAAGCAGCTTTTCGGTTTCGGCATCCTTGGTATAGGGACGGTTTCTGTCGATGTCCTCTATGAAGTGCCTGTAATTCGCAAGCGAGGGGTCCTTCATCATCGACGCGAGCGTATCCGGGCTTATCGCCAGAATCTCGGGATCGATGAAGGAGCAGACCGTTGAGAGCTTGATTATGAGCGTTGTCGCTCTTCCGTTCATGGTCTGGAGGCTGCTGTCGCCGTTGTCGGTGTTCTTTTTGAGCATTGAGTAAAGATATACTCTCTCAACGCGTTCCTCGGCGGCGATAACGGCATCGAGGCCTTTTTTCAGCGCTGCCGCGCTCTTTCCGAGCGTGCCGGCTACCGCGGGGATTGCATCGACGAGCTTTTCAGCCTCCGCATATGCCTTTTCCCAGGCAGCGTCGCTTTCAAATACAGGTGTGAAATCCCAGGTAAATTCGACCGGGACATCCTTGCGTTCTCTGATATCCATTGATGAACCCTCTTTTCGCCCGAAATCCGGGCATATCTATTATTATTTTTTTATTCACGGTATAAAACGCCCGAATCCGATGCCTTATCCCGGTATCCGACGGGTGTTCTTAACTGACAGCTATATTATATCAATCTTGACGGGAAAAATCAAGTGAAAATTCGGCAAAAACGCCGGAGCAGGGGTGCGACGGCGAGAATAAAGCAGCTTGACACAGCCACCGTGAGTTCCGCGGTATTGACAAACCGGAAATATTGGATTATAATTATTTCGGAAAAACACCAAAGGCTCTGCGGTTTCCGCTGAGTGCGGAGCTTGCCGGATTATCGCGGAGGCTTAAGAAGCCGTAAATTGCCGTACGGCTTTCAGATATACAATACGACCAAAGGGAGCCGGCAAAACTGCCGGATAAAAGAAAATGAACAAGACCAGAATCACAGACAGAGGAATAAAAGTCGGCACGCTTCCCGCGGGACCGCTGGATAAGATATCGGATGTCCCCGGCGTGACCGTGGGCCACAGCACGGTACGGGACGAATATCACAAAACCGGGGTAACCGTTATAATCCCGGCCCCCGACAATCTTTTTTTCAATAAGCTTACGGCTGCCGTTCATGTAATCAACGGCTTCGGCAAAACGGAAGGAACCGTTCAGATCGAGGAGCTCGGCAGCATAGAGACCCCCATCGCTCTCACGGGAACGCTCAACACCGGCAAGGTTGCCGATGCGCTTGTCAGATACGCCATCGAACAGAACGCGGCGGAGGGCAAAGGCTGCCGCTCCGTAAACCCCGTGGTGGGAGAAACGAACGACGGCACCCTCTCCCGCGGTGCGGACAGACCCGTGGGCTATGAGCAGCTCACGGAAGCGATTGCTGCGGCATCGGCGGATTTTGACGAGGGCGACGTCGGCGCAGGCACCGGCACCGTCTGCTTCGGTCTCAAGGGCGGTATAGGCTCCGCCTCAAGACAGCTTGTCATCGATGGGGAAACCTACACCGTCGGCGCTCTTCTTCAGACTAATTTCGGTTCTCTCGACGATCTTACGGTCGCAGGCATTCCCGCGGGAAGAAGGATAAGAGAAATCATCGACAGCGAGCTGCCGCCCAAGGGGTACGAGGACAAGGGGTCGTGCATGATAATAATCGCCACCGATATTCCCCTCTCCGAGCTTCAGCTCAAGAGAGTGCTGAAACGCGCCGTGATCGGTCTTTCCCGCGCCGGAAGCTTTCTCACCAACGGCAGCGGCGACGTTGTCATAGGCTTTACCACCGCAAACCGTCAGCCGGTCCCGGGCCCCTCCGTCCGCGAGATGCGATGCATTAGCAACGATAAAATCAGCGCGGTCTTCACGGCAGCCGCGGAGGCTGTCGAGGAATCCGTTTACAACAGTCTCTCCTGCGCGGATCCCGTCACCGCGAACAACGGCTCAAAGACCGTCAGAATGAGAGCTCTCTGTGAATTCCCGGACGCGCTGAAATAATCATCCTGTTTATCCCGTGATTATCGCACAATTAAATAAAATATAGCGTTGCTCATATTTACCGAAGAGTCATAAAGGTTGTGCCGGAAACGAAGCGGCAAGCGAGTTTTTTATGTTACCGCATTTTTTCAATCCGTGAAATGACAAATTCCGGGGCGGTGAGCGGTGCAAAAGCGCCCTCAACCGTGCGGCTTTCAATTTTCGCATAGCCTTCCGAAACAAGTCTCGCAACCGTTCTGTACATAACGGAATTCGAGGGGAAAATATCGCCCTCGCCGAAAAGCGTCCTGATTTTCTTTTTCAGAACGGTCGGTCTTACGGGCTCAACGGTCAGGATATCCTTTACGGCCGCATATGCACGTTCCGTGATTTCATCCGTTTCGGCGGCACAGACGGCCGGGAAATTCTCCATCGGCACTGCGGTAAAGCCCGATTTCCCTATAACGCCTCTGCTGAGCACGGGCAGAACCTCCGTCCGAGTTACGTCGGCCGGGAAAGCCGCAGGCGTTGACGCTATATATGCGCCGTGAGAGGCAAACCCTATGACTCCGGGGAAGTTTATCCTCGCCCAGCCGATCACATCGGGCTGCTCCAATGACAGAGCAAGAGCCACTATCTCACTCGGAAGCTCGAGGCACGCGGATTCCATCGCCATTGAAAGCTCGCTGCCGCCGTTCACATATTCCGTAATGAGCTGGCACATAACCTCGCTTATATGGACGCAGTCGCCGTTTTTCAGCATAGGGTAAGCTCCGATGGCGCCCCTGCAGGCGGAGGTCATCCTGTATCCCGCCTCCGAGAGCCGCTCCGCCGTCAGGCTTCTCTTCTCTGCCGCAGTATCATTGAAGAAGCCGTTGCAGCCGTTGGCGATGTAGGCGGTTTTCCCGCCCTCGCCGATGAAGGGGTGCGCCCAGGCGTCCCCTCCTCCTGACTTTGACCTCGAATGCATGATGCCGATTTTGCCGGGGAGCTTGGCAGCGTTCGTTAAGGCCACAAGTCTGTCGCAGTCCCCCGTCAGCTTGGCATAATACAGCTTCCCCTCATGAATTGTTGCGATGCCGGTGTAATATCCTCCGGCAAAGCCCTCTTCTTTCTTAATTAAATCAATGAGTACGGGCGCAGCATCCTTCTCGCCCACATATCCCGCAATATTACACATTTTCTGTTCTCCGATGCATTCAGAATAATTTATAGTATTATTATATCACAAAAACCGCTTAAAATTCAAGAAGAGCAGGTACTTTTATCGCCCGATAAATGCAGACCGGTTTTATCAATTGATTTTTTGACTCATATCTGCTATAATATTGATAATGCTTACTGACGGTTCGATAGGTCTGAGTTTTTCCCGGACATTCGGACCCAACTTATATTTTAACATGATTCGGAAGGAATATTCAGATGAAACATATTCTGCTCCCCGAAAGAGGTGACTCTTTCGGTTATTACAAAGCTAATCTTCACTGTCATTCCACTCTGTCCGACGGCCACAAGACGCCGGAAGAGCTGAAAAAAGACTATATGTCCAAGGGCTATTCCGTTATCTGCTACACGGACCACGAGCTTTTCATTCCGCATCCGGAGCTCTGCGAAGAAAGCTTCATTGCCTTAAACGGAGTAGAGCTCGGCGTCGCCGCCACGTCCGCGGACTCAGGCGAAAGCAAAAAGGTCTGCCACATCTGCCTCGTTGCCAAGGACAGGAACAACATACTTCAGCCGTGTTTTCACAGATCACTGAAATACGTCGGCAGCAAATACAGAATGAATGCGGACAAAATCACCGTGGACGAATCCAAGCCCGATTTTGAGAGAGATTATTCGAAAAGCTCCGTCAACGCAATGATAAAGGAAGCCCGCAAATCCGGCTTTTTCGTAACGTACAATCACCCCGTCTGGTCCGAGGAGGGATATACGCAGTTCGGGGAATATGAAGGCATGGATGCCATAGAGATGTCAAATTACTCCTGCATGGTTGAGGGATATGACGAAACCGCCAGCCACTGCTACGAGGATCTTCTTCGTCAGGGCAAAAAAGTATACTGTATCTGCACCGATGACAACCACAACGCCCATCCCGACGGTCATCCTCTCTCGGACTCGTACGGCGGATACACGATGATAGGCGCTCCTTTTCTCGGTTACGAGGAAATAACGGCATCGCTCGAAGGCGGCCTCTTCTATTCCGTGGCCTGCGACGGCGACAGCTCCGGCCCCGATTTTCTCTCTGTCTTCATCGATGATGACGCAGAAAACGACAGGGGCGAACGTATCACAAAGGTATATGTAAAAACCTCGGCTGTCCGCTCCATAGATTACTGTCCCTGCACCCGTTCAAACAAAAGAGCCGCCGCATTCAGGGGCGAAAGCATCACCGAGGCCTCCTTCACGGTTCGTCCGGATGAAAAATGGTTCAGACTCGTACTCACAGATGACCGCGGCTATAAGGCATACACAAACGCTTTTTATCTGAAATAAGGAACCGTCAGCACTCCGTGCAGCAGCGACGGCAGCTTACCCCGCGAAAAACCTTCCGGGCTCTTACGAATGCCTGCTACATAATAATGACCGTTTTTGTCAGAAACGGTTCCGTTATGCGGGAACCCCGGGAACGGTATTTTCCCCTTGATTTTTGCGGCCATTACTGCTATAATATTATTATAATATGCAATTATAACCGGCCTCCGGTTCGGATTTGCTCCGAATCAGGAACCGGCCAGAACGAGAACATGAAAAAAGGGACTTACGGATTTCTTCTTCCCGACTATGATTTCGGGAAATACGGCGATATCACCGTTGAATTTCTGAACGGAATCGGCTGTCGCGCGCTGCTGATAGACATCGACAATACACTCGCGCCATATGAGCAGGCGGAGCCTGACGAAGCGATTCGTCTCTGGTTTTCATCGCTCGCAGGCGCGGGAATAAAGGCCTGCCTGGTTTCCAACAATACCGCGGAGCGCGTTGAGCTTTTCAACAAAACTCTGGGACTTCCTGCGTTTCCGGACAGTCACAAGCCCTCGACGGAAGCTGCGGCACGGGCAATGGCAGACCTCGGCTCAGCGCCTGAGGAAACGGTGTGTCTGGGAGATCAGCTGTTCACCGATGTCGTCATGGCTCACAGAGCGGGGCTCAGAGCGATAAAGCTTCCTCCCATACGGGACAAAAAAACTCTCTTTTTCAGGTTCAAGCGCGCTCTCGAAAAACCTCTTATGAAAAAATACTACAGACTGAAAAAAGAGAAAAGCGCGTCTCCGGACAAAAAAAAATAATCCGGTGAACAGGATAAAGCACTTTATTCGGTTTGCTTTTCACGGCAACAATACCGTCAGCCTCATAGGTCAAAATTGATTTCTTTCATCAGAAAGGACACAATAATGTCACATCTTACCAGAACCAGAGAAGCTCTCGCAAAATCGGGCTTCGATGCTATCGTAATCTCTTCCGAAATCAATCAGCGCTGGATAACGGGCTTTGACTATCAGGACGGACTTGCCGTAGTTACGGCCGACCGCGCCGTTCTCCTCACCGATTTCAGATATATCGAGGCTGCCAACGCCTCTCCCGCGGCAAAAGAATTTGAAATCGTAATGCCCTCCGTCAGAATGGCCGAGGCAGCATACGAAATCATAAAATCCTCTTCCGCCGTACGAGTCGCTCTTGAAGAAGCCACCCTTTCCATGTCGGGCTGCGAAAACTTCAAAAACGTCTTTGAAGGCTGCACGGTTTCCGGAGGAGCCTCCGCAATTCTCGACGGTCTCCGCGAATTCAAGGATGCCGGCGAAATCGAAACCATGAAGAAGGCTCAGGCAATAACCGATGCCGCCTTCTCGCACATCGTAGAGTGGATAAGACCCGACATGACCGAAAAGCAGGTCGCCCTTGAGATCGAGTTCTTTATGAGAGCCCACGGAGCCGAAAAGGCTGCGTTTGAGACCATCGCCGTTTCCGGAACGGCATCGTCCAGACCTCACGGTGTTCCCCGCGACGTAAGACTCGAAAAGGGCTTCCTCACCATGGACTTCGGCGCAATGGTTGACGGATACTGCTCCGATATGACAAGAACCGTCGTCATCGGCAAAGCGGATGAGGAAATCAAGAAGGTATACAACACGGTGCTTGCCGCGCAGCTTGCCGTACTTGACAAAATCGGTCCCGGAAAGGGCTGCAGAAAGATGCACGCGATTGCCGCCAAGATTATTGACGACGCCGGCTTTGCCGGCTGCTTCGGCCACGGTCTCGGACACGGCGTCGGAATGTATATCCACGAAGCGCCGAGTCTCTCTCCCAGAGCGCCGATGAGCCGCGTACTCATTCCCGGCCAGGTTGTAACCGACGAGCCCGGCATCTACATCGCCGGCAAATACGGCTGCAGAATCGAGGACATGATCGCAATCACCGAGGACGGCTTCTACGATTTCACTCACTCCACAAAGGAGCTTATCGAGATCGTCTGATTTTTCCGATAAATACATAACGACAGAGAGCTTCACCCTTCCGGATGTTGCTCTCTGTCGTTTCTTATCAGCTGTTTTTTAAACAACCGCTCCCGTATATGCGCTTTATTTAACGTTTCCGCCGTCCGTTATCTTAACGGTTCCGGGAACCACTATGTCGCCGTCCCTGGTTCTGGGAGCCGCGTTTTCATCGTAATACTGAACCGAGTACTGCATCGGCTCTCCGCCTTCCACAACGCAGTCGAGAGACAGGCTTATGTTAAGGCTGTTTTTGTCGCTTGCGGGCTTGTCGATCTTGGAGAGCAGCTCGTCAAGCTTCGTCTGAATATCCGCAGCGTCGGAGGTAATGATATAATCGCCTCCGGAAAGCTCAGCGGCGTGCTTAAAGACATCCTCGTGCGCGGCGATATAGTCTTTTCCGCCGAGTCCGACAAACAGAGCTCTTATGCCGAGAGCCTTCAGCTGTCTGAGAGCATTGTCGAGCTCGTACTGCTGCGAGCCGTTTTCATCGTCGTCATCAACACCGAGCGCGGCATCGGTAAAGAATACCAGCACCTTTTTGGAGGATGTAATAGGAGACAGCGCGGCTATCGATGTCTTCAGGGCAAGAATGATGGGCGTTCCGCCACCGGCAACCGACTGTCCCATAGCGGCAAATATATCGCTTTTGTTCACCGTTGTCACTTCGCCTATTCTGATATCATACCAGCCTGCCGCAGTTGTGAAGCTTGAGTACTGTGTCAGAGTCTTATCGGGCAGCTTTGAAACGAACGAATGGAAGACGGATTTGATTTTGTCGATTCTGAAGTCGACATCCTCTCCGGGATAATCCTTGGGATCCAGGTCCATGGAACCGGACATGTCCATCATCATAGAAACCACGGGGACATCGCTGTTGAGGTTTACGGTCACGAGAGGTCTTTCGTAAGTGATAATGAACTGATTGCCGAATTTGGACGCGACTCCCGAGAAGGCAGCCTCAAGCTCGGAGGCATCGGCCGCGACGAAATAGCCTCCGCCGACGCTGAGTCTCGCCATTTCGTCCAGAATATAGGGATTGAAGCCCGATCCGAAGCCGATGGTGAGCACGGTCTTGCCGGAAGCCTCGATGAGTGCGAACATCTCTTCGGAGGTGATGCTGCTGCCGTCGCCGGCAATGCCGGGTTCGCGGGAATCGTCGCCGTCCGAGAAAACGACGACGTAGCCGTTTTCGCAGTCGCCGAGAAGTCCGAGAGCTCTTGCCGTGGCATCATACAGTGTGGTTGCGCCTATGGATTTCAGGCTTCTTATAGCCGCGATGACTTCGGCCTTGGTAGAACCGGGGTGCTCTGTGACGAAGCCCTGGAAGCTGATGAGCCTTACGGTAGAATCATCGGGAAGGCCCTCGACGAATTTGATTGCCGCATTCTTTGCGGCCTCCATGTTCTCGCCCATGGAACCCGATGTATCCAGGCAGAGAACGACATTTACGGGAGCGGTTACGCGTTCCACACCGGTAACCACGGCTTCCACACCGTTTTCCTTAACCCTGAAGTCGTCATTTCCGGGAAGGACGTTTCTCTCCTCGGGATCATGGATAATTACGTTCAGAACACCTGTTTCACCGTTGTCGGTGAACTTTATAACCTCCATATTGCCGGCCTCCGCGGAGGTCTCGCCGAATATGGAAACCATGGTGGAATATGTGGTCCACATCTCGTCCGGGAGCTCTACGACAGTGATTTTTCCCGCGCTTACGGGAACGTTCTGTACTCTAATAGAGGGTCCTCCGATAGTCTCGCTTCCTATTCTCAGCTGGTAGAATCCGGCCGGGACTCTGATAACAGCATCTCCGCCTTCATTGCGGGTTACGCTTTCATCATAAGAGTAATTTTCAAGATAAGGGAAGTAAGGTGTTTCCAATGCGTAAACATCGGTTCTGGCTCCGCCTATAAGCTTTATCTCACCGACTTCCGTTCCGTATGAAACCCGGCTGTTCACGGGATTTTTCTCGGCTGTCAGTGTTACTGATACATCCTTCGGAAAATCGGCGGAGAAATTAACCGTGAAGACAATCGGAGTATCTACGGCCGGAATATTGTCGAAAACGTAATTGACCGACTGATATCCCGATGCGATGCCGTACCCGGAAAGCAGGCTGCTGATGCCACCTATGGAGTACTCTCTGTTTTTTCCGGCAGTCAGTCCGAACTCGACGGAGGGATAAAGACCCGCTTCGATATCGTCCCATTCCCTGTCAAAATCCATCTTAACCGACCATACCTTGCCGGCTTCCGGCTCGAGGCAGAAGAACAGTCTTCGTTCATCGTCGACGCGCTCGTCAGTTGAAGTCACGGTAACGGTTTTTCCCTCGTTGAGAACTTCATATTCCACCATTGAAAAAGAAGTCCTCTTCCAGTCGTTATCCGTTTCAGCTATGACTTCCAAACGCATGGTTTCGTTCTCCGCTAAATTAAAGGACAGAGCTTTTTTCCCGCTTTCTTCGGAATAGCCGTCTTTTACCGATCCGCCGAGCTTTTCGGCCTGGTAAACGATCCAGTCCTTTGTCAGCTTTTCGTTTTCTATGACGAACTCGTAAAGAGCTCCGAAATAGCTGCGTCCGACTATTTCACCGTTCGTTTCAGCGGATACGACTTCAATTGAGCTTCTCCATCCCGAAGCCCCAACCGACTCGTACAGCTCTTTGTCACCCAGAGGATTGAAGAACGGCGGCTTGAACTCGCCCCAATTCTGTACGGGACCCGTGGGAAGCATAACGATATCCGCGGGAGAGGTTGTTCCTCCGGGAGTCGTTGTGTCAGCGGGCTTTTCTGTGGTAACCGGTGTCCCCGCCGTGCCGGGAGCGTCGGTGTCTGCGGGAGCCGCCGTCGTGCCGTCTTCCGGCGACGTTGTCACTTCGTCTCCGGGCTCCGATGTATCATCGGGAGCATCAGTCACATTGCCCTCGGAAGAACCGCCGACGGTCGTAACCGGCACACCTGTTCCGGACGAAGCGGTTGTATCGTCGTTTCCTGCCTTCGGACCGCATGCGGCCGCGGATAAAAGCAGAACCGATGCAAGCAAAAATGCTGTGATTTTTTTCATTTTCTGTACTTTAGCGTATAAGTTCCGTCCGGGAACTCATGAATCGCTTTTCCCTTTCCGGATATTATTTGTATTTATCTGTATTCTGACGGCAAGGTGGTTTGCATATATCCCGTAGAAGTCAGATTTCGGAGGGATTCTTCGAATCGCAAAATCACCTGAGCCCGAGGGAAGAAAAAGGCACAACAAAGTGACTTGATGCCCCGGTCCATTCCCCGTTTTTTGAAAAACGAACGGATATCATAAGTCCGACTGTGCCATCGGTCAGCTTAACAACATAGGTCGGCGGAACTCCGGGAGGGAATCCCGCACAATCAAGGATTATTCCTTCGTCATCAGGTAATAGCTTATAATTCCTGAGCAAAGGCAACAGATGTTCCTCAAGAGTCGAAACACTGACAAAATCAGGCACGTCACAATCATCATAGTGTCCGGGATTACATATAAAAATATAATAAGGGAAATAATGCGTGTCAAAAGTTACTGATGCCTGATCAAATAACCACCAGCCATTCTTTTTCGGCATAGTAAAGTAGAAATAGCGTTTGTCGGCCTCAACCATATACGGACTGAATTCAAATTCATCCAAATTCACTATTTTTTCACCGGTTATAAGATTGCGATTATAATAATCAAGCAAGTCTTTTGACCATGATGCAACCTCTTCCGAAGACATATTGTTTTTGGGGCAATTATCCGGATATTTTATTACCATCAGACTTTTGAAATCTCCGTTTTTAAACACTGATACCACTGCTTTACAGTCACCGAATTCTGCCTCAAATTCACACAAATCTCCATTATTGGCATGAAAATTATGAGTTACGGTCACACCATTGAAATCAATGCTGAATTCATCTCCTTCAGCAAATTCAACCCCTGTATTTCGATAACAAATGTTTCTTAAGTTTTCAACGTTTACCTTTGAATAATCGTTCGGCTGTGACAAATACCCGAAAATCGGAAGTGCTACCGGATTATAGTCTTCAGCAGAGGATCCGACATGTTCGTCCAAATAACGCAAAGGTAGATATATTAAGTCTCTGTGCTTTATTGAGGCAGATGACAAACTTATTAATTGTAAGGACAAAACCAAAACACTGACAAGGGCCCCGATAACTCTGCGCATTTTCATTATTTATTTCCTCCTGCAGTTAATTCATCCGAGTCCTTAAATACCGTATCCGTCTTCACACAACCATTTGTAATACACTGAGCGAACTGTACAAAAGCCGCCTTATAGTCGGACTCCAAATGATCATCGTTATTTATACCTATGTGTTCTATAAGAAATGATATAAACAATTGAAAATCATCACAGTAACCATCACCCTGGCACCCTATTGCATAATCAGCACCACCGTCAATTACCGCTTTTACCATACTGGTGCTAAAATCCATCTCATTAAATCCTGCAGATTTGCAGGAGAAGAAAAAAATACAATCACAGTTTGGAAGTGAATTCGACAAAATTGAGGATGCCGAAAAAAGCACATCACTTTCTGAAGAATGTGATGATGATTTCGGACTTAGAATAAGATAAGACCCGCCGTAATCAATTTGTCCATGCCCATAGTGAATTACAAATTTGCTGTTTTTGAGCACTTCATAATATTGAGTTGATGAAATTGGACTTGATAACGGATACAGATATACAACCGAAAAAGTATTATAGTAAAACCGAGTATCTGTATTGCGTCTGTCATATAATCTGTCAATCACTTCCGCCATCCATGTCAGATGGCTGAGCGAGTGGGAGCTATCTTCGATTCCAATCAAAGCTACGTCTGCATATTTTCCATAATCGAACAACGGATTTCTGCTTGTTAAACGTATCATCTTCCAACCTGCTTCAGCCGGCGAACAATTCGCCCCCACAGTGACCGAATGAGAAATCGCACCGTATGAATCATCACGCATAAGATATAGATTCTGTCCTTTTGGCTTAAAGCTAAAAGTAAAATCCGAATTTCTGACACACTCCCACAACTGACTGTCATCGTAAAGAAATGATGCCAGTCCAACATTTCCATTTGTATAAGTCAAAGCCACATCGATTTGTTCATTATCATTGATTATTGAGTAGTATCCGTTTCCCTGATAAAGTAAAAACCAATATGGATAGTATTCCGTGCGGCTGAAAAAGCCCAACCGTGCCGTGTCATTTTCATTAATAAGATAAAAATAAGCGGATGAACCATCTATTCCGGAGGAAGTGAACGGATTACCCATGCAATAATAACCGGTTGGCAGTCTGGATTTTCCTCCCTCTCCTATTTTTACCAAAAGGAGATCGGCAGAATTCAACCTATTGGTCTGGTAAAACTCTTCTGTGATACTATTATATGCAATTGCAAAGGAATATTCACTGGATGCCGTAGTTATTATATAATAGTTCTCTGAACCGATTCTTTCAAATCTAAAATACTCTGATATACTGTTGGTTGGCTGTCCCAGTGTTATTAAAGCTCCCTCATAGGCTGTATTCGTACATACTTTCAGTACCATATTACCGTCAACGGATTGAATTTTTGCTTGAGTGCCTGACATAATAATTCTCCACTCATGATTGAACGAATCATTGGAAAATGGTGAAGCTAAAATTGTGTTTCCTGCCCGAGTGGTTAACAAATTACCATCCGGCATTTCAATCCATACAATTCGGTTATCTAGGTTTATTCGACCTGTTTCAGCACAATAATCCTCACTCCAGCCAAAGTCTCCATATGCCTTTGTAGTAACCGTAATTTGTGCCGTGTGCATTCCACATGCAGCATCAATTTGAACGGTATAATTATTTGGACAATTTGAGGAAATAAAAATCATTCCAATACTATTTACAAAAGCTCTTGATCTATCGGATGAAGAAAATTTAATCCTTTGCTCTGCAGCATTAGTGTCCGTTGCACTGATATATGGAAGCCAAGATAATCTGCTGTCTTGAAAAACGTCTGCTGTATTAATCGAAGATGAAACAGATGAATACATTAACATCTCGACTTTAGAAAGAATCCAATTTTCGACAATTGTATCTTCGTTAATTATGTTCTCGTCATATTCCAACCACACTCTTGTGCCGGAGTTGTTTCTCACCAAAACAGAATAGTCACTGTATGTAAAAGCCCTAATGACAAACCCGTTAATTTCGTCCCCGGTAATGTACCATTGACCACAATCCAGTACTTGATTTTCGCTTGAAATCGTCAGCAATAAAGGCTCGGGTATCTCCCCCTCTCCACCGATTCCAAGCCCAATATCAAAACCCGAATAATCAATTGTTGTCTTTGATAAGGGATTTAGCGTATACCTTGGAGTTCCGTTAATATTTTTTATCAACCATAATTGGGTTCTGGACCAAGGATTATTCTCCGTGAGATTAAGTCCGTCATTTATATCAGAAAGAAATATAGCCTCGGATTCAATGTCACTGTCTGATGGAATTTTTATTTCGAATACGCCATCCAGTGCTGAAACTATCAGAGAACAACTGGCTGTTGCGTCTCCGACAGACGCTGTGATTATTGCATATCCTGTTGAGTTTGTTGATATATAGCCATATGAATTTACAGTAGCAACCGACGGATTGGATGAGGTCCAAACAACGCTCTGATTAGCCGGTTCTGTCGTGGAAACAAGTCTGAAGCCGTTTCCAACCAACAAGGAAAGACTGTCTCTATTTAATGATACTGAGTATTCAGAAGGCTCATTGTACTTAATTGTCAGATATGGTTTATTGGTTCCTCTGTCAAATGAGCCGAAGCAAACATAATGCTCATTTGATGACAATTCGTAATTGTCTGTTGATTTAAAAACAATTGCTTGTTGCACTCCGGAGAAAGTCGAGTCTGTTTGATGCTGAGCCCAATCTTTTACAATCGGCAAAATATTAAAATCATACCAATTGGTATGTGAAACGCCATGATTATAATAAACATTATTCGATGAATGGAAAACACCACCTGTCTCATAATTATACATCGCATAATAAATACTATCCCAGGTTACATTGGTTTGAGTAAATGTCCCGGTAGGCAAATAACCGTAAAAGCCATAGCAATCGACCTGAAGATTATACGAATAACACATTAAGTCTCTGATATGTACAACAGCCGATATTATGTCTGAAGGAATAATATCGGAAAGATCCACGTATGGAAATCTCATTACAGACCTCATGGCACCATAATCCTGTCCGGCTTTTCCGACATAAAGCGTTCCACTTCCCGGCCAATCTGTTGTGTGGTTTTGATTTACGGTTATATCCTCAATTCCATTCCAAGTTGTACTGTCTTCGCTATTGTAAATTACAGAAATCGTCGGATCTACATAAATCGGGTAATGAGTTGCATTTGATGACAGATAATTTTCAGGCACACTGATTCGGATAATATACTCATTGCTTTTTTCAACAGTTTCATAATCAATAATTCCGAAAATATTGTTACGATTGTCTGCCGAAAAAACAATAACATCACCTATTTCAGCTATTTTGTGATTGTTCGAATCGACAAAAGAAATACTGCAATCCGAGTTTCTTTCGGAGTCTTCACAAACCAAACTCAGTCCATTGGTAAATACTCTGAAAAGAAAGTCATTTTGTCCGGAATACTCTGATACAATAATTGTTTCTTTATAACCGGAATAAGTCAAACCGTACTCGTATGAAACATTTTCATTTATACAGTATACAATCTTATCATCATCTGCTATATACTGTTTTGACGATACAATACTATTTCCATCAGGGGCTATTGGGATAATTCTAATATCGGACTCTCCTGTTCTTAACAGCACCCCTTTTTCTATTTTTTGAGGGAACTCGGCATATATAAAATGATCTCCGGAAGCAAACCCATCACCTTTGGCGATGGGTTTGAGATTGATATCTTTTATCGCACCATCTTTTTCAATGTATCTGACGGGAGTTCCATATACCTCCAGTGTCCATGTTCCGTCGGAATTTTTTGTTTTTTTTGTATACAAATCATTTTTCAGGGTCGACATATAACTCTGATTATCTGATTTTAGATTACCTTGACGAGCATTGCTATCATAATCCGACGAAAAGCTTGAAATCTCATTGACCGGAACAGCAGTTGCATTTATACTAATAACAAGAAATGAAGCGCACGCCATCAGTGAAATCAAACATAATAATAGAGTGTAATATATAGACCTGTTTTTTTGTGAATCCATAATAGTAATACAGCCTTAGCGTATCTGCTCCGTACGGGAGTTCATGATTCGCTGTTTCCTTTCCGGTTATTTTTTGTTATTATCTGTGTTCTGACGGCAATGTGCTTTTCATCCTTTCCGAAGCAATCCGATTTCCGGCGGATTATTGAACGCTAAATCAACCGAGCTTCAGGGAACGGTTACTTTCAATATTGTATCATACTTTTTTTACTAAAATCAACTCTTTTTTAGGAGCTGTAATATGATGCCTTTTCGGCATTATTTCTCAAATGCGTCGAATATTTTCTTTATTGTGTTCTGAAGAGGCTTTTTGTTTCCGACAACGGTCGACCAGGAGGCTGTTCCGCTTATGGCCTTCTGGAAAAGACTGTCGGGGGCGGAATCGCTCGAGAATACCTTCCAGAATATTCTGGAAAGATCAAAAACAGTTCCGCGGCGTACAACGTCATATACCTCTGCGTCTTCTCCGCCCTCCGCGTATTTTGTCTTCATCGTGATTTCAAACACGGCAGGCGTTACCGTTCTGTAGCTCTCGGAGGCCCAGGCCTCTATTACTGTCGCGGCTCTCTCGGGCTCCGATGCATTGACGGGAACCGAATAAAGCGAGAAGGGATTTCCTACCGCAGTAAGATATTTCTCCTGGTTTTCATCGTATTTGGGAGCCGGGAGTACACCCATGTCAAAGGTTTTCTCGTTCAGGTCGCTTATGGCAATATCGGCTCTGTCGACGATGAACAGCGCGCGGCCGTCTCTGAATACGGGCTTGTATCCGCTTGAAGAGCCGAGGGCGGCATCGGGAGAAGCATACAGCGTCTGAAGCTTCTCAACGAGGGTACCCATCTTTTCTCCGGTGAATTTTTCGGACAGCTTAAGCGTGTTTCCGCTGTTGTCGATGCCGCCGATATCGCTGCCGAAGAAGAAGGCATCCGTGTGAAGGACATTCGAATAAAGGGCGTAGCGGTCATCGGCGCTCGCGATTCCGTTGCCGTCGACATCGGAATATACGCCGTTGCTGAGCTCGATAAGCTTATCTATGGTCCAGGTTCCGTCTTTGAAGAAGGTATAGGGATCCGTGATATGGAGATCGGACGTCATGTTCTTGTTGTAGAATACAACATACATCATATAAAGGAGATTGGTGGAAATATCCCCGGATACGAAGTATGTCTTTCCCGCTATGGAAGACGAGGTGACAAGGGATTCAGGCCACCAGGGCTTGGAAAGATTGATTACGGGATATTCGGTAAGCTCGCGGGTGAGTCCGGAGTATGCGGTAAGTCCTATCGCTCTGCTGTGAGCGGAGATGATGTCATATGCATCGCCTCCGGCATTGACATTGTTGTAAACCGTAGTCTTGAAATTTTCGGAGTTACCGGAATTGCCCTTAGTGGGAACGAATTCGAATTTGATTTTCAGCCTGTCTTCAACCTTCGCATTGCGTCTGAAGATCGCATCGCCGACCATTTCGCCTTTTTCGCCGTCGGTGAAATATTCGGTATTTTCGGCGTCCTCCCAATAGAGAACCGAAACGGTTTCACCGTCGAAATCGGTTCCGGCGGGGATATCATCGGTAATCTCAGTATCCGCAGGGAGAGTTGTGTCACCCGTTCCCTGAGTTGCAGCGGAGGCCGTGGTTTCAGTGTTCGGCGTATCCGGCTTTGCACATGAAACTGCCAGAGGGACAAGCAGCGCAGCGGAAAGAATGAAGACCGTCAGCTTTATTGCCGACGAAACGTGTAAGAACTGAAAAACATGCTTGCTTTTCATCAACTGTACCTCTTTTCGATGTTGTCTTAAAACAGTGTTTTTGTTAAATTATTATATCACAAAGCCTACGAAAAATCAACATATGATTTCTGATGGTTTTGGTTTGGTTTCTCAATGAAAATTTTCAAAGGTTCTTCTGCAGTTGAAATTATAGCAGAAAAATACATGAGAAGGACCTTGAGGCAGAATTCATTCCCGAAAAGCTGAAAGAAGCAGAGAAATGCAAAGCAACGAAAGGAAGTTCATACATCTCATGTTCGAAAACCGACAGAAAAGGCAAAAAGGAGCTGCTGAAACAGCCCGGGACTGTTTCGGCAGCTCAAATACTCTTTTATTATTTATTCAGCAGCTTAAAGAACGCCTGTTTTACCTCGGAGTACATATAAAGCGAGCCCAGTGATATTATGGGCTTTTTAAGCTCCGCAGCAGCCTGAAGCGCCAGGGAAGCAGCTTCCTCCGTGGTTTTTGCGCCTACCGAAGGAACTCCGCATTTTCTGAACTCAGCGGCCTACGGCTCCGCGGCGAGCGCCCTGTAATAGTTTGGTTTCAGTGTATAAGCTCTGCAGGCAACCTCCGACAGAGCCTTAGCCATGGAGGGATAGTCCTTGTCTCTCATTACTCCGGTTACAAGAATGATTTTCTCGTCGCCGAAGCATTTTTTGATGCAGTCGATTGCTGCGGCTATGCCCTCGGGATTGTGGGAACCGTCGCTGATGATGAGAGGGTTCTCCGAAATCTTCTCAAAGCGGGCCTTCCACTTTGCTTTTTTTAAGCCGAGGAGCAGCGCTCTGTCATCGATGTCGAAGCCGCGTTCGCGGAGAATTCCGACCGCAGCGATAACGTTCGCGGCATTGCGGGGCTGATAGCTTCCGAGGAGAGAAAGCTCCGCCGTAATGCCGGAATAAGAAAACTTAGTGCCGGAAAGATTCTCGCGCAGCACCGTGAGCTTTTTGTCGCGGACACGTGTAAGGGGAGCGCCCTTCTCCGCAGCGACTCTGCGTATCACTCTCGTGGCAGAGGCCGAATTGCCTCCCCATACGACCGGTACTCCGGGACGGATAATCCCCGCCTTTTCTCCGGCGATTTTCGCGATCGTATCGCCGAGGATAGCCGTGTGGTCCAGGGCAATGCCCGTAATTACGGATATAACCTGAGTATTTATGATATTTGTTGCGTCAAGTCTGCCGCCCATGCCGACCTCGAGGATGACGGGGTCCGCACCGTGTCTCGCGAAATACAGCATCGCGATGGCGGTTACAAGCTCAAATTCGGTGGGTCTGTCCTCCATCGATTCCGCAAACGGACGGACGTATGCCGTAAGCTCTGCGAGCTCACCGTCACTGATTTCCTCACCGTTTATCATCATACGCTCGTTGAAGCGTTCGATGTGGGGAGACGTGAAAAAGCCTGTACGGTATCCGGCTTCACGAAGCACGGAATCCATCATTGAACAGAACGAGCCCTTGCCGTTCGTTCCGGCAACGTGAATAAACCTCAGCTTGTCCTGAGGATTGCCGAGCTTTTCAAGGAGTTCGGATACTCTTTCGAGTCCCGGACGCGTTCCGCCGAAAAAGCCGCACTCGATATATTCGAGCGCTTCAGAATAAGTCATAGTCACAAAGGTCCTTTAATCCGGATGAAACAGATTTGTTTTTGATAATTGCTCTGATAAGGAAGAACTCTATGGGAGCCACAACGCAGGTAAAGCCGAGACCGATGAGGAAGCCGATGTCCGGCATTGCAAAAAAGATTTTCTTTGCAACGGACTTAATAAGCCACTGTCCGAGGAACTGGGCCGAAAGCTCTGCGATGAGGACTGCCAGCATGGGTCTGATAACGGGGGCTTTTCTTCCCTTTCCGTCTTTTCTGTTAATGAAAAGCATGGGAACCAGGCCTGATACAAGTCCTACGGTTGCCGCGCCGAGGGAAATAAGCGGGTTGACGGCAGGGTTTGTGGAACACAGGCAGGAAATGATGTCGGCACCGACGCCGGCAGCCAGGCCGTAAATCGGGCCGAAGCAGAGTCCAGTGAGAATAATCGGGAAATTCTCGAAGGTCACACGGTAGTAAACGTTCCATGTGAAAAAGTTTTTGCAGATGATTCCTACCACAACGCTGAGCGCCATAAGCATAGCGGTGAGGCAGAGTTTGCGAACAGCTTTTGATCCGTTCATAATAAAACCTCCTTGCCCCGTACCGAATATGGTATAGAAGCAAGGAGGTGCAGATATAATCATGTCTCCGGCTTTTTTGCCATATCAAGCGGGATGCGGAACACAGACCGCGCTTTCGCTTCGTACTTCCGGCAACTCCCCGTCCGGCCGTCACTTAACGCCTGTGCTCCTACTCTTAAAATTTGTTGCTATAATTATATCACATTTGCCGTGCCATTACAACATTTTTTTCACACACCGCGGTTTTTCCTTTGCCGGCGAGCCGAGGTGTCGCAATTATCCGATCCCGATGTTTTGCCGTAGGCCCGAGTTTGCCGGAAAAACAAAATAACGAAACACAATATATAGTATGACAC
>JAKSPQ010000021.1 GCA_024404665.1 Clostridia bacterium
TCATGTTAACTTCTATTTTAATTTCTACTGTAGAAGTTACTTTGAAAATTTACACCGTTCAATCAACTACAGACGGAACACAACAAAATACTTGTAGAAGATGAGAAAATGTGATATAATATATGTGTATTTTTCAATTTCAGTCATCCGACATCACATTTTTTTTACGGAGGAAAAACAATGAAATCCGAAATACTTAAGCTTCTGGCAGAGAATGCAAGATATACAAACGCACAGCTCGCAAAAATGACCGGGCTTCCCGTCGACGAAGTTGCAAAAATCATAGCTGAGCTTGAAAAGGAAAAGCTTATCAAGGGCTACAAGGCCGTTATCGACTGGGAAAAGCTGGAGGATGCTCCCGTTTCCGCCATCGTTGAGCTCAAGGTCGTCCCCAAGCCGGGCTTCGGCTTTGAAGAGGTTGCCTCTCAGGTCGCTTCCTACGCTAATGTCGAAAGCGTTTATCTTATGTCCGGAACCTATGATCTTTCCGTCGTGGTCAAGGGCAAGACTCTCCAGGAGGTTGCCAACTTTGTCGCCAAGGAGCTGGCGCCGATGGAATCGGTCACCGGAACAGCCACTCATTTTGTCATGCGCAGATACAAGGAACTCGATGTAACTCTCATCGACGGCAGTGAGGATGACAGGGGGCACCTGTTCATATGATTGATTACG
Source organism: Clostridia bacterium (assembly GCA_024404665.1). GTDB lineage: Bacteria > Bacillota > Clostridia > Oscillospirales > CAG-272 > CAG-390. The sequence continues at coordinate 673 of JAKSPQ010000021.1, forward strand.
ATAAAATTCTGAACCCTACGGTCACATCCCTGAAACCCTCGGGCATCAGAAAATTCTTTGATATAGCCGCAACGATGGAGAATGTCATATCGCTGGGCGTAGGCGAGCCGGATTTCCAGACCCCGTGGAATATCAGGAAGGCCGGAATCACTTCTCTCGAAAAAGGCAAAACAAAATACACTTCAAATTCAGGTCTTATGGAGCTGAGACGCGAAATTTCAGCTTATCTCGGAAGAAAATACGGCCTTTCATATAATCCGGACGGCGAAATACTGCTGTCCGTAGGAGGAAGCGAGGCTATCGACGGCGCAATCCGCGCCATTATATCCCCAGGTGATGAGGTCATAATCCCCCAACCCAGCTATGTTTGCTATGAGCCCATCACCATGCTTGCCGGCGGAGTCCCGGTAATTATCGAGACCCGTGCGGAGGACGATTTCAAGGTTACTCCGGAACAGCTAAAGGCAGCAATAACTCCGAAAACCAAAGCGCTTATCCTTCCCTACCCCTGCAACCCCACAGGAGCAATAATGGAGCGAAAGGACATAGAAGCGATTTCGGAAATACTTAAGGATACGAACATCCTTGTAATCTCTGATGAAATATATTCCGAACTGACTTTCGGGCAGAAGCATGTTTCTCCGGCATCCGTACCCGGAATGTGGGAAAGAACCGTGACCGTCAACGGTTTTTCAAAGGCCTTTTCCATGACCGGCTGGAGACTAGGATATGCCTGCGGTCCGCGCGAGATCATTTCGATGATGACAAAGATCCATCAGTTCGCCATCATGTGCGCACCGACGACATCGCAGCATGCCGCAATAGAGGCTCTAAAAAACAGTGACGAAGCCGTAGAGGCCATGATTAGGGAATATAACTACAGGCGCAAGCTCATCGTCGGCATTTTCAACGATCTCGGCCTTGTGTGCCGCGAACCCAAGGGCGCATTTTATGCATTCCCGTGCATATCGTCCACCGGTCTTTCCAGCGATGAATTCTGCGAGCGGCTGCTCAAGGAAGAGCATGTTGCAGTTGTCCCGGGCACTGCCTTCGGAAAAGGCGGTGAGGGCTTTGTAAGAGCCTCCTACTGCTACTCCAAGGAGCACATCATTGAAGCCGGAAATCGCATCGCAAAATTTCTGTCAAAGCTGTAAAAACTAGGAGATGTTAAAAAGCACACAGCTTTTTAACATCTCCGCTTTTTGTTTATCAACCGATAAGTGTGAAAAACATCATAACAAATCACTTAATCCGAACGATTTGAAAAGGCACTGTCAAAGCCTCGGTATTAACTGAGCGGATACTTGTCTTCCACAGAATTTCTGTAATTTTTCAGTCCTTCGGAGCAAGAATATTCTTCTTGACGTAAGGAATTCTCATAAGAACCACAACGATTACAAGGGTAATAACAAGCTCGGGGAGCATGTAAAGGCCATTGTAGCTTATGGAATAAAGAGCAGGCTTGTTTTCAAATACCTTTCCGAAAAGCTCCCACTGCTCCAGGTTTTTGAAGATTACATATCCCGAAATAAAATGGGAAATAAATCTTGCGGCAAAAGCCACTGTAAAACCGGCATAAATACCGATTTCTCCCTTTTTGCGGAAGAGACCCGCAAGGCAGAGAACCGAGAATGCTATGACATCGTCAAACAGCATGCATCCGATGAGCATAGCGGGTGTAAGTCCCCATCCGAAAAGGCCGTCCAAAGTGATACCGAAGACAAGCTGGAAGAGGGAATACACAAAGGAGGCAAGCGCGCCTTTCTTAACTCCGTGTCTTATGGATGCCACACATACGGGCAGCCTGCTGGCAAGCGTTACAGCGCCTCCCAAGGGCAGCTTGAAGAGCCTGATGAAGGAAAGGACGACGGAAAGCGCAACCATTATTGCGCATTCAACGAGAACGGTGATTGTTTTTCTTCTGTTCATGAAAAACACCTCTGAAAAAATATTCAGCCGCACGGGAAATCCGTGCGGCTGATTTTTAAAGATGCATATCCTCTCAGAAAACTCTACCTACGCCGGTATTATCCGTATCAGGTTAAGGGTTCGCAAGCTCTTGCATCTCAGCCGGACATTTCAGTCCAGCACCCCCGATTTCCTATGCAGTTGTCAGTATATTATACCACTTTTCTGTCTTTTTGTCAAGTCTGTCGTTCCGTTTTCCCAGTCTGTGCCGAAAATGCGCAGGCGGGTTTATTATTTTAAACTTATGCGGAAGGAGCCCCTGTCAAGGCTTTCCGGAAAAAGTCAGACATTCTTTATGAGTCTGAACTGGGCAAAACCGTCGTTAGGCAGAAAGTCTCTGTAAACCGCAGTGCCTGCCTCAGATGTCAGCGGCACCGTCGTGCTCACCTTCAGCGTGCCGTCTCCCTTGCCCGTAACACAGTTGTTGTCAACCGCATTGCATCTGTAAACCTCAAGCATGTAATCTCCGTCGGCGAGACCGGAAAACGTCAGCTCAAGCGGTTCGGGACGGTCTGTGGGATTTACCGCAACAGCCCAGATTTCACCGTCGTTTCTGACGCCTATGGCGCGGTATTCACAGTCGGGACCTGAAGCCTCGGACACCGTAGCCGCAACACGCTCCCCGGTCATGCGGTGCATCATCATCACCGCAATGCCGTTAGGCGTGGCAGAATAGCTTCCGTCGGAGTTAAGGACAAACTGAGTGAAGGAAATCTGCAGCTCGGGATTGTGGAATGTGCACCATGGGAAGTAGCAGACACCCTCAAGGCCCTCCGTGTCGGAAGAAATCAGGTAGCCCACAACACCTGCAGCGTTGCGCACGCTGTCGAAATCTATGCCGGTCGTACGTGTACGGCCAACCTCGTCCATAAAGAACGGCTTTTCGGGGAGTCCGTATTTTTCAAGAGTCTTTTTGTGGTCGGCATAGCCTTTTTTTATCTTGCCGATGCAGCCGAGCGCGGCTTCATCGAATCTGCCCTGACGGATCAGGCTCACGGTTGCGCCGTGGTCGTAAATATGAAGCGAATAGAAATCCATCGGGCAGGCGCCGATGTCGCTCTCACTCAGCAGCCTCAGCGTTTCGTCCCATACGGACTGGGTAGCCAAAAGCTCCGAAAATCCGTTTCCGCCGACAAGCAGAGGTATTTCGTAATTATGCGTCTCATTAAGCGCTTTGACTGCTTTGTATGCGGCAAGATAAATCTTCACATACTCTTTTGCATCAAGCTTACCGAAGCTCTTGAGCGTGGGTTCGTTTGAGACCTCTATGTATTTTATATTCGGCGCAAGCTCCTTGCAGTACTCAACGGCCTTTGCAAAGATTTCGGCATATTTTTCAATGGGAAGAATGCCGTCTATGACCTCCCTCTCGTATCTTCTGACATTGAGCATGACTTCATCGGAATGAGCCGCATGAGATGTCAGATATGCTCTGAAACGGGTTCCGGACGGGGCCGGACGCACGCTGCCCCAGTCGTAAAGATAGTGCAGTTCTTCATCGTGGTAACGCTTCACGCCGATGTCGTAATCGGGGTAGAACGTGTCGGTTTTCATGTCCCAGTATTCATCGAGCGTAATCCACGCACGGTGAATTTTCGGTCTGCCGATGAGAGGCTCCATGAATGCCGGGAAGTTCTCCGGCGGTGCGTATCTCAAAGTGCTGTTCTGATATACTGTCGGATCGTCGTAATGTCCGAGTTCTTTCTTGAGATCAATGTTGATTATCATCTTTGCCTCCTTTTTTTTTGCTCTTAGCCGAGCTTGGCTCTTTTTTCGCGAAGTTATTTCGGGATTTCTGCTCTGCCTTTTTTCTTTTTCCGATCCTGCGGGATTTGCTCTTCAAACAATATTATATAATAAAAACTCTGACAAATCAACTGAAAAAAGCGATTTTTCTTGATTTTCGGGTTAATATAATATATAATATCTAATAATTTATAATCATTCTTTTTCACGGCTCAGACTTGCGAAAAACTGAGCATAAATAATCCGAGAAAGGACCTACCATGAAGCTCAATAAAAAGCTCAGAAAATACATGAGCGAACGGTTCAGCCAGGTTACCCACACCACGCTGAATCCTGCCGGCCCCGGCTCAGTCAGGATTCATCTGGTACCTCCCGATACCGCCGACGGAAACATTCACCCCAGCGTCGCAATCATCAACGGAAGCGACATCATCCCGGTTAATTATTCCTGGGCAATTCTGCTCAATGAATTCATCGGCGCCGTAAATGAATACGACGGTAAGCCGATTACCGATGAAGACGCATCGCTCATCATGAAAAAGACCTGCAAAAACGTAAAGAGAATCTTCCCGTTTGCCAGCCGCAGGAAGCTCGCCGGAGACGTGCAGGCAATAATGTCAAGCTTCACGCAGATTGCCTTCGGTGAGATACCGGATCTGCCTATAGGCTATCTCAACATAGGCGAATATGCGCCGTATATGAAGGCTCCTCACCGCATGGACATCATGGTCAGCGCAATGACCTGTAAGGGTCTCTGGCACTGCAATCAGAAATGCGTCCACTGCTACGCTGCAGGCCAGCCTCTTGCCGAGGAGGATGAACTATCCACCGATGAGTGGAAACGCATTCTGGACAGGCTGAGAGCCTCCTGCATACCTCAGGTAACTTTTACCGGCGGTGAGCCCACAATGCGCGACGATCTCATAGAGCTCATCACATATTCACGTTGGTTCGTATCAAGACTCAATACCAACGGAGTCAGGCTTACCCGCGATTATTGCGACAGGCTGAGGGCGGCCGAGCTCGACAGCCTTCAGATAACCTTCTACTCATCCGACAGGGACGTTCACAACAGACTTGTGGGAGTGGACGGCTTTGACAGAACCTCCGCCGGCATCAGCAATGCTCTGGCAGCAGGTCTTGCCGTAAGCATAAACACTCCTCTCTGCACTCTCAACAGAAATTATACGGATACTCTGAAATTCCTTCACGAGAAAGGGGTAAGATACGTTACCTGCTCCGGCCTTATCACAACCGGAAACGCTCTGAAGGAGGACTCCGAAAGACTTCAGCTGACCTCCGACGAGCTTAAAGAAATCCTTGCCGATGCCGTAAATTTCGCCTTCAGCCACGGAATGGAAATATCCTTCACCTCCCCCGGCTGGATCGATGCGGACTGTCTCACATCCCTCGGAATCAATGTCCCAACCTGCGGGGCATGCCTCTCCAACATGGCCGTAACTCCCGGCGGAAACGCCGTGCCCTGCCAAAGCTGGCTGTCTTCGGATACACTGGGAAGTATGCTCGGGGATGACTTTGACTGGAACACCATCTGGAACAATGAGAAATGCCGCAAAATACGCGATGATTCTGCCCGCGTCGAGGGCAAATGCCCTTTAAGGAGGTGACGGCATGAAGACTCTCAGACATCGTTCACCGGCTTGCATAGCAGCTGCTGTCACCCTATGCGCAGTACTACTGGCGCTTTTCATATTGCCCGCATCGGCGGCATCTCCTACCGATGAAATTCTCAACTACGAAATCACCGTAGTCCCACTCGAGGACGCTACGCTCCGGATGAACTACCACATAGAGTGGAAGGTTCTTGAATCGGATAAGCTCGGACCGCTCGAATGGGTAACAATAGGCATTCCCAACCGCAATATCAGCGAGCTGACGGCTCTGTCCGACAACATAAGGAGCATAAAATATACGAATGACGGCGGCGACTATGTCAGGGTCGATTTTGCCGGAAAATACTACAAGGATCAGGTTGTTGCATTTGATTTCAGCCTCATCCAGAGCAATATGTACGACAACCTCTATCCCGATGACGAAACCGCAACGTTCTTCTTCACTCCCGGCTGGTTCGGAGAAATCGATGTTGACAGACTTTCAATAAAGTGGAAGAACGAAAACGTCATGAACTTTTACCCGGCAGCGACCGTCGACGAAGATTGGCTGGTTTGGGAAAAAGCACTCAGGGCCGGAGAAAAATTCAGCATCGAAGTAGCATATTCAAATTTGCTTTTCGGCTTTGCCGAGGGCGGCGAAATAGAAGACATAAATTCCGGAGGAAATATATCGGACGATACGGATTTCGGAGACTTTATGATCGGTCTCTTCTGTCTGCCGTTCTTCTTCATCCCGTTTATGATTCCGATATTTGTCATCTCATCGATATTCAGATACATAAGGGGCTCGGGACTCGGAACAGATAAAAACACTTCTGCCACGGCTCCGACAACAAAGAAACAAATCAAGAAGACACTTATCAAGTACTATCCTGCATGTCAGGGCTGCGGCGCCCCGAGACCCGAAAACTCGAATTACTGTGAATACTGCGGCAGAAGCTTTATTGAAAGCGAAACGGTAATCTCAGAGGAAGATGTTACGGAAGCCAACAAGGGAACCAAAGAAGGAGATTTTGTCGACAGCACAAACCCGAATGTATATACAAGGGTCCGATTTGTTAATGTCCCCGTGGTAATAAGCCGTCCCAAGAGCTCCTGCGTTCATTCGTCCTGTGTTCACTCCTCATGTGCGCATTCATCCTGTGCCTGCGCTTCCCACTGCGCCTGTGCCTGCGCCTGTGCAGGCGGCGGAAGGGCAGGATGCTCGACCAAGGATTTCTACAATACCGGACTCAGGCTCGAGCAGCTTGAAAAATACAGAAAGCACTGATTTTTTCCGTCAGTCAACCTTTAACCGCGAAAAAAACATTTGATTCTGTTTCACGGTTGGCCATAAAAACACCCCGCGGGGCCAGAGCCCCGCGGGGTATTATCCGTCAGACCGATAAATCAGTCCGAATCAGTTATTGTTTGTTTCTCAGAATTCCTTCTTGGAAACGTAAGCAGCACCGAGAACAGCTACGAGAGCAACACCGATACCGATTACAGAGCCGCCGCAGCCATTCTTAGCGGGAGCAGGGGCAGTGGTTACAGCAGGAGCAACAGTGGTGGCTTCGCCGGCAGAAGCGGTGGTGTTCTCTGCGGGAGCGGAAGTCTCAACGGGCTTCTCAGTGGTCTGCTTGGCAGTGGTGGGAGCCTTGGTGGTTACTTCCTCAGTGGTTATATCAAGAACTTCGAGAACTTCGAAATCAGGAGTGGTGGAGTTCTTGTAAGTGGAACCGTCAAGAACGACATAAGAGGAGGTCTTAGCGGGAGTAGGAAGCTCATCAGATCCGAGGGTCTGGTTGAAAGCGTTTACGCCGGCGGCCTTGTTGATGTCGTGGCAGAGCTTACCGGTAGAGAAATCGGAAGCAGCTACGAACTTTACGTAGTTGTTTTCTACACCGTAAGCGATCGGAATTCTCTTGGCCTCGTTGGAGTCAGACTCAGCATAGCAGAGCCACTGATAATCGGACTGAGCACCAACAATATAATTGTCATGGATTTCAGCGTCGTTTCTGTAGTCAGCGGAAGAGCATCCGAGGAATACGAACTGCCAATCAGAGGCCCCCTCAGCATGAGCAAGGGTTACGTTGGCAATGTTGTACTGCATTACATTGCAGATGGAGTTGGAGTAACCTACGAAGGGAGAGCACCACTTCTTGGAAGTCATGGTTCCGGAAGTAAGGTTGAACTTAATGTCAAAGGTCTCATTGGCATCTCCGCCGGTGGAATAGATGTAACCGGCGATACCACCGGCGAACTCGTTGGCGGTCATGTCGCCCTTGTTGATGTTGGCGTAGAATCTGTAGGGGGTGTTGCCCATGTCATAATTGGTATAGTTGTTGGCAAGACCGGAATATCCGAGGAAGCCGCCTGCACGACGGGAACCGGTGCAGTTACCTTCGTTTACGCAATATTCGATATTGACATAGTTCATAGAAGCTGTGAAAGCAGCACGGCCGATGAAACCGGAAATAGCGGTCTCACCAGCGAGTTTTGCGGAATCAGTCTCCGCAGTGATGTTGCCCTTGTTGGTGCACTCACGAGCGAGGAAAGTATCGCAGGCACCGGCGAAACCACCGGCATAGGTCTTGGAGAGAGCAGAAGCAACAGCACCGACGTTCAGCGTAACAGCACCCTCATTGGTGCAGCCTATGAACATAATGCCGCAGAGAGGTTCGGAAGAACCGACAAATCCGCCAACGCCTCTTACTACAGCGGCTTCAGCAGTATCGGGAACATTCATGGTTACATTTGCCTTGTTGGTTACATTCTCAACAACAGCATAAGCTGTGAGGTCATCGATGACTTCAGCGGATACTATGCTGGCAAGAGCACCAACAGAGGAATCGGAGGTGACTTCGCCTTCAATTGTGAGGTTCTTTACAGTACCTGCAAGAGAAGCGAACATAGGAGCGGTAACGGTAACGGTGTGGCCGTTTCCGTCAAGTGTTCCGGTGAAGGGAACGGGGGTCTCGCCGGCTCCGTAGGAAGCAGCGACTACGATGTCAGCGTCAAGAACGTAGTTTCCGTCTGCCTTCATAGCAGCGAAAGCTTCGGCGGAAGTGATCTTCTCGGCCTCGGCAGCAGATACGCCGAAGCAGAAGAGAGATACTACCATAATGATGCTGAGAACGATACTTAATGTTTTACGCATTTTGGTACCTCTTTCTTTATTTTGGTTTTTTTGGTCAATTTTTCATTCCGACCACTCCGAAAGGAATGCATCGAAAAGGATTGATGATATTATTATACTCGATTTTTATCAATCTGTCAAGACATTGTCGAAAAATCTGGATTTATATCAATAATTTTTTTGTTTTTTTGTAACCATCCGATTTTTGCCTTGTTGACTATGCACAATTCACAACTTATGATATTGTGCAAAATAACGATTTACGAAAAATCCCCTTATTTCAGCTCCAGCGTTCTCTTATATGAAGCCACCACGGCGTCCATGGCTGTTCCCCTGAACCCGCGTTCCTCAAGGGCATGAACCCCCGCAATCGTCGTTCCGCCGGGACTGCAGACGGCATCCTTGAGCGATCCCGGATTGCCGAAAGCCAGCACGGATTTTCCCGCGCCGATCACGGTCTGGGCTGCCAGCTTCTGTGCCTTGGCCCTGGGCAGACCGCATTCGACTCCGGCATCTGCAAGAGCCTCAATAAACATATAAACAAACGCGGGACCGCAGCCGGAAACCGCGCTGCCGGCATCGATGAGTTTTTCGGGGAGCTCTTCGAATTCTCCCGCCCCGTTAAGAATCGCAGTGAAGGCGGCCTTGGCGTCATCGGTCATATCATCCGAGTATGAGCAGAGCGTCATGCCCTCATAAACCTTTGCGGGCATGTTGGGCATAATCCGGATAAGCTTTCCTTTATATCCGCCGAGGCCCTCTCTTATGGTCTCAGACGTAACCGCCGCCGCCATGGATACCACGGTGGGATTGCTGTTTTTCTTCAGGCCTTCGGATATATCCGTCAGAACGCCCGGAAGCATCTGAGGCTTTACACCGAGGAAGACATAATCGCACTTTTCCGCGATTTCGGAATTCGTCAGAACCGCACAGCCGTAATCACGGACGAATGCGGCAGCCTTTTCCGGGCTGTGGTTGCTTACCGCAACCGAAGCTCCGCCCACCGCCTTTGCGCAGACCGAGGCGAGCGTGCCTCCCATATTTCCTATGCCGATAAAGCCGGCAACATATCTTTTGTCAGCCATTTTTCACCTTATCTGTCCGTTTCCGCGGACAACGTATTTGTATGATGTGAGCTCGCGCAGTCCCATGGGACCTCTCGCATGCATTTTCTGAGTGGAAATACCGATTTCGCAGCCGAGTCCGAACTCTCCGCCGTCCGTAAATCTTGTCGACGCATTCAGATACACGGCCGCGCTGTCGACGGAGTTAAGGAAATACTCTGCGTTTTCCGCATTCTCCGTGACGATGCAGTCGCTGTGCCCCGTCGAATGCGCCGCAATGTGCTCCACGGCCTCTCTGACGCCGTCAACGATGCGGACAGCCAGTATGTAATCCAGGAATTCCGTGTCAAAATCCGTGTCCGATGCCGGCGTTCCGTCAATAATCTTCATCGATCTTTCGCAAAGCCTGAGCTCGACGGGTGTTTTTCCGGCAGCCGCTCTGTCTTCGGTGAGTCTTTTCTTCAGCATGGGAAGAAAGCTTCCGGCAATTTCGGAGCTTACAAGGCAAACCTCCTCCGCATTGCAGACGGACGGACGGGAGGTTTTTGCGTTTTCGATGATGTCCAGCGCCTTTCCGGGATCTGCAGCCGCATCGACGTAAACATGACAAATACCGGTTCCCGTATGTATACAGGGAACCCTGGAGCCCGCGACGCAGGCGTTTATCAGACCCGCGCCTCCGCGGGGAATGAGAACATCCACAAGGCCAACGGCTTCCATCATTTCCGTGGCTGCCGCCCTTGAATTGTCCTCCAGAACCGACACGGCATTTTCCGCGCCGAACGGCTTCAGAGCGTCTCTTATGATCCGGACTATGGCAGCGGATGTTCTGTGCGCCTCTTTTCCGGACTTAAGCACGCAAACATTACCGCTTCTGAAGCAAAGCGCCGCGGCATCCGACGTGACGTTCGGACGGCTTTCGTATATAATTCCGACAACGCCCAGCGGAACCGAAACCTTTTCAATATGAAGCCCGTTGGGTCTGTCGACAGTCTCCAACACCCTTCCGACAGGATCTTCTAGGCCTGCGACATCGCGGATTCCGTTTGCCATCCCGGCAATTCTTTCTTCCGTAAGCACAAGCCGATCCATCATTACCCCGGAAAGATGAGCCTTGGCCTCGGCGCAATCCTCGGCATTGGCCGCAAGTATCCTATCTGTTCCGGAGATAAGCGCATCCGCCATCGCCTCAAGAGCGCGGGTTTTGTCCGCATCGCTCATAAGAGCCACTGTCGGCACAGCTTTTTTTGCTCTTTCAAGTATTTCGTGTGTCGTCATCACAATAGTTTCTTTCATTATATATAGTAATATATAGCAGTTACGGTCGCGGAAATCGGCATCAAATCTCTTTTATGCTTTGAAAAGCGTGCATTTTTCCTCGGTGCCGTCAAGTATTCTGTACAGGACGTCCGGATCGCTGCCGTTGGCAATGACCATATCGCAGCCGTTTTCAAGGCAGATTGCGGCAGCATCGAGCTTGGTTTTCATTCCGCCGGTTCCGAGACTGCTTCCCTTTCCTCCGGCAATTGCGTAGAGGGCATCGTCTATTCTGTCCACGGTTCTTATGAGCTTCGCATCGCTGTCCTTATGGGGATCGGCGGTGTAGAGCCCGTCGATGTCGGAAAGAAGTATCAGCAGATCCGCCTTCACGCTCACGGCGACCTTGGCCGAGAGCGTATCGTTGTCGCCGAGCTTTATTTCCTCTGTAGCGACGGTATCGTTCTCGTTTATTACGGGAACGGCGCCGAACTCGAGAAGACGTCCGACGGTGTTCGTGAAATTCCCGTGTCTGTCGGCATTCGTAAAGTCCGATGCCGTCAGCAGTATCTGCGCGACGGTGTGATTGTATCTGGCAAATAATCTGTCGTACGTGTACATGAGCTCGCACTGACCGACGGCTGCAGCAGCCTGCTTGCCTGCGATGTCATCCGGTCTGCCGGGAAGTCCGAGCTTACCGACACCCATGCCTATCGCTCCGCTGGAGACGATGACGACCTCATTTCCTTCATTTATTATGTCACTGATGATTTCGGTAAGCCTGTCGCTTATGCGGATGTTAAGCCTTCCTGTTTTGTGAGCGATGGTGGACGTACCGATTTTAATTACTATTCTCATAATATGTCATTCCTCAGCCGGCATGAGCCGGAATTTAATTCATCCGAGCGATGTTTTCAGCAGCTTTTTCCAGGGGAAGAAGCCGGCAAGGCAGAGCAGCGCTCCCGTGACGGCGATAATTATCCAGGAAATAACGGTGGAGCTCCAGCCGAAGTCCTCGGTAAGAACCGCAAAGCCGTATGTCGCGACCGCGCTTCCCACATAGGTTCCGAAATTCGTAAGTCCGGATACCCACGAGATATTTCCGAAGCGTCTGAACTGACGGGGGACAAAGCAGGTAAACAGTAGGTTTATCGCATGCATGCAGCCTATGATCAGCGCAAACAGCAGAATCGACAGACACGGAACGGCTACGGAGGAGAAGTTTCCCTCCGCTCCGGTGCTCAGTCCTCTTACAGCAAGCAGAGCCGCAGAGCAGACTCCGGCAAGAACGTAAAAGAACATACCGCATGTCATCTCGTTCTTTATCACCTTCTCAAAGAAGTAGGTTGAAACCTGATAGCTGATAATCGTAAAGAACGGCAGTATCACGCCCGAAAGTATGGAAATATTTGTTCCGAGTCCGAAGGTTTCCGAAATATATGCGGGCATCCATGTATCCACACCGTCCTTAAGCGAGCCCTGGACGATGATTGCGCAGAGGAGAATCGCAAAAAAGAGAACGACAGTCCTTCCGCCGGGCATAGAGCTGCCTTCCGATGCCGGCATCGTTTTTTCCGCGGGGCTTCCGGATTCCTGAGGCAAATCGCCGTCGGGAGCTACGGACTTCATCGCGTATTTCTTTTCAAACAGCGAAAGCGACACGAATACAGCAACAGAGCCTGCGGCGCCTACCGCCGCGCATACGAAAAAAACACTCTTCCAGCCGCCGGTCACCGTCATGAGAAGCGGAGCGCAAAGGTAAATGAGCACCGTTGCAAAGCTTGATCCCCAGCAGACCTTGACGCTCGCATGAAGGTAATCGTTCTCGTTCAGGAAATTTGTGAGCGTCTTTACGATAGGAGGCCACATCATCGCCTGACCGAATCCGTTTATGCACCATATAACCGTCATGTATACGGGGTTCGGGTTGAGCGGAAGCACTATATTCATTACGGATGCGAGAAGAAGTCCGCCGGACATTAGATACTTCGGATTAATCCTGTCGCCGAGCCAGCCGCTTATCAGCTGACCCACTCCGTATGTGATGAAAAGGCCTGTCAGAGCCGCAGCCGCCGCATCCTTGGCAATACCTTCCGATGCGGAAATAGCCGAAATAACGGCCTTATAGTTTATTCTTGTCATATAGCTGCAGAAATAAGCAGCCGCACAGAGAACGGTCATAAGGACGGTATCCCTGCGTGACGTGATGTAGCGATATTTCTGAAGCCCTGCTTTTTTTGACATAGCGATAATCAGTCCTTGTCGGTGTTATTTCAGCCTGAGATCCGCATAGATCGGGTTATGGTCGGAAGTGTCCGTTGCGACATCCGATACCTCAACATTGTAGAAGAGGAACTCAACGTCGGGGGAGGCGAAAATGTGATCTATGCACTCGGCCTTTGCGGTGGAGACATGAACGCCGAGATCGGGGTAGGTCTTGCAGTCGTGCTTTACCTCGGCAGCCGTATACTTTGAATCGATGTATCCGGTCTTAGCGAGGAAATTCGTTATGTAGGAGCTTGACTCCTTTGAGTTGTAGTCTCCGGTGGTTATTACGGGAAGATTATACTTCTTACCGAGTGACAGGCAGATGTCCGCCATTTCATCGGAGTGAACCTGCTGATACTGCGGATTGCTTCCGAGATCCCAGTGAGTCGTAACAACAATGAAGCGCTTGCCGCTGTCAAGCTTTTCGAACACTCCGTAGGTTACAAGTCTGAGTCTCGGATCGTTGCCCTTGGAAAAGACCTGTGTTCCGTGATCAAGAAGCTTGACCTTCTCGGTATTATAAATAAGCGTTGAAAAATTGGTTGCATTTCTTTCGGTTTTGCGGTCCGTAAACGCGTACAGGCCCCCAAAGCAATTATCCAGAGCGGAATACCACTTATCGGAAACCTCCTGAATGCCAACGACATCCGGAGCGTAATAAGTGAATATAGCCATTGCTCTGGTATCTCTTCCTTCAATCGGAGGCTTGTCATTCCAGAGCTCGCAGAGAAGATTAAAGGACATTATGCGTATTTCAGCGCCTTCCGCAAGAGCGGAATCCGCATCCATCTTATATGCATCGCCGGCTTTTCTGAAGCTTTCAGTGATAAGAAGCGTATTCGTGCAGTATCTGTTAACATACTCCGAGATGAATTGCTTTACCGCGGAGGCGGTTCCGGAGATATTTCCCGCTGTGATGATAAGATCACGGCTTTCGGGATCTGCCGCATAAACCGAATCAAGCAGCGACAGCTGACCGATCGTCTTGTTTACGCTGTCTCTTTTGCAGTTTCCTATGATAATCTCAGGGCACGTACGCTCTGAAGAATCATCCTTGATTTTAAGCTCAGCACCGAAAGCCTTTACGATGCTTTTGGCGAGCTTATCCGCTGAATCCGAAAGAGTTTTATCGCCTGCGGGATATACAATCGCATAGCCCGCAAGAGCATCAGCATCCGGGATGAGGAGCTTATCCGAGGAATTCCCTTTTTTAATTCAGTTTTCGGTCAAAATAACCGTCTTTTCGCCGTCCTTTTCCACGACCTGCATCTTTTCGCACAGGCAGGCAACAGCCTCCGACAGCTTTTCCGGAGTATGGGCCGCCACGACAATCTTGTTGTCAACCTTTACGACCGCATAGTCCCCGAGACCCAACATCGACATTACTCTGCGCGTCTCTTCCCTGTCGCAGTTTCCGACAAGGATCTCGGTCATTGCGGAGACGTCCGCATCGGGCTTGTGCCAGTCGGTGGCGCACTCTATGTTTATACCGTTTTCGTTTCGGTATTTTCTCATTATGTTCTGGAAAACATCCACAAGCTCATCCGGATAGCTGTCCGGACGCACAACCGTGTAATATGTTTTCTTTCCGGAAAATACCACTACGGGCTCCTCTGGATTTTTAAAGTCAATTCCTCCGATATCGGTTTCGACCGGAGCGGATTCCGTTCCCTCACTGCTGTCTGCGGGCAGCGAAGCATCGGAGCACGACGCAAACGGCAGAACAAGAATCAGAATCGACAAAGCTGCAAGAAGTGTACGGACGATTTCGTTTCTTTTCATGACTGTCAGTTCTTTTTATACTTTTCGGCATCCATTCTGCGGATTTCGGTCCTGCGGACCTTTCCGCTGAAGGTTTTGGGAAGTGATTCCACAAACTCAACTATTCTGGGGTATTTGTAGGGAGCGGTATTCTTCTTTACAAAATTCTGAAGCTCGCGAACAAGCTCGTCGGAGCCGACGTATCCGGGCTTCAAGACGATGGTGGCCTTAACCAGGAAGCCTCTGATTCCCTGAGGATCCGGGACTCCGGTCACGGCAGCCTCCAGAACCGCGGGATGCTCGATGAGCACGGACTCGATTTCAAAGGGACCGATGCGGTAGCCGGAGGACTTGATTATATCGTCGTTTCTTCCGACATATCTGAACATGCCCTTTTCGTCTCTGTAAGCGGTGTCTCCTGTATGATACCAGCCGCCTCTGTAGGCGTTGTCGGTTTCTTCCTCGTTGAAGTTGTAATTCAGCATAAGACCGCAGGGACGGTCGGTGTGACGGTCAGGAACCCTGATGCAGATTTCGCCGGTAACGCCGCGGGGAACGGGATTGAAGTCCTCGTCGATGATGTTCACATCGTATCCGGGAACCGGCAGGCCGGCTGCTCCGGGCACGGGCTCTGTCCAGGGCGCGATGCTGGCTATCATTACGGGGGTTTCGCTCTGTCCGAAGCCCTCGTAAATCTTAAGTCCCGTGCGACGCAGCCACTCGTTGTAACTCTCGGGACCCAGCGCCTCTCCGGCGGTATTGCAGTGAACGAGACTTGACAAGTCGTACTTCTCAACCTCGGTCTGAAGAATCATTCTGTACATTGTGGGAGGAACGCAGAAAGTGGTCACCCTGTATTTTTCGATGACAGACAGTATATTGTCTGCATTGAATCTGTCAAAATTATAAACCATGACGGCCGTCTCGGCAAACCACTGTCCGTAAACCTTACCCCACATGGACTTCATCCATCCGGTGTCCGAAACCGTGAAGTGAAGGCCTCCGTCAACGCATCTGTGCCAGAACACTCCGGTCATAATGTGTCCGAGAGGATATCTGTAATCATGGGTAATGATTTTGGGATAGCCGGTTGTACCCGATGAAAAGCAGAGGAACATGATATCGTCCGCCTTTGTTGCAGCATCTCCGGTGGGACGTGTCCACTCGGCGGGCGAAGCCTCAAATTCGGCATCGAAGCTGCGCCAGCCGTCCGGGACGTTGCTTCCGACCACGAATTTCATGCGAACGGTCTCATAGTGGCCGTTACCGTCGTCAAAATGCTTCGGGCAGTCGTCATCGCCGGTGACGATGACGCAGCTGATGCCTGCAGCGTTGCAGCGATAGGTGTAGTCCTTTGCCATCAGCATTGATGTTGCCTGAACCATTACCGCTCCGAGCTTATGGAGTCCGAGAAGCAGGAACCAGAAATAATAATGTCTCTTGAGCACCAGAAGAACACGGTCTCCCTTGCGGACGCCGACGTCGTAAAGGAATCTCGCGGCCCTGTCGGATTCCCTTGACATATCGGCAAAGGTGAAGGTCTTCTCTTCTCCGTCGTTTCCGAGATATCTGAGGGCAAGCTTTTCGGGCTTTTCGCGTCCGAGCGTATCAATAACGTCATATGCAAAATTGAAATCGTCGGGACAGCTGATGCGATAGTTTTCCTGAGCATCCTTCAGCGACGAAAAGCTGTCACGGTCCCGTCCGATATATTTTTCGTAAATAGCCATTGTTTTTTCCCGTATCTATTTATTCCGGCAAATATAACCGGTATCTTTCTGTCTTTATTTGATTACGATCGCAAGGAAGGAAGCGGGCTCGCTGCCTACGGCCTTGAGCGCATGGGGATAGGAGGAATTGAAGTAGGCGCTGTCGCCCTCCTCCATCAGATACTCCTCGTCGCCGATGTAAAGTATCATCTTTCCGGACACCATGTATTCGAATTCCTGTCCGGGATGTGAATTCAGATGGGGAGCATCATCGCTCGGACGCACCGTAACGAGGAACGGCTCCGCCTTTTTGTCGCGGAAGGGGAAGGCGAGGTGCTTGTAACCGTAAGCGGTATTTCTGGTAATATCGTAGCCCTGACCCTTTTTGACAAATGTGCAGACCGAAAGCTTGGGGGATTCTCCGCTCATGAGCTCATGAACGTCGATATCCAGAATTTCGGCAGCCTCGCAGAGAAAGCTGATCTGAAAATCGCGTTCTCCTCTCTCATAGGCAAGGTAATCCTCAACCGGGATATTCAGCTTTTCTGCCATTTTCAGAACGGATATTTCGCGGATTTCACGCATATCCGCAAGACGAAGCCCTATTTCACGCAATGATTCTTCTCTGTTTGTTGTCATTTCGGTTAACCTTTCCGCACTTTTCGATTAGTGTAAATTGCTTTTTGACGCCGGACGGCAAAATTGCCGGCCGGCGTCCGTATGGAGAGCTCAGTTATACTCGTATCCGAGCTCAATGGCCTTAATGTTGAAATCGTAAAGATCCTTGTGCTTTGCCGAAACGACCTTCGACATAGCAGCGGGAATATCCTTCTGCTCAACTACGCCGCTTCCGGCGATAACGCTTCCGAGCAGAATCATGTTTGCGATGCCGTCAAAGCCCTTCTCGGTCGACAGCTGAGTCGACGGAACATAGTGAACCTTAATATCGGTTCTCTCGACCTTGCGGTCTACGAGAGAGGAGTCGACGTAGATTTCTCCGCCGGGAACCACGGCAGCCTCGAACTTATCGAGAGAGGGACGGTTCATGGCGATGAGAATATCGGGCTCGGTAACGATGGGGGAGCCGATGGGGTCGTCCGAAATAATTACGGAGCAGTTGCATGTGCCGCCGCGCATTTCGGGACCGTAGGAAGGCAGCCAGCTGAGCTGCTTGTTTTCAAGAAGAGCGGCATAAGCGAGGAACTTTCCGGTGAAAAGAACTCCCTGTCCGCCAAATCCGGCGATAAGAATATTCTTGGTCATGTTTTCCTCCTCACTTCTCTTCCGCGTACTTATCCTTGTATACGCCGAGAGGATAGTACGGAAGCATGTTCTCCTCGGCCCACTTCATGGCCTTTTCGGGAGTCATGCCCCAGTTTGTCGGGCAGGTGGATACAACCTCGATAAGGGAGAAGCCCTTCTTCTCGGTCTGGTATGTGAAGGCCTTCTTGATGGCTCTCTTGGCAGCATTGATATTCTTTACGTTGTTGATGGCAACTCTTTCAAGATATGCGGGGCCGTCGAGCTGAGCGAGCATTTCGCAGACCTTTACGGGATAGCCGACGGTGTTTACGTCGCGTCCGTAGGGTGAAGTCTGGGTTACCTGGCCGGGGAGCGATGTCGGCGCCATCTGGCCGCCGGTCATACCGTAAATCGCGTTGTTTACAAAGATTACGGTAATGTTTTCGCCTCTGGCGGCGGAGTGGACGGTTTCGGCGGTACCGATGGCGGCAAGGTCGCCGTCACCCTGATATGTGAAAACGATATTGTCGGGATTGGCGCGCTTTACACCGGTCGCAACAGCCGGAGCTCTTCCGTGAGCGGCCTGAACCATATCGACGTTGAAGTAATTGTAAGCGAAAACAGAGCATCCGACGGAAGCGACTCCGACGGTTTTGCCCTCGATGCCGAGGCTGTCAATGGCCTCCGCAACAAGGCGGTGAATGATGCCGTGGCCGCAGCCGGGGCAATAGTGAGTGGGCACGTCGATGAGAGCGTGCGGACGTTCAATAATCTTTTCCATTAGGCGTTACCTCCTGTGCGGGCTGCCGCAGCTTTGATCGAAGCGAGTACTTCGGCGGGAGAAGGAATCATTCCTCCTACGCGGCTGCAGAGCGAAACGGGTCTTTCGCATCTGATGGCAAGCTCGACATCCTCGATCATCTGGCCCATAGAGAGCTCGACCGAGATGAATTCCTTTGCGGTTGCCGCTCTCTTGTGCAGAGCTTCCTTCGGGAAGGGCCAGAGAGTGATGGGTCTGAACATACCGGCCTTGATTCCGGCTGCTCTGGCGGCATCGACGGCATTCTTTGCGACTCTGGCGGCAATGCCGAAGCCGACAACGATGATATCGGCATCATCGCAGAGATATTCCTCGTATCTGGTTTCCTCTTTCTCGATGACGGCGTATCTCTTGTATCTTTCCCCGTTCCAGCTCTCGAGTTCATCGGGAGTGAGCGACAGGGAGTTTACGATGTTGTGGGGTCTCTTCATACCGGTTCCGGTAAGAGCCCAGGGCTTTTCAACCTTCTCTGCAGTGCTCTCGGCGAGCTCTACGGGCTCCATCATCTGGCCCATGGTTCCGTCTGCGAGAAGCATGACGGGCATACGGTACTTATCGGCGAGATCAAAGCCCTGAACGGTGAGCTGAGCCATTTCCTGAACGGAAGCGGGAGCGAGAACGATGAGATGATAGTCTCCGTGTCCGCCGCCTCTGGTTGCCTGGAAATAGTCGGACTGAGAAGGCTGAATGCCTCCGAGTCCGGGGCCTCCGCGCTGTACGTTTACGATGAGAGCGGGCAGGTCGCAGCCGGCCATGTAGGAAATACCCTCTGATTTAAGAGAGATTCCGGGGCTGGAGGAAGAAGTCATGACGCGGATGCCCGCGGCAGATGCGCCTATGACCATATTGACGGCGGCAATCTCGGATTCCGCCTGAAGGAAGGTACCGCCGATTTTGGGCATTCTCTTAGCCATGTATGCGGCAACCTCTGTCTGAGGAGTGATGGGGTAACCGAAGTAATGACGGCAGCCGCAGGAGATTGCGGCCTCGGCAATGGCTTCGTTGCCCTTCATAAGAACTTTCTGTGCCATCTTTTCCTCTCCTTATTTGCTGATTACGATGCGGATAACGCAGTCTGGGCAGATGGTGGCGCAGCTTGCGCAGCCGATGCAGGCATCGGGGTCCGTAATGCCGGCCGGATGATGACCCTGGGCGTTAAGCTTGGTCTGATCCATTGCAACGATTTTCTTCGGGCAGGCAGTGACGCAGAGTCCGCAGCCCTTGCAACGATCGGCGTTAAAGGTAATTTTTACCATTATAAACACCTCATATGATTAATTATTTCTGTAGTTAAGGTCCCGTTTCCGGGGTTCGGAGCCGTCAGCCGTTGTTGGCGATGCCTCCGTGGGATATTGTGTGGTCGAGCGGAAGAACCGCGGAGCCCTCGGGCAGCCTTTTTATAAGCTCCGGACACAGAGCGCGCCTTGCGGCCGTGAAGAGCACGGGTACTCCGAGCTCGCGCGCGGCAGCCTCCGCAAGCTCACCGCCTCTGATAATATCGTCGACAGTGGTCTCGCTTCCGAGATTCGAGCAGTTTATGATGCCCGTAACTCTGATTCCGCAGGCTGTCTCGATTTCTCCTATGACGTCGAGCAGATCGCGGAGATTTCCCGTTAGCGGCCTGTATGCGTTGACGACCGCGGCCATCTCGTAATCGTTTTCGGACACGAGAGCGGGCGCATATCTACCGAGCGCCAGAGCGCCTCTGTCGTCGCCGCCGACATCTATTACCACTCTGAGTTTTTTGTCCTCCGTTATTCTGTACGCGGATTCCGGCATCGCGGGAACGTCAACGTTTGAGTTCGCAAAGCCGGAGGCTATAAGTCTCACGCCCATCTCAGCCATCAGATCTCCGCTGTCGGCGGTCCTGAAATATGGATTGACGATATCAAGGTCGGCGAGAGCAACCTCTGCTTCCGGATTGTTTTCGCGCAGAAGCTGGGCAAAGCTCAGAGCGACCGTGCTTTTTCCGCTGCCGTAGTGACCGCAGAAAAGGGTCACTCTGGCACGCGGAGATGGCAGCGGAAAGCCGCTGTCTTTAATATTACGAAGCATTATCAGTCAACAAGGACCGTCCAGCCGAACGGATCGGCAATCTTGCCCCACTGGATTCCGGTTACGGTATCGTAAAGCTTCTGGGATACGGGGCCGATGGAGCCGTCGCCGATTTCCATAACCTCGTTGACATAGCGAAGCTTTCCTACGGGAGAAATTACAGCGGCTGTGCCGGATCCGAAGACCTCCTCGAGCTTGCCGTTCTTCTGAGCCTCGATGAGCTCGTCGACGGAAATCTTTCTCTCTTCGACCTCAAGTCCCCAGCTCTTGCAGACCTCGATAACGGAGTTTCTGGTAATGCCGGGCAGAATGGAGCCGTTGAGCATGGGAGTGACGATCTTGCCGTCGATCTTGAAGAAGATATTCATAGCTCCGACTTCCTCGATGTACTTTCTTTCGACACCGTCAAGCCAGAGGACCTGGGAGTAGCCGTCATCGTGGGCCTTTACCTGGGCTGCGAGCGAGCAGGCATAGTTTCCGCCGGTCTTTGCAAAGCCCATACCGCCTCTTACGGCTCTTACATAGTCATCCTCGATCCAGATTCCGACGGGCTTGAGTCCGCTGGCATAATAAGCTCCGGAGGGAGAAAGAATGATGCAGAAGAGATAGGTCTGAGAGGGAGCGACGCCGAGGAAGGCATCGGTTCCGATGATGAAGGGTCTGATGTAAAGGGAGGTATCGGGCTCGGTGGGGATCCAGTCCTCATCGACCTTGACGATAGCCTTTACGGCCTCTACGAAATCCTCTTCGGGAAGCTCCGGGATGCAGAGTCTCTTGTTGGTGGCGTTTGTACGGCGGGCGTTCATGATGGGTCTGAAAAGTCTGACCTTTCCGTCAACGCCGCGATAGGCCTTGAGTCCCTCGAACATCTCCTGGCCGTAGTGGAAAACGACGCAGGCGGGAGAGAGGGTGAAATCGTGGAAGGGCTCGATTCTGGCGTCATGCCATCCGATTCCCTCCGTATAGTTCATGCAGAACATGTGGTCCGTGAAAATCTTACCGAAGCCGAGAGCTCCTTCGGGCTTCTTCTTGGGCTCGGTTGTGCGGGTGATTTTAATATCCAGCATAGCTTTATACTCCTTTATTGTTGAAATCCTGTTATGATTGTGTTCTAAAAGCGCGGATTATTACTGACCCTTTAACGGTCCGTCGGGATCCTTCAGCATTTCGGCTCCCCACTGTCTCATCTTGTATTTGAGAATCTTTCCGGCATCGTTCATCGGGAATTCTTCACAGATGTAAATATATCTCGGAACCTTGTGACGTGCGATTCTCTCGATTGCGAATTTGCGCAGGTAATCCACGGTAAGCTCGGCGCCCTCGCGCGGGATGATCCAGGCCATGCACTCCTCGCCGTAGCGCTCGTCGGGAACTCCGACGACCTGTACGTCACGAACGCCGGGGCAGCCGTAGTAGAACTCCTCGAGCTCGCGGGGATAGAGGTTTTCGCCTCCGCGGATGATCATATCCTTGAGTCGGCCC
>JAKSPQ010000022.1 GCA_024404665.1 Clostridia bacterium
CATCGATATCTTTCAGATAGTTTGCCATATCCGCCAGCTTGTAGTAATTCACCCACCAAAACCGAAAAGGATTTTTAAGTGCTCCTAAACACCCCGAACCTATTCCCCCCGTCATCGGTTACCTCCGTGTATTTTTTGAAGAAAACCTTCTCCGGTATATCGGATTCCGTAAAAGCGCGGGCGGCTCCGTCGAACACGATGCGTCCGCCGTCCACGGTTACTATCCGGTCAGCGAGGAGCACCGCTTCGTCAAGGTCGTGCATGACTGTGACGACAGTCCTGCCTTCATCGCGCATTCCGCGGATCAGCGAAAGCACCTTTTGCGTATAGACGGTATCGAGGTTCGACGTCGGCTCGTCCAGCAGGACGACGGGGCAGTCCTCCGCAATCACCATAGCAAAATAGCACAGCTGTCTCTCGCCGCCGGAAAGCTCCGATACCAAGGAATCACGCATTCCGGCGATGCCGGCCGCCTCTGCGGCAGCCTCCACAGCGGCCCTGTCGGCCTCTCCGGGCCTTCCGGACAGTCCGAGGTACGGAAACCTTCCGTAGCTCACGAGCTCGCTTACAGGCACCGCAGGGCGCGGCAGAAGCTGCGGCAGGAGAGCGATGCTTTTCGCAAGCTCGCGCGTTTTTTTGTTTTTTATGTTTTCATGTGAGAGAAGCACGTCTCCGGAGTATTTCAGCTCTCCGCAGAGACATCTGAGCAGACTCGTTTTTCCGCTTCCGTTTTTTCCGGTCAGCACGGTCACGCAGCCCTTCTCCGCCCTGAAGCTTACGTCCTTCAGTATTTCACGTCCGCCGAGGGTGAGCGATAACCCTATACATTCAAGCATTGTCTTTTTTTCTCCTCAGAAGAAGAAAGATGAAGAAGGGAGCGCCGAGAAGGTTGAGGAACACTCCGGCAGAGACCTCGGACGGCGCAAACAGCGTGCGGCCGAGAAGATCCGACAGGACGCAGAGCGAGGCTCCGGCAAGCGCCGATACCGGCAGAAGCAGCCTGATTTTTCTTCCGACAAGCCTTCCCGCCATATGCGGCACAATCAGTCCCACAAAGCCCAAAAGCCCCGCGTAGGAAACCGATGCCGCCGTGAGAGCGCTTGCCAGAAGCAGCGCGGAAATTCTTGTTCTCCTGACGTTCACTCCGGAATTTGCCGCAAGCTCGTCGCCGAGGCAGAACAGCTCAAGTGACGGCGCAAGTACGAAGCTCAGGACAAAGCACAAAAGTATAATGAGGGCCGGGACCGGCAGCTCAGACAGTCTGACTCCCGAAAAGCCTCCGGTTGAGAAGAATACGTAGGACCCGAGAACATCCGGATATGCCTGGGAAAGGAAGGAGATTCCGGCGTTGAAAAGAGCGCCCACCGCGACTCCGGCGAGAATTACGGTCGTCTTTCTTCCGTAAGCCGGCACTGATTCGCCTATTAAAATTACGAGCGTAACCGCGAGCAGCGAACCGAAGAAAGCGAAAACCGGGATTATCGGTATGAGCGACGGCAAAAAACACAGCACCGCCATGACGAGCAGTCCCGAGCCGGCATTCATTCCCGTGACATTCGGGGAGCAGAGATCGTTGCCGGTTGCGGACTGAAGCAGCACTCCGGCGGTCGACAGGGCAATGCCCGAGAGCAGCGCGCCGAGAACTCTCGGAAGCCTCAGCTTTCCGACTATTACCCCTGCGCTTCCCTCCCCCGTAAACAGCCCCGAAAGGGCTTCGCGGAGAGACAGCCGCACAGAGCCCGACATGAGTCCCGAAACGCTCAGCAGCACCGTCAGAGCAGATAATATTATTATGACCGCGAGCGTTTTTCTTTTCATTTTAACGACCTGCTTTTTCCGACAGAAGCTTTTCGAGTTTCACATAAGCCTCCGCCCATTTTTGGTTAGGTTTGAGATTGTAAAGATCCTTTTCGAGATATATGACGCGTCCTTCCTTAACCGCGGTGAGAGAGGACCAGCCGTCAGACGCAAGTATCGAGTTCAGGTTGGCAAAGGCGGCTTCCTCGTCGCCCTTGGCAACGGCAAAGATGAATTCGGGGCCGGCCGCGATTACGGCCTCGAGCGAGAGCGAGTCAGTTCCCGTGGCGAAATCATCGGCGATATTTCTGCCCCCGAGAGCATTGAGTATGTCGCAGGCAAAATGATCGGCGGATTTTTGAGCGCTCGTCGATGAAAACGCGGATCCCGCCCTTATGAACAGATAGGAAAAGCTCCTTTCGGGCGCTTCCCCGAGCAGCTTTTCTATGCTGTCCCGCACGTCTGTGCCGAAGGCCGCGTAGGCCTCAGGGCTTCCGTTTATTTCGCAGAAAAGCTTAAGCATCGACATATAGTCTTCAAAGCTGTCCTCCCTGAAGGCCGCTACGGGAACCCCGAGCTCCTTCATGAGCTCTCCGGCCTCCAGCTGAGCCTTAAGGTCCGACGATATTATCACAAAATCCGGGTTCGCCGCCACCAGCGCCTCCCGGTCGATCTTCATGCCCGACGTAGCATGTACAACGGGCGTTCCCTCCGCGGCAAAGCCGCGCGTTATGCTGTCGCCGACAGTTACGGCGATTTCTCCTCCGGAGAGCTTCCAGATTTCCGCGTACGATGCAAAAAGCACGGCGACGCGGGAGGGGCGCCTGTCAAGTGTTACCTTGTTTCCCATGCTGTCCGTAAACGTATGCGGAAATGAAGCCGGGGTAATATCGGAGGAGCTTCCCGAGGTTTCCTCCTGGCCGACGGTGCCGCTCTCATCTGCGGCAGGCCCCAAGGCGCAACCGCCCGCCATAAGCAGCAGGGCTGCGGACAGCGCAATAAAACGTATGATTTTTTTCATTTTTCCTCAATATGCAGCTGTGGGGCCGTTAAAAAACGGTTTTAACGGCCCCGCAGTCATTCAGCACTTGGCTCCGCCGATGACGGTCTTGCCGAGCACTGCGTCCTTATCGATATTTCCGTAGAGCAGCTTATCCTCAACGTAATCAAAGCCGAGTCTCGCAATGGTGTCCGAGAATCTCTCGCCCGTGATGCCTTCGTCGCGGAAGAAGAGGATTGCTCTTTCAACGAGATCCATGACCTCGTCCTCGCTGTGGAAGATCTTTGAGAGAGGCTGACCCTCGGCAACCTTCTTGCCCCAGCGTCCGCCGATGTATACTCTGTATCCGTAAGTCGAATTTTCGATTGCGCCGAACGGGCCCTTGCCTACGCATCTGCCGCAGTGGTTGCAGTCGGTGTCGGGAATTACGACCTTTCCGTTTACAACCTTTGCGACGCCGATGGGGCAGGCCTTTTCAATCTGGCAAACCCTGCAGCCGCGGCACTTTTCGGTATCAACCGAAGGCACCCTCTGACCGATGATGCCGAGGTCGTTGAGGCTGGGCTTTACGCAGTTGTTGGGGCAGCCGCCGACGGCGATCTTGAACTTGTGGGGCAGAGTTACCTTATGCATTCCGATGTAGAAGCGCTCGTGAAGCTTTTCGGAAAGGCCGAAGGAGTCGAGCAGACCGTACTGGCAGGTCGTACCCTTGCAGGATACGATGGGGCGCACGAGAGAGCCTGTTCCGCCGGTTTCAAGTCCGTTATCGGCAAGGAAGCCCAGAACGCCTTCAACGTTGGAATAGGGGATGCCCTGAATTTCGAGCGTAAGTCTCGTGGTCATGGTGACTTCACCGCTGCCGAATCTGTCCGCAGCCTCAGCGACCGCTCTGTGCTCGGCGGATGTGATTTTTCCGTTTCTGGTAATGACTCTGAGATTGAAATGATCGGAGAATCTCTTGTCCTGGAGGAAGCCGAGGCCCTTGAGTCTCTTGATTTCCTCAGCGGGGAGAGTGCCCTTGAATTCGACCTTCACTCTGTTGAGATATGAGCCGCCCTCAAGGACTCTGGTTTCGGTATATCCGGCCGCCGCGAACATTCTCTGCGCGATATAAGCGCGCCTGCCTCTGTGGCAGACTATGAGAAGCTTCGCATCCTTTTCGACACCGTCGATGACGCCGTCAAAGCGGGATATATCCACAAACTTCGCACCGGTAACGGACGGAGCGGGATGAACGTCGACGACGGTATAGCCCTTGGCGGCTCCGGCGGAATACTCCTCGGGAGTGAAGGATTTCAGGACGCCGTCGAGCTTGTTCAGAAGGACATTCACCGCGGTAACGAAGGGGGAGACCGCAGTGGAGAACGGAGGAGCGTAGGCAAGGTCGAGGGAGCAGAGCTCATCGGCCTTCATACCGGCGGTAATCGCAACGGCTGCCGTATCGGCTATCTTGTCCACAGCACCTGCGCCTATGATTTCGGCTCCGATGAGCCTTCTGTCGGAGGCCGAAGCAATGAGCTTAATGACCATGGAGTCAGCTCCGGGATAGAATGCGGGCTTGTCGTTAACCACGCATGTTGCGGATACAGCCTCTATGCCCTCCATCTTGGCCTGTGTTACCGTAAGACCGGTTCTGGCAGCGTTGAGTCCGCGCGCAAGCTTCACAACTGCGGTTCCGAGGACTCCGCGGAAGCTTCTGTCTCCGCCCATAACATTGTCCGCAAGGATTCTGGCGGAAATACCCGCGGTGGAGCCCATTGCGGAGCGTACGTTTTTACCGCTTACGGTGTTCTTTATCTCTGCGCAGTCTCCGGCGGCATATACGTCGGGAACTGAGGTCCTCATATTTTCGTCGACGATGACGGCGCCGTCCGCCATAGCGATTTTCGCAGGATCAAGGAAGGAGGTGGCCGGCTTTACGCCGAGAGCGATGACAACTACGTCGGCGTCGATTTTAAGCACGCCGGCCTCTATTCCCGTTACCCTGTCACTGCCGAGGACGGCGGTGATCGGGGTGCCCGTCAGGATTCTCATGCCGCTCTTTCTGAGCTCGGAGGCGGCGTAATCGGCCATATCCCTGTCAAGCGCTCCGGAAAGGATCTGGCCCGCAACATCAATGACCGTGACGGAAAGACCGCGCGACTTCAGATTTTCGGCGGTTTCAAGGCCGATGAAGCCCGCTCCGGCTATTACGGCGCTTCTGCAGCCGTTGGCTTCAATGTACTCTCTCAGCGCCACGGCGTTGTCGGGAGTTCTCATGAAGAAAACGCCGGGGGTTTTAACGCCCGCTATGTCGGGCACGATGGGGGAGGCTCCGCTGGCTATTACGAGTCTGTCATAGCTTTCGGTGATTTCTTCTCCGTCCTTTACCGCCTTAACTGTTTTCGAATCGAAATCCACGGATGTAACTTCGCAGCCGGTAACAACCTTTGTTCCCGTAAGAGCCGAGAAGGATGCGGGCTCGGACGCAGAAAGAGCGCCCCTGTCATTGATTACTCCGCCCACGTAATAAGGAAGGGCGCATTCCGCATAGGATATTCCGCTGCTCTTAGTAAGCAGTTTGGTTTCGCCGTTTCTGTCAAGTCTTCCGATTCTGGCAGCAGCCTTGGTTCCCGCGGCCACTCCGCCGATAATAACTGTCTTCATTTCTTTCCGCGCCTTTATACGGCGCTTTTCCTTTCAATGATATTCGGTGGCGTTTATTCTCTGCCTGAGAGCGAATCAACGTATGCGCAGGCAGCAAGAGCGGCAACCGCGCCGTCGGCACAGGCCGTGGAGATCTGACGGATGCGCTTGGTTCTGCAGTCTCCGGCGGCAAATATTCCGCCTGCGGCTCCCGAGGGAACGGTGTCCTCGCCGGCATCGATGTAGCCCCATTTATCCAGTGCGGCAACGCCTGAGAAGGGAGCGTTCTCGGGCTTGAGCCCTATGGCGACGAAGCAGCCGTCGACCTCAAGATAGGATACGGTATCATCGGCGGTGTTCTTAAGCGACAGTGCCTTGAGAGAGCCGTTTTCGTACGCTATATATTCGTCGACGACCGTGCTGTAAACCACAGACACGTTTGAATGCGAAAGAAGAGCGTCCACGGACGATTTCTCCGCCGTCAGGAACGCGAGATTCTGAACCACGATGACCTCGCTGCAGATATCCGCAAGGAGGTTTGCCTCAACCAGGGCCGAATTTCCTCCGCCGATGACGGCAACCTTCAGACCTTTGTAGAATGCTCCGTCGCAGACCGCGCAGAATGAAATTCCGTTGCCGATGAGGGCGTCCTCGCCCTCGAGTCCCAGACGTCTGTGATCCGCTCCGGCAGCGATTACGACTGCCCTGCTCTCATATTCGTTTCCGTCGGCGACAGTGACGAAGCTGCCGCTATCCGAGCGCGATACGGACGTTACCTCCGCCATCTCGATTTCGGCTCCGAGTCCCAGAGCCTGGCTTACCATTTTATCGGCAAGCTCGTTTCCGGATATTTCCTCAAAGCCCGGGTAGTTTTCGATTTTGGGAGAAAAGGTTATCTGCCCGCCGAAGGTGGATTTTTCGATCACCAGAACGTTTTTTCCCGCTCTGCGCGCATATACGGCGGCCGTAAGACCGGCGGGACCGGCTCCGATTACTGTAATATCATACATGGGTTTGTCTCCAGGAAAGATTAAGAATATGTGTTTTTATTTAAAAAAGCGGCCCGGAGCCGCTTTTTTCTGAAGGGCACCGTGCCCGGAAAGCGGGCCGCAGAAAAGCTTTTCAGCTGCGGTCCGCTCCGGTAATGCCTTGTATTATCTTTTGTTTCCGATTTCCGAAAGCTCAGGAAAGAGCGGCAATGAATTCCTTGACTCCGGTGATGTCGGCGAACTTTGTGACATCGTCTCCGTTGAACATAAGGAGAGTGGGAGCCTGCTTTGTGTCATACTTCTTTGCGAAGTCCGGGTCGTCCTCAAAGTAAACCTTTTCGAACTTCACTCCGGCCTTATCAAGGAGAGATGCGGAAATCTTGCACTTGGGGCAGGTTTTGGTGGCAAAGAGCACGATGCGGCTTTCTCCGGTTACGGGAGCCTCGCACTCGCAGGAAGCAGCCTCGGCGGCATCGCGGGCAATTCCGTGCTTTGCGCTGTCATAGGACGCCATCGAGCCAGCAATGTTGTATTCCCTGCGCTGCTTGTATTCCTGAGTCTTACCGTCGTTCCAGTTCTGAACGGGACGGTAATAACCGGTGATGCGGCTGTAAACCTCGGCCTTCTTTCCGCATGTGGGGCAGGTGAAATGCTCACCGGCGATATAGCCGTGATCGGCGCATACGGAATACGTGGGCGAAATGGTGTAATAGGGCAGCTTGTAGTTTTCAGCGATTTTTCTGACCAGGGTTGCCGCTGCCTTCCAGTCGGGAAGCTTCTCGCCGAGGAAGGTATGGAATACGGTTCCGGAGGTGTAGAGAGTCTGGAGCTCGTCCTGAACGTCGAGGGCCGAGAAGACGTCCTCGGTGTAGCCGACGGGGAGATGAGAGCTGTTGGTGTAGTAAGGAGTCTCGCCCTCGGAAGCGGTGATGATGTCGGGCCAGCGCTTTCTGTCGTGCTTTGCGAGTCTGTAGGAGGTGGACTCAGCGGGAGTTGCCTCAAGGTTGAAGAGGTCTCCGTATTTTTCCTGATAGTCGGAGAGGCGCTCGCGCATGTGATTCAGAACATCCTGAGTGAATTTCTGAGCTCTCTCATCGGTCATATCGCATCTGAGCCAGCGTGCATTGAGGCAGGCCTCGTTCATACCGACAAGGCCGATGGTCGAGAAGTGGTTCGAGAAGGTTCCGAGATATCTCTTGGTGTAGGGATAGAGGCCCTCGTCGAGGAGCTTTGTGACTATCTTGCGCTTGATGTCAAGGGATCTTGCGGCAATGTCCATCATCTTGTCGAGGCGCTTGTAGAAGTCGGCCTCATCGGAGGCAAGATAACCGATTCTGGGCATATTGATGGTAACAACGCCGATGGAGCCGGTGGATTCGCCGCTTCCGAAGAAGCCGCCGGACTTCTTGCGAAGCTCGCGGAGGTCGAGACGGAGTCTGCAGCACATCGATCTTACGTCTGAGGGCTCCATATCGGAGTTGATGTAGTTGGAGAAATAAGGGGTTCCGTACTTGGAGGTCATTTCGAACAGGAGCTTGTTGTTCTCTGTTTCGGACCAGTCAAAGTTGCGGGTAATGGAGTAGGTGGGAATAGGATACTGGAAGCCGCGTCCGTTGGCGTCGCCCTCGATCATGATTTCGATGAAGGCCTTGTTGACCATATCCATTTCCTTCTGGCAGTCACCGTAGGTGAAGTCCATCTCCTTGCCTCCGACGATGGCGGGTCTGTCGGCAAGGTCGGCGGGAACCGTCCAGTCAAGGGTGATATTGGAGAAGGGGGCCTGAGTTCCCCATCTGGAGGGCGTATTCACGCCGTAAATGAAGGACTCTATGCACTTCTTGGTTGCGTCATAGGAAAGGTTGTCAGCTCTTACAAAGGGAGCGAGGTAAGTATCAAAGGAGGAGAAGGCCTGAGCGCCCGCCCACTCGTTCTGCATGATGCCTAAGAAGTTGACCATCTGGTTGCAGAGTGTGGCAAGGTGGGACGCGGGAGAAGACGTGATCTTTCCGGGGATTCCGCCGAGGCCTTCCTCGATCAGCTGACGGAGGGACCATCCGGCGCAGTAGCCGGTGAGCATGGAAAGATCGTGAAGATGCAAATCCGCGTTCTTGTGAGCCTGCGCGATTTCGTCGTCATAAATCTCGGAGAGCCAGTAGTTGGCGGTGATGGCTCCGGAGTTTGAAAGGATGAGTCCGCC
This sequence comes from Clostridia bacterium, assembly GCA_024404665.1. Taxonomy (GTDB): domain Bacteria; phylum Bacillota; class Clostridia; order Oscillospirales; family CAG-272; genus CAG-390. Next base: position 8,609 of record JAKSPQ010000022.1, read on the forward strand.
GACGGAGTAGGTGACGGTGGAGTTTTCCTTGACTCTCCAGTCTGTGGCCTTAACGTAGGAATCGACGAGGGACTTGTAGTCGAGCATGGTGGAGCTCATGTTGCGGAGCTTCTCGCGCTGACGGCGGTAAAGAATGTAGCACTTGGCGACGTCCTCGTAGCCTGCCTGGGCCAGAACGGTTTCAACGCTGTCCTGAACATCCTCGACGGCAATCTTTCCGTCCTCGATCTTATTCTGGAAGTGAGATGTGACTCTCAGAGCAATGAGATCTATTATCTCGGGGGTGTAGGGCTTGTCGATGGCTTCAAAGGCCTTAGTAACGGCCGCAGAGATTTTGGCGAGGTTAAAATCGACAACGTCCCCGTTTCTTTTAATTACCTGATACATGTTTGTGTCCTTTATATTAATAGTTTTTTAAAATTTCACCGTCCGGGCGCAGTACACCCGACGACATGCACTATTATACTACATTCTCAGACACTTGTCAACAAGAAAACACAATATATTGTGATTTTTTCAGAAGAAGCCTCACTATATATAGTGTCTCCCCAACAAACATCAGCCCCGGAGTCTTCCGGCCCGGGGCTGATGTTTTCGTCAAACGGCTGTTTTATTGTTATGATCATATGAAAATTTCGGATACGGCAGCATAACATAAGGTACAGGACACGGACATGCCGTCTCACTGACAAAATTTACCAATCAGAATCTATACAATTACGATCCGAAAACAGGAAGATAAGGCTTGATTTTTTCCACCATAAACGAGGAATAAACGACATCGTCCCAGTCAACTCCATAAGGATAAAACCTCGTTGTCGCGACCTTAAGATGTTTCTTATCCAGATAATTTTCATGTCCGTTTGTTTCGTCAAAAACCGTGATAAGAATACCGTCTGTACAAAGAATCACTTCGTAAAACTGCATTATTCTGTCCGGGTTCGGGGCATAGCTCCTTGCCCTGTGAAAAGGGAACTTCAAATAATCCTCTTCTGTCAGCTGATATCCGGGAACCAGATAAGAAAACTCTGTACTCGGGTAAATATCAAAAAAGAAATAGCACTCCCCTAAATACCACCAAACTTCGTAATACTCCCCTGTTCCAATATAGGTTTTGGTTTGGGTATCATAGACTTGATACTCCTTAAAGTGCCTTTTGAAAATCATATAAGCATAGTAAGAATAGTCTTCATACTTCAGTTTTTGCACAACCGAGATCAGATCCTCATTGTATTGAATAATTTTTTTAAAAGGCATTATCTTATACCACGAGCCAATGTATGCCGGCACATTGGGATATGGCTCGATAATATCGAACATCTTACGGCTTTGGGACCCTATGAAGCCGGTTCCGTACTCAGGCAATTCATCAAAGTCAGCATTAAACATGCCACTGCTGATTTTTTTTGACAAAGCACCGATATATTTATCATTCACCAAACCATCATATATCTCTTCTTCTTCTTCGGTTAATACAATCTGTGTCGGATTATAGTAAGGCGGTAAAGGAGGAATGAGATCAAGAATACTTGTTGTTATCGCTTCATCGGTTGTTACTGCAGCACCTGAATCGGGGGACGATGCATCTCCGTCTTGAGTGCTTACCGGATTATCCGTTGTCAGGGCAGACTCAAAAAACGTTTCGTTTGATGAATTGCTGTTTTGATCCGAATTAATTTGCGATAATTCCGGTCCGACTCCAATATCATAAGCACAGCCACAGGCGGAAAGAAGGATTATTCCAGAAAGAATCCAGCATATTGATGTTTTTAGTGTATCATGCATTTTCATTGGCATTCCCCCCCATTTTTATACTTAATCCGGGATAATTCATATGTTTTTTATCCATTCGCTTAATGTCAAGATAAAGAAATGATATAGGAATAAATCTGCCCGCTGTAAAAGCACGGAAAATCTACTCCGTAAAATGAACAGTACCACCCAGACGAGTCATTGGTAAAAGGTGTTTCCTCTTCGGCGAGATGAGTAGGTGTCCCACCATCTCCATGCTTGTTGGCCCATGTTCCGTCGTATGTCTGATACCAAAAATGGAAATCATAATGACCGACTTCATCAGTGATATCACAATCCCTGTAAGGCTGAAGCCCGGCTCTTAACACAATTCTATACTGATTCGGATTTAGAATCCTGTTTTGGCCGTTATTGTCAAAATCTGCTTCAAATTCATAACAAAACATGTGATCATTCATCCATGTCTCAAAAGCATTTTTAGTAATATTGTCAACATGGGCTCGAACTTCTTCGGAAAAATAACTAACGAATCCGCTCGGATATTCCGTCAATAAATAATTTTCGACTGTTCTGTCCGTCATGAAACCCAAAGACGAATTTATAAACAATGCATAACCCATACAATTCACAGATCCTTCGGGCAGTTCCTCTGGCCCGACAAATTTTTTTGAGCCATAGATTGCTTTTATCATTCTCCAAGAAGAATGGCTGTTCTCTGTTTTGTTTATAGGAACAAGTCCGAGATCAATCCCGTTGTCAGTCTGAATAATTGCAAGTTTATTGCCGGGGGCTCGGAGAGACTCAATCAGAACCCTGTGAGACGCATCCTCATATATTTTCCAACAATCTGAGTCTGACAAATTATTAATCAGTGAAACGCCGGCATTTCCGATGCCTAATCCGGATACTGCCTTAAGCCGGAAATCATCACTTCCGATTGTATCAAAAAAGTAGCCGCCGGGTCCGGAACTAATTGTCCATCGCTGATCGAGTTGTGAGTTGAACGCATATATTTCCGGCAATCTTCCCGTCCCGGTGATAAACGATGTCAGCAGGTTTTCGTTGAAATAATTGCGTATATAGTACTCTCCGTCTTCAAGCTCGGGATCGCTCAAGGTATTCAATCTGAGACTGCCGCATCGGTCTCTGTCAAAGCCGATGACGGCGTAATAGGTTGCATTGGCAGTCAACATCGTCTCTGCTTTGAAATTTCCGTTTCCTGCTCCGTCGTCGTTCATTGTGACCTGATTGTAGTCCGAGTCATAGATCCATATTACCGGATCGCTGTTTGTCTCAGAACTGAACAGAAGATGCTCCGCAGTTTTTTCGGGCATTAATCTTATAAAACTTACTTCATAAGCCTTCAGTGTGGTTATTTCCGCACTGTACCCTATATCAAGCTCCGTTGCTCTCACGGCATCCGTCGGCAGCGCCTCCGTAAATGCCGCCATGTACGTTCCGGTTGCAGCTCCGTTCAGACCCGCCTCGTAATAGTAAGTTATTCCCTGTCTCAGATGATATGTTATGTTGTAGTTTAATCCGTTTCCGTCAGTGTCCGATTCGCAGAGAAGTTCACCGTAGCAGTTGTACAGCCGGCAGTTCGTATCCGCCGTGCTTCCCTGTCCGAAGCCTTCAAAGGAATATATTCCCGTAGTCTCCGGTGTAAAACCGAAGTATGCTCTGCTTCCGGATGAGGGAATGTTTACTTCAACAACGCTGTTTTCATCCATCCAACCGGCATCCGAAGTGTCAGGTCCTGTTTCGCGTCCTGAATATTCTATTACAAGATAAGGCTTATGAACCGCCCTATCGCTTGATCCAAAGCAAACATACTGAACAAGACTTGTATTTTCATGTGCATCGCGGCTTTTAAAGACTACCGCATGCTGCGTAGAAGGAGCGCCGTGACCTATTCCGTTAATCCAGTCTTTTACGGCGAATGCTATATCAAAGGCATATTCGTGGCCTGTTGCATAACCATCCGAATAGCTGACACGCTTGGATGATTTTACTTCACCATCCGCCTCATATCCCGATGTTTCCGTGTCCACCAAAGACCAAGTCATATTCGATACGGAAAAAGACTCTGTCGGAAGAATTCCCTTGTATTCGTAGCAATCGACAAACAGCGACGTTCCGTAGCACATCAGGTCTCTCATATAGAGGTTAGCTGAAATAATATCATCGGTATGTATTCCGAGAAGATTAAGATTCGGGAATCTGACAACCGATCGCATCTTGCCGTAGTCTTCTCCTGCTCTTCCTACATAAAGCGTTCCGCTGTATGGAGAATCTGTAGCCGCATTTTGGTTTACGGTGATGTCTTCAAGTGAGTTAAACTGAATAGGCGCAGGAATACTGTAAAACAGTTCCAGTGTGGTTTCTATTGTTAACGGATAAGCTGCAACCGAATTGTTACTATACGCTTCATCAAGGCTTATCGTTAATAGATATTTCGCTCTTTCTGCTGTTACCGCTTCTCCGGAACCCTGAAGATGGACTCCGTTCTCAGTTTCCGGCAATGCCGATTCAGAAAAAGCGGAAGCCATGTCTTCATTTATTGCCGGAGCATGTATCTCCAATGTCATTTTGCCGATTTTGTTATTCTTTCCGTCGGTATCCGATACGATTGCTTCACCGATCCTTCCGCAAATGTTTCCGGATTGATCTTTCAGAAGATAATAATTGCCATCTGAGGAATTAACTTCTTCCGGCTTCAGTCCTTCAAGATCAACGATGAAAGAATACTCAGTCGGTCCTTTTTTTGAAGGAACAATGATTTCCTGTTTGATTCCTGCATAGGTAAGACCGAAGACATAATCCGGTAACCGGACTTTCTGTCCACCGTTGTTTTTTGAGGCATATCGAATAGCGTTTTCTGATTTGTTTGTTTCAAGTGAAGCCGAGTATTCAGATATATTATCCTTTTCTTCCGTTGATACTTTTACTGAATTACCGTTATAGCTAAGAGCAACACCTTTATTAAGATTCTGCGGAAATGCAATATCTATATAGTGTGAAAGAGCAGTCCATGCAACATCAGTTTTTTCAGTAACAGGATACTGGGCATTCTCTGAGGCGTGATTTGAAAAAGGCACATCACCCCATTCGCTTGTTCTCGAATCAGGATAAGCGACGGAGCCCGCCGAGTCACCTGAAAGAATATTTTTAAGCTTCAGAGATATATCCTGTACATTCCCGTCATCACTTATGAACTTAACCGGTGACGCATAGTATTCCAACGTACGTGAGCCGTCGGAATTAACATATATTTTTGAAAAGAGATCCTTTTCTTCACTGACCGCGCGTATTTTTTCAGAGGCGGGCACAGTTTGCCATATGTCATGACCCACAGCCGGTGCGGAAGAACTGACTGCCACGGTTCTCCCTGCGTCAGCGTATCCCGTCATTATCATTCCGAAAGGAGACGCCAGCATGGATATGATCAGTAATGCTGAAACCAAACACTGAAGCAATGATTTATCACAAACCGAGTATTTCATTTTGCTGCTCCTTTCAATAATAATTAAAAACAAGGCACCGAAGAATGATTGTCATTTAAAGATATTCTGTCTTTGAAACATTTTACCATATTCTCTTTTAATTGTCAATGAAAAAACAATTGATTCCTGATAAAAAATAATACAAATTGTGAATAATAATTGAGTTTTTTTTGAAAAAAGGTTATGCCAAAGAGTCAGAGACTCGTTTAACATAACCTTTTCGCTTATTAATTACAGGATTTCGGGGCAGCCGAACTGCCGCGCGTCAGTTCGCGGAATAAATAACCCGGGTTGCTTTTCCGTCCGATATTTACGATTAAACTCCCCTGACAGCCACAGAGCCGACGTAGGGCCTGACGATTTCGGCAAAGCCTTCAAGCTCTTCGGCTTCAAAGCCGTGGAGGCCGTCCTTTATGACGGCGCCGGAATCGACGAAATTCTGAATGAAGTAGCTTTTTGTGCCTTTGATCATCTCGCCGATGCCGCGGAAGGAGTCCGCGTCGTGGAATTCCTTCACTGCCGTCGTGCGCAGCTCAAAGTCTGTTCCCGATGCCCTCAGAAGTTCAAGCGAGCGGAGAACGTTTTCTGCGGTGAAGCCCGGTATGCCTACGGTCGCGGCATATTTTTCCGGCGAGTTCTTTATATCCATCGCGACGTAATCGACAAGACCCCTGTCCAGAAGTTCCTTCAGCACGTCCGGATGGTTTCCGTTTGTGTCGAGCTTAACCGCGAAGCCCATGGCTTTCACTCTTTCGCAGAACTGCGCCACGTCCTTCTGAAGCAGGGGCTCACCGCCGGTAATTGCGACGCCGTCCAGTATTCCCTTTCTCTTTGAAAGAAGCTTAAAGACCTCCTCCTCATCGATCGGAGAGAAGGCCGGCTGCAGCACGAGCTGAGAGTTATGGCAGAAGGGGCAGCGGTAATCGCAGCCCCCCGTAAAAACCGTACATGCGACGTGCCCGGGATAATCGAGCAGCGTCACCTTGTTCAGTCCCTGAATGTTCATATTTTCACCTGTTTCAACGGTTATAAAACGGATCTATAACACGCGCCTTGTAAAACGCGCGCGATGAGAAGGTCACGGGAATCTTCCCCGACACATCCGCGGCGTTCAGGGGCGAGCCCTGAGCTCCCGCCGGAATTTTCCAGACAAAAAGCGTATCCGTATCGTGCGATGCGTAAACGTTCGCGGCCACGGTTTCGAACATCATTATGCCTCCCTGTCCGTCGGGCAGCGCGCAGATGCACTTGGTTCCGCCGTTCTGAAGCAGTCCCGAGGACGATTTCTGAACGCTTCCGGTTGTCTTGTTGAATACGGCGCAGCCGTTGCCGCCGAGGAAAAGAAGATCGTCATTTCCGGGCACTGCGGACAGATCGTGTCCTCCCATGGTAATGTTCGACGTATAGCACGGAATTTCCGTGAGAACCGGAGACGAGGGATCGCTTCCGAGGTAATAGGCCTTCACGAACGAATAGCCGAATGCCCAGAGCACTCCTCTTACGTCGTCCCAGACGACGGCGTGAGCTCCCGAGAAATTCACGGAAACGTAATGCGACTCGTTTTTCTTGCCGGACGACGTAAAATACACCCTTACGCAGGCCTTGGAATCGTCCGAGTTGCCGGAAAGCGCCAGCGCGACGTTGCCGTTCGGGATATAGTCTGCCGAGTGCGGTCCCATGCCGCTGAGATCCTGCTCCCAGATGCATTTTCCGGTCTCAAGATCGGCGAGAGCAACATATCCTGAGGACGATGTAAACCCGGCCACAAGTCCGGCTCTCTTTTCGCTGAATCTGACCCTGAATTCGTCTATGCGCTGTCCGTAGTTCTTTCCGAAGGTAAAGCCCGCGGACGCCGACGGTGCAAACGTGCTCTTGAGCGCGGGCTGTCCGCCCGAAAGCACGGGCGCGAAGTCGTAAATCGCGGCGCAGGCGTTTTTCTGGTCGACAAGGGCCACAGGCACGGTGCCGAAGCGGTCTGCAATGTAGTCCGGGCGCTCCGTGGGCGTAAACGCCGGGCGCTTTCCGGAGGAAGCGGGGGCGGTCACGGCTCCCGCCGAGCCCTCAGGCACAAAGCTGTCGGCAAGGGATGCGGCAGCCGAAACGACATACCCACCGGGTGCCTTCAGAGATATTCCGGACGATGAGACATCGGTTATTATCTCCGCTGCGTCGTTCTTTTCAAAGGTGATCGGAGACATACCCGCGGGCGCGGCTCCCGTCACGGTTTTCAGAGAAAAGCCCGTGTATTCCTTTATGCGCTCAGCGAACACGAAGGCCGCGGCTTTTACGTCGCGGTCCGCCTTCGCCTCAGTGACGAGACAGAAATCCGTTATCGGCTTTCCGTCGACAGAAAGAGAAGTCACGGTGTGCTCCTTCCCCGTTTTCACAACGGATGTGCTTTGCGGTAGCGTCAGCGTATCGGATACAAGTCCGCAGAACGCTTCCGCGGCCCTCTGAAGCGCGGCCGATCCGCCGCCGGCAACGACAATTCTTCCGCTCTCCGGGAAAACCCGGATGACGGTCTCGTCATCGCGAACGGTTTTATAGACCTCCTCGCTCTCGGGGCGGTTGGTATGTCCGACAAGTATTTCGCAGGCCTTCGGGGGGAGCTGTGACACATCCCTTATCCAGTCTGTTTCTATCGGCATTATAAAGTTTTCGGTGCTTAAAGCATTTTTTACGGTTACGGCGGAGTCGACGACGTCCTTATCCGCTTTTTCGGGCCTTATGACCTTATATTCCTTAAGATCAAGCAGCTCTTCCGCGGGGGCCGAGGTTTCTGTATCCGCAGCATCGGTCGTGACCGCGGGCGTCCCCTGCGTACAGCCGACGCAGGAGACAGTCAAAAGGCATGCGAGCAGCATTGCCGCCGCGGCGTGTTTTTTTGATAAAATCATTTATGGAAGGCATTTACCCATGCGATCGCATGGTCAATCCAGTTCTGAACGTAGGGGCGCTCGGACGCCGGCTTGCCGGAATAAACGAATTCGTTGGCCAGAGAGAGGCCGTGGTTGCCCTCGGGGTAAATGTGAACCTCGCAGGGAATCTTATGTGCGGCAAGAGCCGATGCGTACTGAAGCGTGCACTCCACGGGAACGAGCTCATCGGTGAACGTGTGCCAGAGGAAGGCGGGAGATGTGCCGTCGTCAACGCTCTTGTCGAGCGCGAAGGCGCCAATGGAATCAACGGTCGGCTCCTCCTCGGCGCAGAGATTCTTAAAGGAATTCTTGTGCTTGCCGTGAACCAGAGTGATTACGGGGTAGCTGAGAATGGTACCGTCGGGACGGTTGATGCCCTCGGGAGCCTCACCGGACGTCACGCCGATGGCGTCTCTGACTTCCTTATGATTCCAGAGAGTACCTGCCGACGCGGCAACGTGTCCTCCGGCCGAGAAGCCGGCGATGAAGATTCTCTCGGGATCGATGTTGTATTTTTCCGCGTTCTCGCGCAGATATTTGATGGCGAGGGCGGCCTCGATCTGAGGAGCCCAGGGAGTGATGTTCGGAGCCACGCTGTATCTCAGAATGAATGCGTTGAAGCCCGCGGCCATGAACCTGAAGGCGATGGGCTCGGCTTCTCTGTCGGAGAGGAAGTGGTAGCCTCCGCCGGGGCAGACGATGACGGTCTTGCGGGGAGTCAGGTGAAGCTCCTTTGTCATATCGGGGCAGTAGGAGGTCAGCGTCGCCTCCGGATGCTCATCCCAAAGCTTAATTGTTTCGTAGATCATTTTTAGTATTCCTTTTCATCAAGGATATTTCAGCAGGAACTGCCGGGTCTGCAGTGAAATCTCTGCTCGGAGCTTGCGCGCAGCGCAAGCTCAAGCCCAGGACATTGTGCGGGGCTTATCCTCGGTCATTACGATCGGGCCGAGCACGGAGATTGCCTTCTTGAGGCCCTCATCGATGGTCATGACGCTGTCCTCATGCTCAATGGAGAGGACTCCGTCGTAGCCGCAGAGTCTGAGGTTCGATACGAAATCTCTCCAATAGCTCTCGCTGTTTCCGAAGCCGACGGCTCTGAATACCCATGCTCTGCCGAGCTCATCGGAATAGTGCTTCGTGTCAAGCACGCCGTTCTTTGCGATGTTGTACTTGTCAAGCTTTGTGTCCTTGGCGTGTACGTGATAGATTGCGCCCTTGAGCTCGCGGCAGACGGCAACGGGATCCATTCCCTGCCAGATGAGGTGCGAGGGGTCAAGGTTCGCGCCGATGACGGGGCCAACTGCCTTGCGGAGTCTTAAGAGAGTCTCGGGATTGTATACGCAGAAGCCCGGATGCATCTCAAAAGCGATGTGCTCTACGCCGTGCTCTACGGCGAACTTGCCCATCTTCTTCCAGTAGGGGATGAGCTTCTTGTTCCACTGCCAGTCAAGGATCTTGAGGAAGTCCTCGGGCCAGGGGCAGGTTACCCAGTTCGGATACTTGGACTTATCGCTGTCGCCGGGGCAGCCGGAGAAGCCGACGATGGTCTTTACGCCGATCTTTTCGGCAAGGAGAATCGCGTTGCGGAAATCCTCGTCCCAGGCAGCGGCGAGCTCCTTATCGGGATGGAGGGGGTTGCCGTGGCAGGCGAGGGCGGCGATCTCGACGTCGTATTTGTTGAAAAGCTGCTGCCATGCGGCGAGCTTTTTCTCATCGGCAAGAAGCTCCGCGGGATTGCAGTGAGCCTTTCCGGGATATCCTCCGGCACCGATTTCAACGGTATGAACGCCGAGAGATGTGAGAATCTGAAGAGATTCCTCAAGAGTCTTTGAACCGTAGAGGTTCTCGAGAACGCAAAGTTTCATGTTGATTTATCCTTTCAAATATTAAAATCTGTAAATATCCTGTGTCTTGGCCGACTCATAGAGGCCCTCAAGGATGCGGGTTACGGTATAGGCCTGGTAAGGCAGTACGCAGGGATCGGTATCGTTTACTACGGCATTGATCCACTGCTCAGCCTCGATATCGGACATGGAGGGCTCCTTCTTTGCATCGTAGAAGGCAGCTCCGGCGCCGCCGAGCTGGGGCTTGAACATATACTTCTGATTGTTTCTTATGCCGTTGAAGCGGAGACCGTCAAGCATATCGGCGCCGCCCAGGGTGCCGCAGAGCTGAGTTATGGCCTCGCGGGCGTCCAGAACGTTGAGAGCCCAGGAGGCTTCCAGAGTGATTGTTGCGCCGTTCTCCATTACGACGAAGCCGAAGGCGCAGTCTTCAACGGTGAACTTATCGGGATCCCAGTTGCCCCAGTCGTTGCCCTGGTTTGTCTGCTTGTTGAGGGCATGGTAATTCGTGCCGACGCAGTACTTGGGCTTATAGTTGTTCATCATCCAGAGGGTAAGATCGAGCGCATGGGTGCCGATATCGATGAGGGGACCGCCGCCCTGAGCGTACTCGTCAAGGAAAACGCCCCAGGTGGGAACCGCTCTGCGGCGAACCGCGGTGGCCTTTGCGTAATAAATATCTCCGAGAGTTCCCGCGTCGCACTCGGTCTTCAGATATCTCGCGTCCGCGCGCTGACGGGTCTGATAGCCTATCGTAAGCTTCTTGCCGGTTCTCTCGGCGGCATCGAGCATCTTCTTGGCCTCGGCGGAATTGATGGCCATCGGCTTTTCGCACATTACGTGCTTGCCGGCCTCAAGGGCATCTACGGTGATAATGGAGTGCCAGCGGTTGGGCGTGCAGACATGGACTACATCGATGCTCTTATCCGCGAGCAGATCGCGGTAATCGGTGCATACGAGAGCGTCCGGCGTACCGAACTTATCCTTTGCCTTTGCGGCGCGTTCCCCGATGATGTCGCAGAAGGCGACCATCTTAACATTCTTAAGTCTTGAAAGCGAGGGCATATGCTTGCCGTTGGCGATTCCGCCGCAGCCGATGATACCGACTTTTACACAATTTTTATCCATGGAATATCTCCTTTTTCGCGCCCGCCCCGGGAATTATCCCCGCGCAGGCATATTTTATAATAAATCAATATAATGATACAACAAAACCCGCCGAATTTCAAGTTTTTTTTGTGTTTTTTCAAAATATACATATAATCGATAAAATTATATATAATTATTCAACTCCGATCACGGCACTGCCCCCCAAAAAAGGAGACGCCAAACAGTCCGCGACTGCTCTGACGTCTCCGTATAATCCACCGGAAAGCCTCTTCTGTTTTCCGATTAATCCTTGTTATCTGTATGCAATGCCTGCGTATTTGTATCAATCGACTTTCCGAACACCACAAATCTCTGATACAGAAACTCCGTCACGAAATTCAGAATCATATTCACCGCCGTCACGAGATACTCGTTCCATCCTGCCGACGTCAGCGCATGCTCCAACAGCGTACTGAGCGGCGTAAACACCAGATAGTACAGAAACACGAGCAGCATTGCCTTTTTAACGTTGGCTGCGCTCTTGAACGTAAACCGTCTGTTCAACGTAAAATTCCACAAAACGCTGAGGCAGAGCGCCACAAGATAGCTCACCCAATAAGGCAGATGCAGCACCTCATTGAGCAGCGCGAACGAACCTATCTGAATAATCCCCGCCGATGCCGCAAAAAACGCATATTTTAAAGTTCTGACAAATTCCCTGTTCACTTTGTTGTCTCCTGTCTACTGTTTTAATATTTGGTCAATCCTACGAAAAAACAGCTTGCTCTTCAAATAAACCGTATTCGTGATTGTCTGAATCCCTTTGAGCCTACCGTGTCTTATATTCGTTCAGTACCCTTATCTGTGTATTCACAAAACCGTTTTCGGAAGGACCGCATATTATACATTCGCCGATGCTGTCAAAGATCGACCAGAACCGCCCTGCAGGGCGCCCCGTCGGCCTCGCCGAGATTGAGCGGCGCACAGTTCAGGTAATACGCCCCGTCCGGCACGTCGCCGAGCCTTATGCCCTCGAGCAGCACGACATCGGCCCCCAAAAGCACCTTATGCACCTCCGTCGGCGCCTCCTCAGGCCCCACCGTCTGCGACTCATTGCCGATGAGATCAACGCCCGCCTCCGCGAACACCCGCGCGGCCCCGATGCTGACGTTAGCCTTCCCCTTTATCAGGATCCGCTTCTCCGCCCCTCTGACCGATGCCGCCGCCACGCGCAGAATCCTTTCCGCATCGTCCGCCGTCACATCACCCTCGGCACTTGCCACATACGCCTTTCCGACAAACTTCTCCAAAGCAATCCCGCCTATCTTCTTTCCCTTTTCCAGAAAATGATAAGGTGCATCCACATGTGTCCCGTTGTGCGCGCACATCGAAAACACCGTCAGATTGCATATATCGCCCTTTTCGAGCTCATAAATCCTCTCTCCCACCGGCGCCGGATCCCCCGGAAACACAACGAACTCAAACACCGGCTGTGAAATATCGTAGATCATTTTTTATGCCTTCTTCCGTTTTTGCCTTTGTCCAGATACTCATGCGCGAGGATATCCTTAAGAACGAGCATTGCATCCCTCTCGCTGTATCCATACGTCTCTCTCAGCGATGACAACAACTCCCTCAGCTCCGCCGCATACTTCTCCACATCAACTTCATCCTGATACCTCGCCAGCACCGGATACTTCTCTGCCCACGCCGATGTCCAATCCACCTTTTCGGCAGTCTCCTCTGTTGTGGTACGGAGGAGGGATTGCAGATTGCTCATTTATGAAGACCTCCAAATTTGAAAAAACCGGTTATCATAATCCGTGTATTTCCTCATATTCCCTAAAGGCCAAAGCTTTTGAAGGGTAGAAAAATTATATTATTTGAACTGAATTGAGTCGAAAAAATCTTATACTAGAGAACAACAGCGCAGCCTTTGAAACGACAATGGCAATGTTATTTATTAGTAGTAATCCAACATCATAGTCTTTAAAGAGATAAATGCCAGAAGCATTGTTTCTTTTTATAATCGTTGAGTATTCCTTGAACAGTTCGTATTGACTCGGGGTCACAGTATCGTTAAATGCTAAAGATAACAATCGGTGCATTTTGGTATCGTGTAATGAATGTTCAAAAGTCATAAACGGGGAACCAATATACTTGCGGCAAGCTAAATCAATTTGATAATAATACTCTTCAAAGTGATTAATCACATATGAATAATCTCCTTTTACAGTCTTTATCGGATTTCCATACGTACTTGATAAACTAATATTATTGGGCAACCATCCATTTTTGTAATCGGATATCAACAATTCAGTGCCATCATCCATTTCTAAATAAAGGTCGTATAATTCTAGTGCCATTATTATCCTCCTTGGGTTTATTCAAATGCATAATATGGTTTAAAATCGAACAGACTTGGGTCATTTAGGGATAATTGATCAATCTTATTATTACTGTCAAATCGTGGACTAACAAAAATCCAATTAGTATCTCCCCGCAATTTCTGGGATAATAAAGCACAAATAGTACCGGGCTCAGACATCAAAATAACATTACCTGATTTTTTTTGATTTTTAACAATCATCACCGTTGTCCCAGATATTGTTGTATCCGAGCGTCTAAGTGATGCACCTTTTTTGATGAAATAATCTATTAGCGCCCTTTTCCCAATCGTTGGTTTTAACACCCATTGTGAGTGAAACTGAATGTTATCAGAAAACTTATCGTATAAAACCTTTTGTTGTTCAAGATCCCTATGAAATTACACTACTCTCAAACCTTTGAATTTCATTCCGGGCGAAATAACAAGTTCAAGATCCCTATGAAATTACACTACTCTCAAACCCTGGTGCTGGTAAATCTACTAGTTATAGTGTTCAAGATCC
>JAKSPQ010000023.1 GCA_024404665.1 Clostridia bacterium
AAAAAGGAAAAAGCGGATAAGGAATTTGAAGCCTGGTATCTGTACGAGGAAAGCAAGAAGTTCAAGTGGTGAACAATAGGTTCCCCGATAAAAACAAATCAAAGATAATCCCCCCCGGCAAGTGAATATTCACGGTTGGAGAGCATTTCATGCTGTGAAAAAGCGGACAAAGCGAAAATTCACTGAAAAGTCGCTGAAAATTCGCTTTGTCCGCTTGACAAAACGAATTTTGTGAGTATAATATGTATTATTATCAGAGTTCTTGTCAGGAGGTGCGAATATGTTTGTTGAAACCGAGAACATTGAATTCAAATCTCAGTTTACTGAAGAAATATATAAAGAAGTTATTGCATTTGCCAACACCGACGGAGGCATTTTGTATGTAGGGATAGACAACAACGGAAATGCGGTCGGATTGACAGATGTGGATAAGGAGTACACGCGTATTACCAACGGTATCCGCGATGCCATTATGCCGGATGTAACAATGTTTGTGCGTTTTTTCATTCAGGAAAACAAGGTAATACGTATTACGGTAAGCGAAGGCACGAACAAACCCTATTACCTGAAGGCAAAAGGATTAAGGTCAAACGGAGTCTATGTTCGCCAGGGAACATCCAGCGTATCCGCGTCACCTGAACAAATCCGTCAGATGATAAAGGAAAGCGACGGAGATGAGTTTGAAGCTAACCGTTCGCTGAACCAGGAGCTGACGTTCGAAGCTGCCAAAAGATTTTTTGACCTATACGGTGTTGAATTTTCAACTGAAAAGTATAGGGCTTTGGGTATTACTCAGAAAAATGATGGAATTTATTCCAACCTTGCGCTGATTCTCTCGGATCAATGCATGCATACAATAAAGGTTGCTGCATTCTGCGATGATGACTGCACTGTATTCCGTGACAGTAAGGAGTTCGGAGGATCTGTGTTCAAACAATTTGAAGATACAATTAATTATTTGGCGCTGTGCAACCGGACAAGCTCTGTTATCGACGGTGTTTTGCGGACGGATAAAAGAGACTATCCCGAAGAGGCTATACGTGAAGCACTGCTGAATGCAATTGTTCATAGGGATTACGGTTACAGCGGTAGTATTATTATCAATGTTACCGATAAGAAAATGGAATTCATTTCTCTCGGCGGACTCCTTCCCGGTCTTTCTCCGGACGATATTCGCACCGGAATCTCTCAACCGAGAAACAAGAATCTGGCCGAAGTATTCCATCGGCTGCGTTTAATTGAAAGTTACGGTACCGGTATACGAAGAATATTCAGTCTGTATTCCGCTGCATCGGAGAAGCCTCGGATTGAAGTAACAACCAATACATTCAAAATCAGCTTACCGAACATGAATTCGGATTCCGATGAAGAAGCCTCCAAGGAGCATTCAGTGACTTCTCAGATGCAGAAAGTGCTTGATTATATCAATGCAAACGGGCATATAACCGACGATGAAATCGGCAACCTGCTTGATTTGAAAAGAACGAGAACTTATACTATCGCAAAACAGATGCGTGACCTTGGACTAATTGAAGCTGTCGGCAGGGGAGAGAACAAGGTCTATTTAAAGAAATGATATTCGAGAGACAAGGATTGTTAATGATCGCTGACTGTTTGGCACTTTTCGGCAAGCTGCAATGTGCCAAACATGCACATTTTGCTTTGGTGTTGGTGCAATTTTTGCACCTGTTGGTTGACAAACTACTTCTGTAGTGGTATAATTAATCGAAAGTACGTCTGTGGAGGTAATTTGTTTGGGAAAGCTTACGTTGTATCACGGGTCACAGGCCGTAATTGAGAGCCCGCAATACGGATTGGGGAAGTCTTATAACGATTACGGCAGGGGCTTTTATTGCACGGAGCATATTGAGCTTGCAAAGGAATGGGCGTGCACGGAGGATAAAAACGGATTTGCGAACAGGTACGAAATCGAGACCGACGGTTTGAAAATTTTGAATCTTTCGGACGATGAATATACGGTTTTAAATTGGCTTGCGATTCTTTTGGTTAATCGGAGGGGACGGGTCCATACACCGGTTGCGGCTCTGGGAATAAAATATCTGACCGAAAATTTCCTTCCGGATTATGGGAAGGCGGATTTGATTGTCGGTTATAGGGCCGATGATTCCTATTTTTCCTTTGTCCGTTCGTTCGTGATGAATTCGATATCTTTGGCTCAGTTGGGCAGAGCGATGCGGCTCGGTAAGCTCGGTGAGCAGTATGTGCTGAAATCGCCCAAAGCTTTTGAGGCATTGAGGTTTATGGATTATACCACGGCGGAAAATTATATGTACTATGCAAAGAAAAAAGCCCGTGACGATGCAGCCAGATCGGCTTTTTACAAGGAGCTTGAAAACGGTGATATAAACGGTATTTTCATGCGCGATATTATCAGAGAGGAGATGAAACCGGATGATCCGCGCTTACGATGAACAATACCTGACGGATGCCGAGGATAACCTCGGCGAGGCGTTCGATTATGCGGTAAATCGATGCGGTCTTGGCATAGATGAGTTTATGGATCTGTTTATCGGCTGCGGTCTCTCCGAGTCATTCGGGAAAGGTAATCCGAGCTTGGTATCCGGACGGTCGGGCACCGAGCTTGCCATCGATGTTATCGAAAGATCGGGTGTTAACAGATCTTTTCCGGAGCCGCAAACCGAATATGATTATTCGCCCGAATACTGGTGCGGTTGGATTTTGGCGTATTATCAGTGGTCAAGCGGTATGCCGTTTAAGGAAATCAGAAATGCGGTTTCTATGAAAGAACTTTGCGCACTGTACAATCCTCTGCATGAGGCAGGAGAAGAAAAAGCGGCCGACACGATAAATGCGCTTGTTACGGAGCGTAAAACCACGGCGAAGCTTCAGCTTTTGAGGAAAAACTGCGGTTTTTCGCAAAAGGAACTTGCAGAAAAATCCGGAGTGAACCTCCGTACTCTGCAGCAATATGAGCTCAGAACAAAAGATATTGCCAAGGCATCTTTTAAAAGCGTGCTGGCGCTCGCGGATGTTTTGGGCTGCAGGCCGGAAGAGCTGCTTGATTTTCCGTCCATGTGAGTGGCTGTAATCTCTCTCCGGCGCTTCCTGCGCACTAAGATGTGAAAATTGCTGTGAAATATGCGATTTTTCTTGACTTTCACGCATTAAAGTGGTAAAATATAGGCCTGCGAAGGGAGAGGGAGCTGACGGGGAATCCGGACGGTCTCACGGAGCCTTTGCAGGCCCGGTTTTTTTAACCAGTTTTTGTTTTTACCGGTTTATAGAATAAGTCGGTTATATTATTAAACAGTTTTATAAGGAAATGTTGAGGAAAAAGTAATGAATATTAAATCTGATGCGATAG
This sequence comes from Clostridia bacterium, assembly GCA_024404665.1. Taxonomy (GTDB): domain Bacteria; phylum Bacillota; class Clostridia; order Oscillospirales; family CAG-272; genus CAG-390. The sequence continues at coordinate 3,347 of JAKSPQ010000023.1, forward strand.
ACAGACTTTTTGAGAGTATTCTGAAGCTTGAAACCGTAGAGGACTGCTATAAGTATTTCGAGGATCTCTGTACGGTTAAGGAGATACAGGATATGGCACAGAGGCTGGAGGCGGCAATATTGCTCAACAAGGGCGACAGCTACCAGATGATAGTTGAAAAGACAGGTCTGTCTACGGCCACCATCGGCAGAGTGTCCAAGTGCCTGAATTACGGCTCCGGAGGATATCTGGAGACCATTGCGAGGCTCGGAGCAGGGGTAAAGAATACTGAGAAAGAGGCCGCATCGACGGGAGAGGATAAATAAGATGAGTGTGAACGAGTCTGTGATTTTTAACAGTGAGAAGCTGATTTTCTCGCTTCGTTCGCTTTATGTGTCGCGCGGCTACAGTTGTTACCGCATGAGCAAGTTCGAGGAGTACGATCTTTATGCGAACAATAAGGATTTCCTTGTATCTGATAATGTTATTACGTTCACCGATACGAACGGAAAGCTCATGGCGTTAAAGCCCGACGTCACTCTGTCGATAATAAAGAACAGCAAGGATACACCGGATGAAACCCGGAGGCTGTGCTATAACGAGAATGTTTACAGGGTGGGGCGCGGAGCAAATTCGTTCGGAGAATCCATGCAGATAGGTCTCGAATGCTTCGGAACGGTTCCCGAAAGGGACGCCGCCGCTGTCATCCTTCTCGCTGCGGAGAGCCTTTCGCTGCTTTCTGAAAACCGCATGCTTGCGATTTCGGACCTGTCGCTGCTTGAGGATGTAATCGATGCCGGAGGCATTTCGGGCGATGCTGCCGCAAGGCTGTTCAGGGCCATCGGCAGCAAGAACATGCACGAAATCAGAGCGCTGTGCGAGGAGTGCGGAGCGGCTGAGACAGCGGACAGGCTGCAGAGACTGCTCAGCGTAGGCTGCGCCATCGGCGATGCAGAAAAAGAGCTCCCGGAGATAAAGGGAACATCGCTCGGCAGAATTCTGGCGATGCTTTCGGAGAGTCCCGAGGCCGGAAATATCCGGCTGGATTTCTCCGTTACGGCGGATATCAATTATTACAACGGAATAATATTCAACGGATTTGTGGGCGGCATTCCGGACGAGGTGCTCTCGGGCGGTATGTACTCGAAGCTTATGAGAAAGCTTCACAGGAAATCGGATGCCATCGGCTTTGCAGTGTATGCCGACAGGCTGGAGAGAATAGACAGAATTCCGGAGGACGACGGCTTCTTAAACGTGGCGCTGCCCAAGGGAAGACTCGGCGAGAAGGTTTACGCAAGATTTGCGGAGGCAGGCTTTGAATGTCCTTCGGTTCTTGAAAACAGCAGAAAGCTGATATTCGAAAATGCGGAAAAGAAGGTAAGGTACTTCTGGGTGAAGCCCTCCGACGTTGCGATTTACGTCGAGAGAGGCGCAGCCGATATCGGCGTGGCCGGAAAGGATATCCTGCTTGAATACAATCCGGATGTTTTCGAGCTTCTGGACCTCGATACCGGCAAGTGCAGAATGTGCGTTGCGGCGCCGAAGAGCTTTACGGACAACGGAGAGGGAACGCTCCGCGTTGCGACTAAGTTTGCGAATATCGCAAAGGATTATTACGGCTCGGTGGGCCGCGATATAGATATCATACACCTTAACGGTTCGATCGAGATAGCTCCGATTCTCGGACTGTCCGACGTAATTGTGGATATAGTTGAGACCGGCACTACGCTTAAGGAAAACGATCTTGAAGTTAAGGAAGAGATTGTAAATATAAGCGCAAGGCTCATTGCCAACAAGGCATCCTGCAGATTCAAGAGAGAAACCGTGGAAAAGGTTGCCGAAGGTTTGAAAAAATAAAGAAAGACTGATATCTGAAGGGCTGTTGCGCGCAATTGCGTCAGGACTGACTTTTCGGACAAATTCTTCGGAAAATACAGTAAAACCCGCGAAACGGGCGGAAAAGAGAAGAAAAATGATTAGAATTTATAAATTCGGCGAGGTTCCGGCAAGCGAAATATTCGCGAGAACCGCTCCGACCGTGGACGTAAGCGCCATTGTTTCGGACATTATCGATAACGTGAAAAAGCGCGGCGACGGGGCCGTGCTCGATTACTGCAGAAAATTTGACAGGGCGGAGCTTTCGTCGCTGGCTGTGACTAAAGAGGAAATCGACGAGGCCGTAGCATCCGTCGCTCCCGAGTTTCTGGACATCTTAAAGAGGGCGGCTGCCAACATAAGAAAGTTCCACGAGAGACAGAAGAGAAACAGCTTCATCATCAACGATGAGCCCGGTGTGGTCATCGGCCAGAAGATTATTCCGGTAGACCGCGCGGGTCTTTACGTGCCGGGCGGAACCGCGGCATATCCGTCTACTGTTCTGATGGATGCAATTCCCGCAAAGATTGCGGGCGTTCCGGAGGTCGTCATGGTGACTCCTCCGAATGCGGAAGGGAAGATTAATCCCGTAATTCTCGCGGCGGCATCGGTCGCAGGCGTGGACAGAATATTCAAGGTAGGCGGAGCTCAGGCAATAGCGGCCCTGGCTTACGGAACGGAAAGCATTCCGAAGGTCGACAAGATCGTCGGCCCCGGAAACGCATTCGTCGCAGAGGCCAAAAAGCAGGTCTTCGGCAGAGTTTCGATCGATATGATCGCGGGCCCCAGCGAGATACTCATCGTTGCTGACGGAAAGAACGATCCCGCCGTGGTAGCGGCTGACATGCTTTCTCAGGCCGAGCACGATAAAATGGCAAGCGCCGTATTGGTGACGGATTCCGAAGAGCTGGCGGTGAAGGTAAGCGCGGAGCTCGAAAGACAGATTCCGCTGCTCGACAGAGCCGAAATCGCAAGAGCCTCCGTCGACAACAACGGACAGATCATTGTAGCCGAGGACCTCATGAACGCGATAGAAATATCAAATGAAATTGCTCCGGAGCACCTTGAGCTCTGCGTGGACGATCCCTTCGGCCTGCTGGATTCGGTAAGACATGCCGGCTCCGTATTCATGGGCAGAAACTGCCCCGAGGCTCTCGGAGACTATTTTGCGGGACCTAATCACACGCTTCCCACGAGCGGAACAGCAAAGTTTTCAAGCCCGCTCGGAGTTGACGATTTCATCAAGAAGACGCAATACACATATTACACTGCGGCGGCGCTGGATAAGGTAGCTGAGGATGTTGCCTATTTTGCACGCAGGGAAGGTCTTACGGGACATGCGGAAAGCGCTGTCATCAGAACACACAAAAAGGCAATAAAATAACAGTCCGTGCCGGGCTCCGGAAGTTGATCCGTAAACCGAAGCATCGCGGCCGCGATAATGCGGAACGGATATATCCGGTTTCCGAAAAAACGGATTATCGGAAAACATAACAGATAAAAAGAAAGAAGATATAATAATGAGCCGCTTTTTCAGTGAAAAATTCAGCGCTCTCGAGCCTTACGTACCCGGCGAGCAGCCTCAGGGAAGAAAATACGTCAAGCTCAACACAAACGAATCGCCTTATCCGCCGTCGCCGATAGCGCAGAGGCTGGCAAGACAGCAGGCGGGAGATCTTCAGCTTTATTCGGATCCCGATCTCAGGGAGCTGAGAGCGGCGGGAGCTCAGGCCTTCGGCATTGATAAGGATGAAATAGTATTTACAAACGGTTCGGACGAGATACTGAACTTTGCGTTTTCTGCATTCTGCGATGATAATACTCCCGCTGTTTTTGCGGATATAACTTACGGCTTTTACAAAGTATTTGCCGAAATAAACCGCGTTCCTTCAATGGTCATTCCTCTCAGAGAGGATTTCTCTCTCAATCCCGACGATTACATCGGCGTACACGGCACCGTTTTCATTGCCAATCCGAATGCGCCGACGGGCATCGCGCTGCCTATCGCGGATATCGAGAGGATAATTGCGGGCAATCCGGACAATATTGTCGTCATCGATGAGGCCTACGTCGATTTCGGCGGAGAGAGTGCCGTTTCTCTGATCAATAAATATCAGAATCTTCTCGTAACACAGACGTTTTCGAAGTCCCGCTCGCTTGCGGGAGGCAGACTCGGTATGGGTATTGCCTGCAAAGAGCTGATTGCCGATATAAACACGCTGAGATTTTCCACAAATCCGTACAATGTTAACCGTATGACGGCAGCGGCCGGAGTCGGAGCTCTTGCCGATGCGAAGTATTTTGCGGACTGCGTGGGAAAGGTTAAGGCCATGAGAGAGAGGACGGCGGCCGCTCTTAAGGAGCTGGGCTTTGAAATGACGGATTCGTCTTCAAACTTCCTGTTTGCAAAGCATAATGCGATATCCGGTCTTGAGCTTTATACAAGGCTGAAGGAGGCCGGAATACTGATAAGACACTTTGAAACTCCCAGGCTCAGGGATTACAACCGCATAACGGTGGGAAGCCCGGAAGAGATGGATATCTTTATCCGTGAGGTAAAGAAGATTCTCGCGGAGCTCTGAAAAACATACAAAATCGGGGGAAGGCCGCACGGCGGCCGTGAAATGATATGAGACAAGCACAGATTAACAGAAAAACAGCCGAAACGGATATTTCGCTGTTCCTTGAGCTTGACGGCTCCGGAAAGAGCGAAATCGATACGGGCATGGGCTTCATGAACCACATGCTGACGCTGTTCGCGTCGCACGGCAGATTCGATCTTAAGGTGAGCTGCAAAGGGGACCTCGATGTTGACTGCCACCATTCCGCCGAGGACATCGGCATCGCTCTCGGAAAGGCTTTTAAGGATGCTCTCGGAGACAAGAGAGGGATTCACAGATACGGCGACACCGTCCTGCCGATGGACGAGTCCCTGATACTGACCGCCGTCGATTTTTCGGGAAGAGCCTGCCTTGTTTACGACATGGACATCCCCTCGGAGAAGGTCGGCGAATTCGATACGGAGCTTGTCGAGGAGTTCTGGCTGGCATTTTCAAGACAGGCGGAATGTGCTCTGCACATCAGAATGCTTACCGGCAGAAACTCGCACCATATTATCGAGGGCTGCTTTAAATCCGCCGGCAGAAGCCTCAGAGAGGCTGTGGCCATAGATAAGGAATTCGCAAACGAAATACCTTCCACAAAGGGAGTTCTTTAATGATAGCAATTATCGATTACGGGGTAGGCAACCTCTTCTCGCTTGAAAGCTCTTTTGCCAAAATCGGCGAGGAGGTTACGGTTACCTCCGATGAAAAAATAATCCGCTCTGCGGACAGAATCATTCTTCCGGGCGTAGGCGCCTTCGGAGACGCAGCCGCCAAGCTGAAGGACTCGGGACTCGGCGAGGTCCTGAAGTCTGAGGCGGAGAAGGGCAAGCCGGTTATGGGAATATGCCTCGGCATGCAGCTGCTCTTTGAAAAGGGCTACGAATACGGAGAGCACGAGGGCCTGGGGCTTATTCCGGGCTCCGTAAAACCCATTTCAGACGTTGTCCCGGCCGGCCTCAAGATTCCGCACATGGGCTGGAACGCCCTGATTTTCAGGGGGGAACAGCACCCGCTCTTTAAGTACACAAAGCCCGGAGACTGCGTGTATTTCGTGCATTCGTTCCATGCAACGGACTGCGAAGAGTCCGTGCTTGCGGTTGCCGAGTACGGCGCGATGCTGACCGCCGCCGTGGCGAGAGGCAATGTTATGGGCTGCCAGTTCCACCCCGAAAAGAGCGGCGATGTAGGCCTTGCGATACTTAAGGCCTTCTGCGAACTGTGAGGAGGAACGAAAATGATTATTTATCCCGCGATTGATCTTTACGGCGGAGAGGCGGTGCGCCTCTTCAAGGGAGATTACAGTCAGAAAACGGTATACAGCCAAAATCCCGTAGAAGTTGCCCGGAAATTCAGGGAAGCGGGAGCATCGAGAATACATATGGTGGATCTCGAGGGCGCCAAAAACGGCGGAACACCGAATTTCGGCATTGTGAAGGCGGTTAAAGAGGAAACCGGTCTTTTCGTCGAAATCGGCGGAGGAATCAGATCCATGGATGTAATAGAGCGTTATGCGGAGGCCGGAATCGACCGTGTCATTCTGGGCACTGCGGCAGTCACGGATCCGGATTTCGCGGCAGAAGCGGCTGCACGGTTCGGCGACATGATAGCCGTCGGCGTGGATATAAAGGACGGATTTGCCGCGATCAGGGGCTGGACGGAGTCCGGCGGAATCGAAGCCATGGAGCTCTGCGAGAAAATGCGCGGATTCGGTATAAAAACCGTAATATGCACGGATATTTCCAGGGACGGAGCGATGAAGGGAACAAACAGGGAGCTTTACAGAGATATGTCAAAGCGTCTCGATATGGACATCATCGCGTCCGGAGGCGTGTCCTCAATGGACGACGTCATCGCTCTCGCCGGGCTCGGCATTCACGGAGCAATAATAGGAAAAGCTTATTACACGGGCGCCATCGACCTTAAAGAGGCCGTAGCGGCCGCCGAGGGCGGAAAGGCGGAAGGCCGATGATAACCAAGAGAATTATACCCTGTCTCGACGTTCGCGACGGCAGAGTCGTCAAGGGCGTGAACTTTGAGGGGCTGCGAGACGTAAACTCCCCCGTTGAGCTTGCGAAATACTACAGCAGCTGCGGAGCGGACGAGCTTGTGTTTTACGATATCACGGCTTCATCCGACGGACGCAGGCTGTTTACGGAAATACTGTGCGAAACAGCGAAAAACGTTTTTATTCCTCTGACGGTCGGAGGCGGAATCAATACCGTTGCGGATTTTGACAGAGTTCTGAAATGCGGTGCGGATAAGGTGTCCGTAAATTCAGGCGCAATAAGGAATCCTTCGCTGGTAGGCGAGGCCGCAAAGCTGTACGGCGACCAGTGCGTAGTGCTCTCCGCGGATGTAAAACGCGTAGGGAACGAGTTCCGCGTCTTTGCCAAGGGCGGCCGGGAGGATACGGGGCTTGAAGCGATATCATGGATCAGACGCTGCGTCGATAACGGCGCCGGCGAGGTCGTTCTCAACTCAATAGATACGGACGGTGTAAAACGCGGCTTTGACATAGAGATGCTTGCGGCGGTCTGCGATGCCGTAAGCGTGCCCGTCATCGCTTCCGGCGGTGCCGGAAGGATTTCGGACTTCATCGACCTGTTCAAAGCCCTGCCTAGAGTCGACGCCGGTCTTGCGGCATCGATCTTCCATTTCGGAGAGGTTAAAATATCCGATCTGAAGAAAGAAATGGAGGCAGCGGGGATTCCCTCGAGGCTTGTCTGAAATTACGTACGGCCGGCAACCGCCTGGGGAAGCCGATCGAAATAAAGGACGTTGTGTTTATGCCGGGAGCCGAAAAACGGCCGGAGCGGACCGCGAACGTCCTCGTCAGTGACGAAATACAATGAATCAATAACAAAATCCCGAAAGGAAGAAGCCGCGTGCGCTGTCGGAAGGTGCGCGGCGCGGAAAAGGACAATGGAAAAAGTTGATATCTCAAGGCTGAAATTCGACGAAAACGGGCTCATACCTGCGATTGTCGTTGATTCGGTGACAAAAAAAGTGCTGACTCTGGCATATATGAACGAGGAGAGCCTCAGAATCTCCATGGAGAAGGAGCTCACATGCTTCTGGTCGAGATCCAGAAAAGAGCTCTGGCTCAAGGGCGAAACCAGCGGGAACTATCAGCACATCGTTTCGATTACGTCCGATTGCGACAACGATGCTCTCGTCGTCGTTGTGGAGCCCGACGGCCCCGCCTGCCATACCGGAACCTTCTCCTGCTTTACACACCCGGTTTATGAGAGCGGGGAGAGACACGAGTTCTCTTACGAGGGCCTGATGGAGCTTATCGCGGGCCGCAAGACCGATAAAAAGGAAGGCTCATACACCACGTACCTCTTTGAAAAGGGCCTCGACAAAATTCTGAAGAAGGTCGGCGAGGAGTCCACTGAGGTCATCATCGCAGCCAAGGCAGAGGACAAGCGCGAAACCGTATATGAAATCGCGGACCTTGCCTATCACGTAATGGTGCTTATGACAGAGGCCGGAATCAGTCTTGAGGACATTCACAGAGAGCTCGCCTCGAGACACGTTATTGATAAAAAAATCAAGCAGGAGAAGATGACCTGATGAACGCGGAGGCGTCAGTGCTTATAAATTCAGCAGCCTTTGCTTCTCCTGATGAGCGTTCCGGAGGAATCCGGGCGGATTTTCACACGCATACCGTTTTCAGCGACGGAAAAAACACTCCCGAGGAAATGGTTCTGGCGGCCATAGAGAAGGGGATGGCCTGCATAGGCTTTTCCGATCACTCATATACCGGATTTGACGAAAGCTACTGCATGAAAAAAGAAGCAATTCCCGCATACCGTGCGGAAATTGCCCGTCTTGGGGAAAAGTATGCGGATAAGATTACCGTGCTTTGCGGAATAGAGCAGGATTATTACTCCGATGAGCCCGTCGACGGCTACGATTACGTCATCGGTTCAGTGCATTATGTTAAGGCCGGCGACGTGTATATCCCCGTGGATCATACACCTGCTGCTCTTAAGGCCGGCATCGATGATTATTTCGGCGGCGACGCAAACGCATTCGCTGCGGAATATTTCCGCACGGTCGGCGATGTTGTCCGCAAGACCCGCGCGGACATCATCGGCCACTTTGATCTTCTGACAAAGTTTATCGAACGGGAGCCGCTTTTTGATACCTCCGATGCCGCATACAGGGCGGCCTGGATGGCTGCTGCGGACAGCCTGGCTTCGACAGGGAAGCAGCTGTTCGAGATAAACACCGGAGCGATTTCAAGGGGCTACAGGACGTCTCCCTATCCTTCGGAAGAGCAGAGAATGTATATTGCTCTTCACGGCTGTAGGTTTATTATGTCGAGCGACAGTCACAGGACGGACACGCTGCTTTTCGGCTTCTGAGTCCCGGAAAGAATAAAAAACATGGGCGAGACTATTGCTTCGCCCATGCTTTTATTATATAAGTTCAAATTTTACAACGGATGCGATGTATTCCCTGTATTCTCCGTTGTCAAATGCAACGGATACTTTTTTGTCCGTTCTTCCGGTGACGGTGCCTTCTCCGAATCGGATATGTCTGACTCTCATGCCGAGCTTTAAAGCGCTTCCGCTGACGGTATTTCCTGGAAGAGCCGCGTTTTCTCCGGTGACGGAAGAGTCCTTTGCGGCGGTGATTACTTTAAGCCGGCATTCCCTGAGCTCGTTTGCGAATTTTGCTCCCGCATCTCTGGGCGAGAGAATGAACAGACGCTTTTTTGCTCTTGTGACGGCAACATAGAAAATGCGTCGTTCCTCTTCATATACCGCACGTGATTCCGAGTTGTGAAGATAATCGCGGAGAACGGAATGTCCGGGAATGACGTCATCGGTGACGTCCATGAGCCAGACATCCTCATACTCGAGACCTTTGGCCATATGGACGGTCGAAAGAGTGAAAAGCTTGCCGTCTGAGGGCTCCGAGGCCTTCTTTTTTACGATTCTTTCGAGCTCCTCAAGCCTCCACAAAAAGGCTCCGACGGTCTGCTCGTGTCTTGCGATTGCAAGAAGAATATCCGGCTTTGACGAGAATATCTTTTGTCTTTCAAGGCTGCTCTTGTAGCCGAGATTGCCGAGTATTGATTCGATGGCATTTGCGGGCGAGGCCTTTGCCATAGCCTTTAACAGCTTGGCGTCCATTCTGGCATGGCCGAGTCTCCTGGGCTCAAGGTCTCCGAGCTTCAGAACCGCCTCGTAAACCGGGATGTTTTCGGCTTCCGAAATCCTGCAGACCTCCTCGGCCTGAGCTTTTTTAAGGAACGGCGATATTCTTCCGAAAACCTGCATATATGCATCTCTGTCATACCCGTTCATGGCAAGCTTCAGAACGGAGACGATGTCTCTGACGATTCTGTGCGAGAAAAAGACAAAATCGGAGGCCTTCAGGGCATAATCCACGCCGTTCCTTTCAAGAAGATCGATGAGAGGCAGAGCGCATTCGTTTTCGCGATAGAGAACAGCCGTCTTAACGCGGCAGTTTTTCGCAGCCTTAAGAAGCTCCGTGTACTGAGACCCGCGGGTGTCGACTTTTACGTCGATGATGCCGCCGGCCGTATCGCACGCCGCATGCATGAGCTTCGGATATCTGTCCTTGTTGCCGCGAACGAAGCCGTCGGCACTGCCGACTATTTCCGCTGCGGATCTGTAGTTGTCCTCCATGAAGAGGACATTCCCTTCGGGATAAATCTTTTTGAAGCCGGTCAGCGCCCTGGGATACGCGGCTCTGAAGCCGTATATGCTCTGGTCTTCATCGCCGACCATGAACAGGTTTCCGTTTTCTCCGGTCAGAAGAGCGATTATCCTGTGCTGAATCAGAGAAGTGTCCTGGGCTTCGTCGACGCAGATATAGCGGTATTTTTTTCTGTAATACTCAAGGACCGGAGGGACCTTTTTCAATATGTTGTAAGCATAAATCAGCTGGTCGTCAAAGTCCATGAGGCCGTTTTCGCGCATTGTTTTGCGGTAGGCGGTGTATATCTCGGGGAATTTTCCCAAGGCAATGTCAGTTTTGCCGGCAACGTCACCGTCGCTGAGCATCATGTTTTTGCAGTATGTAATAGCGGTTCTTACATCCTTCAGATCGCTCTCTGTAGGATACTCTCCGGTAATTTCGCGATATATGCGGGGAAGAACGGAGCCCGACTGCCCATCGTCGGCAAGTCTGAAGAATTTGCCGGATATGTTTTTGGAATAATAGCCGACGATGCCGTTGCATACCGCGTTTATAGTCCTGAATTCCAGGCGCGACGCGAGCTCCTCTCCGAACATCGATGCGAATCTGGCCTTCATTTCCGAGGCTGCCGCCACGGTGTATGTCATTGTGAGAATGCTTTCGGGCGATATGCCGCAGCAGAGTACCATGTAGCCGAGACGGGCTACAAGGGCCGTGGTTTTTCCGCTGCCCGGTACCGCGAGAAGCAGTGTTTTTCCTTCGACCGCACGGATTGCGGCCTCTTTCTGTTCGTTCGGAACAAATCCGAGTCTGGAGACGAATTCAGTATATGTCATCATTTGATTTGTTGCGTGCTGCTCCGATTAGTAGAATTTCAAACAAGTCCGGACTCTGTGAGCCCCGAAATAACGGCGGCCTTGAAGTCTTCGCCGCATTTTAAGCCGAGGCTGTACATAGCCTCGACGGTGCATCCGTATACGGGCGGAACATCGCCGGAAATTATTTCCGTTCCGGCGGGACATTTTGAGCGCACCGCTTCCGCGTATTCCGGATAGTGCGAAAAAATACCGCCGTTGAGTATGACGGTCAGAAGCTTCCCGGTTCTTCTGCAGGCGGTTGTGACGAGCTCCGCAAGATCCGAAGAGCAGCTCTCGAATATTTCCGATGCCGCCGCATCGCCCATTCTGCGGGCCTCGAAAACACAGCCTGCGTACGATGCGACATAGGGCCTTCCGAGGGCATAGATGCGGTCGTAGTCGTCCTGTATCGGACGGCCGCATTTTTTATTTATAAGCTCCGTCAGCGCGGTGTGAGGGTCGCGTCCGTCGTACTCGCGGAGTGCGGCGCGGATGGCAAGCCTTCCCAGAACAAAGCCCGAGGCACAGCTGTCGATATAGTGACCCCAGCCGCCCACACGGAAAAATTCATCTCCGCTGCGGACATAAAGCGATGAACCGGTTCCGCATATCATCGCACAGCCGTCAGAGTGTCCGAGCATGCCGGAAATCAGGCACATGCCGTCGGGCTCCGCGCGGAGCACACCGGTTCTGTCTCCGAATTCCTCGCGCAGAGTGTCGGTGACGACGGGGGTATAGTGTTCTATTGTAGCTATGGAGCAATATGTCGACTGAAGCTTTCCGCCTGCCTTTTCGGCCGCGTCGATCAACCTGGCGAGAACGCTTTTGTAATGTTCGAGGCAGTCGCCGAGAGAGGCGTCGACGGGAGTGATTCCGCGGTCTCTGAGCGCATGGTAAACCCTGCCGTTTTCATCGAAAACGAGGCCCGCGGTTTTAGTTCCGCCGATATCAACGGCGGCCAGAAGTCTTTTCGGTTTCAAATTTCGAAGTCCTTTATTGTACGGTTTTTCTCATAATAATTATACTGCCGAATCGGGGTAAAAGTCAAGTGATTTATATTTTTCGAGAGGTTTGACAATCGGGTTACAGGAGCTGAAACTCCGAAGGATTTCCTTCTTTCTGCGGATGCTTTTGAACCGTCTTTCAGTCGTTTTTTCTTATAATGTCAGATACGTCCTGCAGGGATACAAACGCTGTCGGGTCAATGCCGTAGACAATCTGCCTCAGCTTGTTTATCTGAAAATGATTGACGACGAAATAGATGATCTGCTTTTGTTCCTTGGAATAGCCCCCGAGCGCATTTACTATTGTGCCGCCGGTTTTGAAATTCTCGGAAAGCGCGTCGGAAATCATATTCGCCCGGTTTGTGACAATCATGGCGCACTTTGATCTGTCAAAGCCTTCAACGACAAAATCCACGGTTTTTGAGCCGATGAAATACGTCACGATCGAATACAGGGGCAGAATCCAGCTGCGAATGACAATGCCGCAGGAGACGTAAAGAAGCGTATTGAATATCATTACAAAGGAACCGATGGAGATGCCGATTTTCTTTGCAAAAACCACCGAAAGAATATCAATTCCGTCAATTGCACCTCCGAAACGAATGGTGAGTCCGCTGCCGATGCCGGATACAACGCCGCCGAAGATTGCGCAAAGCAACAGGTCTGAACCTGCCAGCGGAGATGCGGACATAATATCGATCGGCAACACATTCATGATTAAGAATGATGCGAACGAATATATACCTACGGCGAATACGGAGTATATGGTAAAGCAGATTCCCTGCCATTTCAGACCGAACAGGAAAACCGGAATATTCAGGATCAGAAGAAAAAGAGATAAGGTCATATACGTGGGTGTTACCTGATCAAGCAGCATGGACAGGCCTGACATGCCGCTGTCATACAGTCTGACGGGAAAAAGAAAAAAAGTGACTCCAATTGCATTTACGGTTCCTGACAGCATGAGCATAATAAAATTCAGTGCACGCAGATCTTTCAGCTCCGCACATACCGCAGACAGCCTTGTGCTTAATCGTTTTTGGGGTTTCATTGCATTGCCTCCGATTTTAAATGACGTGATTAATCAAAATGAAGCTTGATTTCGGAAATCCTGCGGCAGATGTATCAACGCATCTCTCCTGTCAGGCAGTCAATGACTTGCTCAGCTGAAAAGACAGATTGCACCGCTCGGGCATTCCGGAAAACCGCATCAATTATATCATACTTTCTTCTGTATATCAATTCTTTTTTGTTTGGGAAGAAGCCGCGCTCCATGCATTGTCATATGAACTTCAGACCATAATTTTACCGTAAGGAAAGGTTTTTTCGGCGGAGTCCGTAATAAAAAAGGAGATATCGGCAGTTGATGCAAAAGAATACTTGACAAAACCGTCAATTTGTTGTAAAATAGATTGCTAAAATGTATAATCGGCTCATAATATATACATACAAAATCAATTAATCGAAATGGCAGAAAAGAAAGTAACAAAAAACAGCGTAAAAAAGAAACAGACAGAGGAAGAAATCGCTCTGAGCGAGGCGCTCGAGGAAGCGATTCTCTTTGAAGAAAAGAAAGAAAAGAAAAAATCCAAAAAGAGGGAAGCCAAGGAAAAGCAGGCTCCCGCATCCGAGAAGGCCGCTGAAAAGAGCGGCGGAAGAAATAAAAAGGAAGCTTCTCCGGAAAAGACCCCGAATTCAAAAAAGAAGACCGCCGATAAAAAGAAAGCCGATGCAGCGCTCGCAAAGGCTGTAGCTGAGACAGAAGCGAAAGAGAAGAAGAGCTCCGGTAAGGGAAAGAAGAAATCAACGGAAGCTTTTGACAGATTTCTCGCCGAGATAGCGGATTCGGATACGGTTCGATCACCCGAGGCTTCTGACGCAAACAATAAAAAAAATAAAAAGTCTAAGACAAAGCAGGAATCCGGCAAGGCTCCCGCCGAAAAGAAAAATCAGGAGAAAAAGCTGAGAATAATTTCTCTCGGCGGACTCGGCGAAATCGGCAAGAACATGACGGCGTTCGAATACGGAGATGACATAGTCATCATCGACTGCGGCCTGTCGTTCCCCGACGATGACATGTTCGGCATCGATCTTGTCATACCGGACTTTTCATACATCGAATCCAACCGCGAGAAGGTGCGCGGACTGCTTCTGACCCACGGTCACGAGGATCACATCGGCGGAGTTCCGTATTTCCTCAGAAGCTTCAATGTTCCGGTTTACGGAACCGCACTGACGCTCGGAATCATCAGAAACAAGCTGCGCGAGCATAAGCTCGGCTTTAATCCCTCGCTTATAACGGTAAAGCCCGGAGACAAGGTATCTCTCGGAGCCTTTGACGCCGAATTCATTCACGTTAATCACTCGATTGCGGATGCCTGCGCCATCGCGCTTTTTACACCGGTCGGAACCGTAATTCACTCCGGAGATTTCAAGCTCGACGTTTCCCCCGTCGAAGAGGAAATGATCGATCTTACCCGCTTCGGCGAGCTGGGACGCAAGGGTGTAAGGCTTCTGATGTGCGAATCGACGAATGCTGAGAGAGCGGGCTTTACCCCCTCCGAAAAAAGCGTCGGCGGAGTGCTTGAAAGAGTGTTCTCGGACAATCCCGAAAAGCGCATCGTCGTGGCTACGTTCTCATCGAACGTTCACCGCGTAAAGCAGGTTATAGATATATCGGTAGCGATGGGGCGCAAGGTCGCCGTCACCGGACGCAGTATGCAGGCAGTTCTGTCCGCGGCATCCGAGCTCGGATACATGATGATTCCGCCCGAAACCGTGATCGATATCTCCGAAATGAAGTACTATGCACCCGGAGAAGTGACTCTTATCACGACCGGAAGCCAGGGAGAGCCGATGTCGGCGCTCTACAGAATGGCCTTCGGAGACAAGACGCAGATCACTCTCGGAAAGAGCGACGTTGTCGTGCTTTCGTCGAGCACAATCCCCGGAAACGAAAAGACCATAGGCAGAATAATCAACGAGCTGACCAAAAACGGCATAAAGGTTATCAACGGAAGCATTCTCTCGGGCGTTCATACCTCGGGACACGCTTGCGCCGAGGAAATCAAAATGCTCATCCAGCTCTGCAAACCCGATTATTACATGCCGGTTCACGGCGAATACCGTCATATGGACGCAAACCGCGAGCTTGCGGAGTATATGGGCTTCGACCCCGAAAAAATCATTCTGAGCGACATCGGCAAGGTGCTTGAGCTCGGAAAGAAAACCGCGGCGATTACGGGCAGCGTACAGGCCGGAAGAACGCTCATAGACGGATACGGCGTAGGCGACATAGGAACTGCCGTGCTCCGCGACAGAAAGCTTCTGTCGGAGGACGGAGTTGTAATTATATTTGCTTCCGTGGATCTAGACAGCAGGTATATCATGGCGCCGCCTCAGATAGTCACAAAGGGCTTTGTGTACAACCCCGATGCGGACGGACTCATCACGGAGGCCGTATGGGCCGCATCCGAAGAGCTGGCCGATGCGCTCAACGTGAAGCGCGGAAAGCCGGAGCTCGAAAACGTAAGAGAACGCGTACGCCGCGCGGTACTGAAGCTGCTGGTGCACAAAACCGGCAGAAATCCGATGGTTATACCGTTTATAACAGAACTTTAATACAGTAATCAAAAATATCCCCTCGAAGGGGCAATATCCGAAAGGTATATATTAACAATGGGAAAAGGTAACAGATCCAGAGCCAACAGAGCCGATGCAATTTTTGTAAATGACAGCTCTAAGAAGAACAAAGCCGACAACAGCAAGCGCACGACTGTGATCGTGTCTATTCTTGTTGCGCTGCTTCTCGTCGTTTGCATTTTAGCGACATTTATCAACAACAACGGACTCATCAACCGTGCAAAGACAGCTGCTACATCGGACAGCTACAGAGTATCCGGAACGATGCTCTCCTACTTCTTCAATTCACAGTATCAGTCCTTCCTTAACACATACGGCAGCTATGCTTCCTATTTCGGACTTGATACAAGCAAATCCTTAAAGTCTCAGAAGTGCACCTTCGGAGATGCCGAAACCTGGTATGATTATTTCATGAACGCTGCGGTAGAGCAGATCAAGGAAATCCTCTGCCTTGCCGAGGCCGCAAAGAAGGAAGGCATTAAGCTTGACGACAAGGACAAGGAATCCATCGATGAAAGCATCAAGTCTCTCTCCGAGACCGCTGCAAAGAACGGATATACCACCGCAGGCTACATCGCCGCTCTCTTCGGAAACGGTGTTTCCGTAAAAGACGTTAAGGAATGCCTCGAGCTTTCCTCTCTCGCCTCCAAGTATCTTACCGGTATGGTCAAGGACATGCAGGACAAGGTCACCGACGACCAGATCGAGCAGTACCTCAAGGATCATCCCGAAGCTCTTCTTTCCGCCGATACTCTCCAGTATGTCTTCACCGCAACCAAGACCGTTGCCGGAGCCGAGGCCACTGAGGCCGAAAAGAAGGCTTATGCCGACGAAAAGGCCGCCAAGAAGGCTCTCGCCGAGGAACTCAAGAAGGCCGCAACCTCCGCCGAAGAGTTCAAGAAGTGGGTTGCCGCTTATCTTAACGATGCCGATAAGATCGGCGCCGATTTCGACTCCAACTGGAAGTCCGCTTCCTCCAAGCTCACAGACGACAAGAAGCCTACCGAGCAGGAGCTCAAGGATGCCAAGCAGAAGGCTGTTGAGTACATTCAGAAGGCTCTTACCTCCGACGAAACCGTTGAGGCTCCCAAGCTCGACGGCGCAAAGTACGCTTCCGAGTATAAAACCGCTGTATCCGGCCTGACCAGCAAGTACATCACTCAGGGAATAAAGGCTCTCGAAAGCAACGGCATCTCTTACTCCGATCCTACGGAAAAGGATGCTACCGATCTCGTTAAGTTCCTCTTCAAGGAAGGCGCTGCCGCCGGCAATGTCGAAGTCATCGCTTCCGAAGGCGACACCAAGTCCACCTATACCGTAGTATTCATCACCGAGCCCGCCCACAAAGACGAGAGCGACACCAGAGACGTAGCTCACATCCTTATCTCCTCTGCCACCGCCGGATATGACGATTCCGATACAAAGAAGGAAAACGCCGCTTCCGATAAGGCCAAGGCCGAGGCAGAAAAGATTCTCGCTGAGCTTGCCGGCAAGGACCTCGAAGCCTTCAAGAAGCTCGGAGAAGAGAAGACCGAAGACTCCAATGTCGTTTACGAGAACGTAAAGGTTGACGATATGGTAACCGAGTTCAACGACTGGCTCTTTGATGAGAGCCGCAAGCCCGGCGATACCGGCATCGTTAAGACCACCTACGGCTACCACGTAATGTACTACATCGGCGAAGGCCTTACCGCCTGGAAGGCAACCGCAAAGAACGGTGTTGTCAGCGAAACCCTTGAAAAGTGGTACGAAGAAAGCGCCAAGACCTACAACGTAAGCTTCAATAAGAAGGTTGTAGGATCTCTCGGCTGATAAAAGCCTGAAAATGACTGCAAAAAAAGCGCGGATAGCGGCATATCGCTGTCCGTCATGCGGAACCGGCGTAATGAGTGCGGTTGATGTTTCCGCACTCACAGCCGGTTTATCCGGAAAGTCCGGCAAGGGCGGCAGAATCCGGCTTCGCTGCAGCGATCCGGAGTGCCCGTCGTTAACCCTTGAGGAAAGACCCGCTATGGACGTAGAGGGCCTCTCGGGAGCCGACGGAGCGGGAAAGCTCAGATTTACCGTGCCCTGTATTTTCTGCGGACATACGCACAGCTATACCGTCGACGCTGCCACGGCGGCATCGCGCGAGAGCTTTGTTATGTCATGTCCGTCTTCCGGCATTGATATATGCTTCATCGGCGAGACCGATTACGTCAAGGCCGAGCTTGCGAGAAGCGAGCTTGAAATCCTTGATATGATCGGAGACGACGGCGATCTGGCCGACGTTGCGGGCTTTTCCGTGGACACGTCAAAGATGCTGCCGGAGCCCGAAATAGCGGAGACGATATCGCTGACCGTGCGTTTTCTTGAGGATGAGGGTAAAATTATCTGCAAATGTGAGAACCCCGAGGCCTATAAATCAGAAGACGACGAGGACAGAATCGGCATTGAGCCGGGTCCCAGATATATGAGAGTGTTTTGCCGCGGCTGCGGAGCCGCCGCGATAATACCGGCCGTATCACAGACATCGGTGAACGATTTTGCCGGGTCCGACAGTCTTGTGCTTGAAAAAGCGGACTGATTGTGATATAATATAAAACTGCGTGAGTCCCTCCGGGACTCCGCTGTTTAATAACATGATTCAAGGCATCAAAACGGGGCGAGCGGCACCTGAGAACAGCCTTAACGGCTGTTCGAACCGCGAGCTGACCGCCGCCTTTTCGTCGCAACGAAAAGGCAAGACAGGATGTCGCAGGTTCGGATAAAAAAGCCTGAAAGGGCAACATAACGGGATGTAGCGCAGCCTAAAGCGCGCTTGGTTTGGGAGCGTGTAGGAAAATTCTCTTCCGTTTCCGTAAAGCCCCGGAAAGCCCACTATTGCTTCGCAAAAGTGGTGCAAAAGCCGTGAAAAGGCGCGAAATCGCGAGGTCTTCATTTCGGGGCTTTCCGCACGACCACATGAAAGACCATAACGACGACCACATGAAAAACGGCGGTCGAAAATCAAAATTTCATATTTCGGGATGTAGGGTAACGGTCACCCGCTTGCTTTGGGAGCAAGACTACGCTCGCTGCCTCCCGGTGTGAAAACCTTCAAAAAACGGCGTTAAACGGGCATTTTCGGCGTATTTCAAAAATCTTTGTTGTGTCAAGCTTGGGTTTGACCCAACAATTGACCACAACGGGAAATCGGCTTGGCAATACAATTTCATATTACGGGGTGTGGCTCAGTTGGTAGAGCGGGCGCTTTGGGAGCGTCAGGCCGCAGGTTCAAATCCTGTCACTCCGACCATATCGAGTATTCATAAGGGACTTGACTTATGAATACTCGATTTGCTTTTT
>JAKSPQ010000024.1 GCA_024404665.1 Clostridia bacterium
AGCGGAAATCAGTCATTGTTTGTTTTGTCCCGCAGAATGCGGAGTACTCTTGATGAAAGAATGCAGGTGCATTCGTAGTTTATGGTTCCGGCAAGCGCAGCAAGAGCATCGGTCTGCCCGGGTTCTCCCATGAGAACTGCCGTATCACCGGGCCTCACGTCTGTTCCCGTGACATCGAACATGCACTGGTCCATGCAGATTCTTCCTACGTTTACCGCCTTGCATTTTTTTATGCCTTCAGGCGAATAAATCACGGCCTCAGCGCCTCTGTAAGCCCTTATAAAGCCGTCTGCGTAGCCGATGGGCATTGTTGCCAGCTTCATTTCGTGTTCGGCCGTAAAGTCTCCTCCGTAGCTTACGGACTCTCCCTTATGCAGCGTGTGAACCTGTGCGACTTTTGCGCAGAGCCTGAGAACCGGCTCGAGATCTCTGTGGAAATCCGCGGACGGATCCATTCCGTAAAGGCCGATGCCGAGTCTGCATGCGTCGAGATACGGGGCATCCGAAAGCATTGAACCTGCCGTGTTGCATATATGTCTTGTGCCGACATCGATGCCGTATGCCTTCACAAGCTCCGTGGTTTTTATAAAGCGTTCCGTCTGCAGCCGTGTCCTGTCCCTGCCTTCGGCTGTGTCCTCGTCGGCTTTCGCGAAGTGGGAGAAGATGCCGTCGATTCTGATTCCCGGCAGTCCGGAGACTGCGCGGATTTCCTCTGCTGTGCGAGCTCTGTCCTCTTCGGTTTGAGTGGGGAAGCCGATGCGGTTCATACCGGTGTCAAGCTTTATGTGAATCCGCAGAGTTTTTCCGGCCGCCGCATCCGAGAGCTCTCTTGCGTAGTCCGCGGAGAAGCATGCCTGGATTATACCGTTTTCGGCCAGGGTCCCGACATTGGCGGGGTCTGAAAAGCCGAGAATCAGAATGTCCGCGTCTATGCCGATGCCGCGGCACAGCGAACGAACTTCGGTGGCTTCTTCAGGAGAAGACACCGCGAAAAAGCGGCATCCGGCCTCCGCAAGCGCGGGAACGCAGAATTTTGCGCCGTGGCCGTAGGCGTCGGCCTTTACGACGCAGCAGGGCTTAACGCCTGCCGGAAATCCGGCAGTGAGCTTTTTATAGTTTCTTACAAGAGCCGCGGTATTTGTTTCGGCGTAAACCTTCGGAACGATGCCGTCAGGGAGGCCTGCATATAATCTATGGGTGTCATTCATCCGAACAACCTCTTTTCCATTCAATCTGTCTGAAACGAGATACTATTATATCACATTTTTTCTTTTGTGTCAAATATTGAGAATCCGGCGTCCCGTGACCGTCCTGTCATACCGCGGAGTATATCGGCTGTTTTCGCCTTCCTTTCCCCTGCGAGGCATATCGTTCCGTGCTTTCCGCCTGTTCGGTACAACATCGGTTCAAAGTTAATTTCATTATTTTTATACTAGATATTGACTTTTTTTCAATATAGTAGTACAATATATAGTGATAATAAGATTCCGTTCTTTGCCGTTGACCGGCAAAGCCGGGACATGTCAAATATATGCAGTGACAGGAATAAAAAGATGTCTTACAACAGACGTACTCTTTCTCCGGACTCACCCTATGCGATAATAGCGGCGCTTCTGATGTTCTTCTCGGCTGCGCTCAGCACCGTCAGCTACGCATGGTATTCCTTTGCGTTTGACTGGAAGGAAATAGCAGTCGGCTATGTTTTGCCGGTAACCGCCTGTGTAATCATGGCGATTATGCTTTTGTCAAGAAAAAACAACCTGATGCCGACAATAATTCCGATGCTTATCGGGGTGGTATATTTTGCGCTCAGATCCGTAAATCTTGAGGTCTGGCAATGTGTTCTCAGCTGTGTTCTCTACGCGTCCTTTGCGATTATATACATTCTCACCGTATCCGGATTTCTTGACAGCCGTACGCCGCTCATGGTTATCAGCGGTGCGCCTCTGCTGTTCAGAATTTTCGTGGTGGATATTTTTGTTAACGATTATTCGGATTTCCTCTCCTTCCTTCCCGAGCTGTCGGTGTTGTTTATCCTTGCCGCCATCGTGATTGAAACCAGAGGAATGAGACGCGGAAGACTATATTGAAAAGCAATGGGGCTGTCAAAACGGTTTGTGACTTTTTTGGCATCCCCTTATTGCGGTAAACGGAGGTTTTATCAAAATGGCAGAACTCAAGGATTTAAAGCTCGGTACGTCCATGTGCTTCATGGGTGCGATTTCTCCCGAAAAATTCAAGGAGCTTTCCGATAACGGCATCGATTGCATCGAGTATTCCTACGGATACAATTACTATATGAACGACGCCGAATATCCCGTACATGCCGTAAAATATGCGAACATGGCCCGCAAATACGGCGTTGAACCCTGGTCCATTCACCTTCCTTTTTCAAGAAGACTGGATATTACGAACGAAAACGCTGAGCTCAGATCAATTACTCTCGCAACCAACAAGATGCTGATAAGAGCGGCGGGACGCGCCGGAGTAAAGGTGGCCGTTCTCCATCCCTCCAGCGAGCCCATTGAGGATGAGCGCCGTCCCGAAAGAATGAAATGGTCCCGCGAGGGAATCAAGATTCTTCAGGCGGAATGCGAGAAGGCCGGTATGATGCTTGCCGTAGAGGACCTTCCCAGAACCTGCCTCTGCAGGACCTCGGACGAGATGATTGAGCTCGTAAGGGATACCGGTGCCGGAGTGGTGTTTGATACCAACCACTGCCTTGTCGAGGACAACGTTCATTATGTCAACGCGCTCACAAAAGCCGGAATAAAGATTATCTCTCTTCACATATCCGATTACTTCCGGATCGACGGTGTCCTTGACGAGCGCCACGTGCTTCCCGGAGAAGGCATCAACGATTGGAAAAAGCTCATGGCCGCCATTATGAAAAACGGATACGACGGTCCCCTTATGTATGAGGTTCCGCGTCATCCGAAATACAATGCGGAGCCATATACCACGGAGCAGCTCGCGGACAATATGAAGAAGCTTCGCGCAGGAAAAATCTGATAATAAAACTTACTAATACAGAGAAAGATTGAAAAAAATGGACACACTCAACAATCATTCCGGCAAGGCCGGAGTTGCCGTAATCGGTTACGGCGGAATGGGAGGCTGGCACACCAGATTTCTTCTGGAGAGCGACGTTGCCAGGCTTTGCGGAATTTACGACATCAATCCCGCAAAAAGAGAGCTTGCCGTCGCAAACGGCATAAAGGCCTATTCCTCCGAAGAGGAGCTCCTTGCCGATCCCGAAATTTCGATAGTAACCATCGCAACTCCCAACGATGTCCACGCCGAAATCGCCATCCGTGCTCTAAGAGCAGGCAAGAACGTTATCTCCGAGAAACCCGTTACGATCAATTCCAAAGAGCTCGATGCCGTCATCGCCGTAGCCGAGGAAACCGGAAAGCTGTTCACTGTTCATCAGAACAGACGCTGGGACTGCGATTATCTTATGATGAAGCAGGCTTATCACCGTCCGGAATTCGGAAAGGTATTCAGAATCGAGTCGAGAATTCAGGGCTCGAGAGGCATCCCCGGAGACTGGAGAGCGGAAAAGGCACACGGAGGCGGAATGATTTACGACTGGGGCGTACACCTCATCGATCAGATGCTTCAGATTGTCGACGATAAAAAAATCAAAGCCGTATACTGCAAGTGCGAGAACATCATCGGCGCTGAGTGCGATGAAGGCTTCAGACTCGACATCATGTTCGAGGACGACGTAACCGGCCACATCGAGGTCGGCACGCACAATTTCCTCTCGCTTCCGAGATTTTATCTCACCGGAACCTGCGGCGCCGCGGTCATCGAGGACTGGCGCGACAGAACCAAGTGCCTCTGTGTCAAGGAATGGAACGACGGCCCCGTAAAGCCCGTAGTAACCGCTGCCGGAATGACAAAGACAATGGCTCCGAGAGCGGAGGATTCGCTCAACGAGTTTTACATCGAGCGTCCCGCTTCAGATGTTCACGATTATTATCGCAATTTCGTTGCCGCAACCCGCGGTGAAGCCTCTCAGATTGTCACACACGCCGAAATGAGACGCGTGATGAAGGTCATGGAATCGGCATTTATGTCCGACAGAGCCGGGTCGGTTATTCCGTTCGTCGAATAATCCCCAATAGATTCAAAGACGCGCGGAACGTAAATCCATACGTATCCGCGCGCTGTTATTAAGGAGTAAATCTGATGAAAAGACACTTGAAGCTTGCTGCCGCATTGATTCTTGCGGCTGCGATGTGCATCCCCGCACTGACCTGCTTTACATCGGCCGCGGCAGAGCCAATGCCGGCCAATACGGTTTTCGTTAATCCTTCGGCACCGGCGGCAGGCACCGACGTTGAATTCACGTTCCTCGGCAAGACGTATTCCGGAAAAGTCGGAACCACGGTCTTTGCCACCCTTAAGGAAGGCCTTGCGGCCCTCACCCCCGGAGGCACGATGTGGCTCGCTCCGGCAACCTACACAGAGGGAGTTACCATCGATAAGGACGTTACCGTTCTCGGTCCCAAGGCCGGCATAAATCCCAATGTCAGGGGAGAGAAGAGCTCCGACGACTGGACGAGAAGCCCCGAGCGCGGCAGCGGCGAGGCCGTACTCACAACCAGCTGGCACATGGGCATCAATGCTCCCTCCAACGCAGTTTACGACTGCCATGAGATCACCGTCGACGGTATCTCCGTAAGCGGAGCCGGCATGTTCAGATCCAACTACGGCGCGGAAGGCCATATTAAGCTCAATTACAAAAACATCCTTGTATACGGTTACACAACGGCCAACAACGGCCCCTTCTATTGCTATTCCTATTATCCCGACAGAGCAACCGACAAGTATGTCAGGGACGTAAGCTTTGAGAACATAAGATTCGAGGGACAGACCACTGCTCCCGGCTTCACTCTGACCGCCGATAAGGTAGACATGAAGGGCATATATTTTGACGCAAACAGCACCGCAAAGGCATTCACCTATCTCACGATGTCAACCTCGGCCGCATCATCCGCCGCTGTAACCTACACTGTCTCGGATTCCATGTTCAGACAGAGAGCATCTCAGATTCTGACTCTTGATGTTTCCACGTCTGCCGGCGGACACGGTTTTAACAATACCTGCGCCGGAAAGGCTTCAATCACCGCGGCTGTAAAGAACTGTGTATTTTATGACAACGATCCCAATCTTACGGAGAGCAACATGATAGTATGCAAGAGCAATACCGATAACGTCTCGTTTGTGCTTGAAAATAACAGCTTTGTAAAAGCCTCGAACGAAACTCCATCCGTTCCCGATGCGCATACCTTTGACCTTTCCTCCGAGCTCAAGTGGTTCGGAAGAACTTACAACGACGGCTTCCGCTATTTCTTCAACTGGTCCGCCTCCGGCTTCTCCTTCAATTTCAAGGGAACCGGCGCAAAGGCCACCATCGTTTCGAATGCTCCCGGCGGAGTCGATGCCGCTTATATCAAGATTTATGTTGACGGCGTCTGGAAGAAGGACGTTCTGCTCGATGCAGCAAAGAAGGAAGTCGTTCTTGCTTCCGGCCTTGATGCAGGCAAAGAGCACAGCATTATGGTAGTAAAGAGAACCAACGCCCGCTCGTCAACATCGGCAGTAACGGAAGTAAAAGTCGATGACGGCGAAAAGCTCGCTCCGGACGCTGAAAAGTCCAGACTCATTGAGTTCATCGGCGATTCTCTCACCGTCGGATACGGCTCCGTCGCAGGCAACGCAAGTGCCTGGAGCACGGCGACTGAGGACGTAATGAAGACATACGCGCCCGCTATTGCCGATGCATTCGATGCCGATTTCAACGTAGTTGCCATTTCCGGCCGCGGAGTCGTTAAGAACTACGGCGGCGATACCGACAAGCTTATCGGCGAGATTTATCCCGAAACGGATATTTACAACCTTCCCGGAACCAAGTGGGGCTTTGAGCGCAAGCCGGACGTTATCATCATCAATATGGGAACGAACGATGCCAGCGCAGGCGTGTCCACGGCAGATATGAGAGCGGGCGCCAAGGCCTTCCTTAAGGAGGTCAGAGAGCTAAATCCGAATTCCGAAATCATCTGGACATACTGCCTGACGAACTCCGGAGAGCATACCGCAATCAAGTCTGCCGTAGAGCAGTTTGCGGCCGAGGGCGACGCTCACGTCAGCTATTTCAGACTGACACCCTGCACGGAGGCCGAAAAGGCTCTCGGACATCCTCTCGCGGTTGCATACGAAAAGCGCGCACAGTCTCTTATAGATGTAATTGCCGAAAAAACCGGATGGAAGTCCGGTGAGGAGCCCTCCGATGACACGACTGCGGAACAGACCACTGCCGCTCCGGAGATATCAACATCGGAACCTCTCGTATCTACGACAGATACTCCCGCTCCCGGAAAGAAAGGCTGCGGTTCCTCGATGGGCGCTCTTGCCGCCGTTTCGACCGTCGTCTGCGCAGGCGCAGCGACCGCATCGGTTCGCCGCAAAAAGGAAACTCCCGGGGAGTAATCCCTTATAGTCAATAAACAAAAGCACTGCGCCTGTGGGTGGTGCACTAAAGGACATTCATATGTTTGACACGGTGCAATCCGTTTGGGTTGCACCGTTTTTCAGGTGTGTCGGGCATGACACATATCTAGCTGGGATAAATCCAGTCACAGGCATTTGCCGCCAAGTGTAGCGAACCACAAGCCGAAAGCAGTAATGCTGGGGTGAAGGAAGTGGTGTAGCGCAGGTGCTCACAAGAATGTATGACCCATACTTTAGTGAGAATAGCTACGGATTCCGCCCAAACAGGGATTGCCATATATTTGCTGAGAAGGAAACGAATCTGTTCTTCCTTGATCTTCAGCGCCTGCGGCTCGTTCTTGTAGAGCTTTCCTTCCGGCTTGTCCGTTCTGCCGAAGATGTAATCAAGGGACACGTCAAAATAATCCGCGTACTAGAGTAAACCTTCCGCCGTCGGCGTATCTTTTTTATTAATTTGCGGGATATACTCCGTATGTTATCAACATTACAGCATTTCTTCCAATATCCTCATGCACAGCTTCCACCATAGCAAGTTCCTGACATTTCCTTTATAAGAACTGAACAATTGTTTTTTGTTCTCCGGTTTTGGAATTGCAAAAAACATATTCATACATTTCTCCATTGTGGGACTGTCCGACAAATGTCATAGGAATCCCGTCGATTGTTGGCCATTCAGGCTCTTGAACCCAATTAGGATGTTTTTTTGATATACACGGAAAAGTCTCCAACAACTTCTTTTTCATTTCTCTTTTTGTGGCACTACATGAGAGTATTCTCTGGATCAAAACTTCCACTTCTGTTCCGCCAATATAATCCATATGTAACGCCACCAGTATATCCATATCGTTATCTTCAGTTGGATTATGACAAACCGCATCGGGATAATGATAGAGAACCAATGCTTTCAATAACCCGTAAATGATATTTGAATTGTAACCGAATGCGGTTACTGCCGCCTTAACTTTGTAGTTGTAGGTCTCAAGGAGTTGCATGTTTCCCCAGTTCTTTCTGAATTTACAATTCGGATCAGAAATATCTGTTGGAATCAGACTTTGAATCTCATGCCACAGATCTGGATTAATATATAACTCAGCTTCAAATTCTTCATGTGATATTTTACCTGCAACATAATCGAACAATTCTGTCATAGCATTACCTCTTTAAAATGTATTCTAAAAAATTGTTATAACCAATGTACTTGTGCAAAATCGTATGTGAAGCTTTTGTCATAGGGACAATACTGTCACTATTCTTTATTCCTTGAATGTGGTGCAATTCTATCTTGTACCCATCATAACCAATGGGAGCCTTCCCTTTTGACATAAGGGATATGTTTGAATCAGATAATTCATATAAATCTGAGACTTCATTCTGATGGCTTTTCCAATATTTTGATTTTTGGCTCTTCCAACTAGAGCTTTGATGTGCGCAACTATTATGCACCAGCACTTCTGTGCTGCCGACATAATAGGTATGGAAATCATCCACCTCAAAGTTATACGTTGTCTCCGGTGATTCGAGCAGTTCATGCTGAATCTTTTCAAGGACAACATATTCCCCGTTGAGAGTAACAAGAATATCCCCCGCGCGGAGTTTGCAGGCAGCTGTCCAGCCATTAACCGGAGAATAGAACGGATGATTAGGTGTGCAGACGATTTCTTCTCCTTCGACTGTCAGATGAATCCATTCCGATGTTTCATTTCTGATGTTTTTTTT
The DNA here is from genome assembly GCA_024404665.1 of Clostridia bacterium. Taxonomy (GTDB): domain Bacteria; phylum Bacillota; class Clostridia; order Oscillospirales; family CAG-272; genus CAG-390. The sequence continues at coordinate 8,239 of JAKSPQ010000024.1, forward strand.
TCAATGAATGGAAAGCACTAGCTGCTATTTTCACAATCATATTTATTATAATATGATTTTTCAGCAATGTCAATACAGTATGGAAAAATATAAAGCAAACAGATTTTTTCGCATAAAGAAATACCGAGAAAAGCATTTCTGCTAATCCCGGTATATCTTTGCCTCGCCAATGCCGGTGCTCTTGAACTGCTGTCCCTAAGAGCACTGCTCTTGTGCGGTGCTTTTGGTCGTAGGGAAGTATATACGATCAGTATTCCTCGGAAGCTGTTCCGGGGCCCATGCTGAGGAACAGCTTGGCTTTTTCGGATTTGGGAGAACTGAAGAACTCTTCAACGTCGGCGGATTCTTCCACGCGTCCGTCGGCCATGAAAACGACTCTGTCGGCTACCGCGTGGGCAAATTCCATGTCATGCGTTACGATGAGCATTGTGGAGGATGCTTCTTTAAGCTTTTTGACGACCTTTACGACTTCTCCGGTAAGCGCCGGATCAAGCGCCGATGTGGGTTCGTCAAAGCAGAGAATCTGAGGATCGAGCGCCAGCGCTCTTGCGATGGCCACGCGCTGCTGCTGACCTCCGGACAGCTGTCCGGGGTAGCTTTCAAGCTTCTCTCCGAGTCCGAGGCCCGTCAGAATTCTTACGGCATTCTCCTCAATGGCCTCCGGGGTGCCTCTCTTCAGCAGCGAGGGCGCCAGAGTGACGTTCCGGAGCACCGTGTACTGAGGGAAGAGATTGAACTGCTGGAAGCCCATGCCGATCTTCAGACGTATCGATTTGATTGCGGCTGCCTGCGCCTTATCGTCCGCGGAGGGAAAGCTGACGGTTTCTCCGCCGACGGTCATGCTTCCGCTGTCCGGGGTTTCAAGGAAATTTATGCATCTGAGCAGAGTTGTTTTCCCGCCTCCGGAGGCGCCGATGATGGCGAGAACCTCGCCCTGATCCATGGAAAGATCTATGTTTTTCAGCACATGCAAATCTCCGAAGGATTTACAGAGCCCTTTGACTTCAAGTATCGGCATTGTTATTTTATGTAGGAGAGCTTCTCCTCAACCTTTCTGAAGATGATTGTGAGAAGACCGGAGAAGAGAAGATAGAAAAGTCCGGTGAAGAACAGAGGCCATACGATGCCCTGGGATTTGATGAAGGACTGACCTTCGTAGATTATCTCATATACGGCGATAATTCTCGCAAGCGAGGTATCCTTTACCAGAGTAATGATTTCATTGCTCATGGAAGGCACGATTCTCTTGATGACCTGGAGAAGAATAACCTTGAAGAAAACCTGCGTTTTTGTCATTCCGAGCACAGCTCCGGCTTCATACTGGCCGTTTGATATGCTTTCGATTCCTCCGCGGTAGATTTCGGAGAAATAGCAGGCATAGTTAATGACGAATGCCACGACCGTTGCCACCATTCTTCCGGCGGAGCCTCCGCCCCATATGGGGTACTTGAATACCAGGCCCGGACCGTAATAGATGATAATCAGCTGAAGCATCAGCGGGGTTCCGCGGATTATCCATATCAGGGCTCTGATCGGGAGGCGGATAAACTTCGATTTGCTCATTGAGCCCAGACAAATCAGAAGCCCCAGAGGTATCGCTCCGGCAAGAGTCAGAACGAAAATCTCCAGGGTCTTCAGAAAGCCCGAGCAGAGAGCGGCAAATACCGTTCCGAACATCGGTTATTGTTATTGATTACTGAGCGATAACGGACTCGGAGTTGATCTTATAGGTTTCGGCGAGCTTTGCGAGCTTTCCGTTATCCTGATAGGTCTTCATGAACTCGTTGAGCTTGGCGGCAAGAGCTGAGCCCTTTCTGAAGCCGACGCCGTATTCCTCTGAGTTGAGCTTTACGGTGTAGGTGTGGTTCGGGTAGCTTGTGCCTTCACCGACCATGGCGTTGGCCATGAGAAGGTCGATGACGCAGGCGTCGGAGGTGCCGGCGGCAACTTCCATGAGTGCGGCGGACTGTGTTTCGAGCTTAGTGATGCCCGTGATCTTGAGCTCCTCGAGAACTTCCTGGCCGGCGGAGCCGTCTTCTACGGCAAACTTGAGGTCCTTGATGTCATCGACGCTCTTGTACTTGTCTGCCTTATCGGCACTGAGAACGACAACCTGAGCGTTGAGGCAGTATGCCTTGGAGGTTTCCATGGCTTCCTTTACGCCGTCGGTGAGAGTCATTCCGTTCCAGACGCAGTCGATGGACTTGGAATTGAGCTCGTTTTCCTTGTTGCCCCATTCGATTTCGATGAATTCGACCTTTACGCCGAGAGATTCGGCAAAGGCCTTGGCGTAGTCGGCATCGAAGCCAATCCATTCGCCCTTTTCGTTCTGGTAATCCATGGGAGCGAAATCGGTGATACCTACGATGAGTGTACCCTTCTTTGTGACATAGGCTACGTCGTCCTTGTCGTTGGAGCAGCCGAAGCAGGAGAAGGTGAGAAGCAGCATTACAGCCGCGAGGATGAGAGAAAGAGTCTTTTTCATTTGCGGAAATTCCTTCCTGTTATTTTTGACTGCTATATTATACTTTATTTTGCTAAAGTTGTAAAGCCTTTTTTTGTGTTTTTTTATTTTTTGTGCTTCGTATTGCGAAAAAAAGCTCCGCAAAGCGCTTTTTCGCGGAAGGATACTCTTTTTTATTGCAATTTACGGAGAAATGTATTATAATATTTATAACTGTAAATATATATATAAAAGGCGAAATCATGCCGTACAGAGTTATATTAAAAAAACACGAAGAAAAAAGAATTCTTGACGGACACCCCTGGGTGTACGCAAACGAAACGGCCTCGGTTGAGGCAGTGGGAGAAAGCAGAAACGGCGATCCGGCTGATGTTTACTCACATGACGGGCGCTTTCTCGGAAGAGGTTATATTAATCATCTTTCCAAAATTCTGGTCAGATTGTTTATTCATGACAGAGACACTGTGCCCGATGCCGGATTCTGGAGAGACCGCATCGCGGCTTCTGATGCGTACAGACGCCGTCTCGGCTGCGGAGAAAGCTATCGCGCCGTGTTTGCCGAGGCCGATGATCTCCCCGGCCTCATCGTTGACAAATACGGGGATCTCCTGTCCGTTCAGTTCCTGACACTCGGCGTCGAGCTTCACAGGGCTGACATCATCGCGGCTCTCGTCTCCTTTTATGCGCCCCGCGGAATTTATGAACGCAGCGATGCGGAGGTCAGAAAAAAGGAAGGCCTGGAGCTCAGAACCGGCCCGCTCTACGGTGAGTTCGAGCCGCAGACTGTCATAGAGGAAAACGGAATAAAGCTGATTGCAGACCTTGAAAACGGACAGAAAACCGGCTATTTCCTGGATCAGAGAGAAAACCGTCTGGCCATGCGTCGCTACTGTGCCGGCGGTGACGTTCTCGACTGCTTCTGCAATGCCGGAGGCTTTGCTCTGAATGCCGCAGCTGCCGGCGCAAAATCCGTCATTGCGGCGGATATTTCCGCCAAGGCCCTCGCCGACGTTGACAGAGCCGCAAAGCTCAACGGCGTTGACGGCATCGTCAGAACCGAGTGCTGCGATGTTTTCGGATATCTCCGCGAGTGCCGGAAAGAGGGAAGAAGCTTCGATACGATTATTCTCGATCCTCCCGCCTTCTGCAAGAGCGCTTCCGAAGCGCCCTCCGCAATAAGAGGCTATCGCGATATCAACATTCAGGGACTCAGGCTTGTCAGAAGCGGAGGCTTCCTTATCAGCTCCTCCTGCACTCATTTTGTGACCGCTCCTATGTTTGAAAAAATGCTGAAGGAAGCGGCTGCAGCCAGCGGCAGACGCGTGAGAGTTGCGGAAATCAGGACACAGGCTCCGGATCACCCCGCTTATCTCGGAGCGGACGAAACGACATACCTGAAGTTTTACGTTCTGCACGTAATCTGATGCGATATTGTCCGGTTCGCCGAACAGGCGTACGGGAATAGAACAGACACGGCAGGACATATGCCCGGGAATGAACGCGGGTGCAAACAGAAAAACAATCAAGACATATATGCGGCAAAAAGCCCGAAGAAGAGAGGAATAATCATGGAAACCAAAGAGATACTTTCCCGCTGCGATCATACGCTGCTGGCTCAGACTTCAACATGGGAACAGATCAAGGCAATCTGCGACGACGGAATGAAATACGGAACCGCATCTGTCTGCATCCCTCCGTCCTTTGTCAAGAGAGCAAAGGATTATGTGGGCGACAGACTTGCGATATGCACCGTCATAGGCTTCCCCAACGGATACAATACCGCATCGGTAAAACAGTATGAAACCCGCGATGCTCTCAACAACGGAGCCGATGAAATCGATATGGTCATCAACATCGGCGCTCTGAAGGACGGAAATTACGATTATGTCAGAGACGAAATCAAGACTCTCAAAAAGGTCTGCGGCCAGAAGGTCCTGAAGGTAATTATCGAAACCTGCCTGCTCACCGAGGAAGAAAAGCTTGTGATGTGCCGCCTTGTCACTGAGGCCGGAGCCGACTATATCAAAACCTCCACCGGATTTTCTTCTGCCGGCGCCACCCGCGGGGACGTCGCTCTCATGAGGGCGAACGTGGGCGAAAACGTTAAGGTGAAGGCTGCCGGGGGAATATCGAATCTCAAAGACGCGGAGGACTTCATCGCTCTCGGAGCCGACAGACTCGGAACCTCCAGAGTGGTTAAAGCCGTAAAAGCACTTGAAACGACCGGAAAAGCAGATTCCGGCTCGGGTTATTGAAACAAAGAAAGGTTAAGGTGACGACGATGCCTATTCCGACCCCTCACATTTCCGCAAAAGCCGGAGATTTTGCCAAGACGGTTCTCATGCCGGGCGATCCGCTTCGCTCGGAATTCATCGCCAAGACGTTTCTGGACGATGCGGTGCTTGTCAACGACGTTCGCGGCGTCCACGGATACACCGGATACTATAAGGGAAAGAGAGTTTCCGTAATGGCTTCCGGCATGGGCCAGCCCGCCATCGGAATCTATTCTCATGAGCTCTTCAATTTCTACGGTGTCAGCAGCATAATCCGCGTGGGCTCCTGCGGCTCATTCCATCCGGATCTTCACGCAAGAGACATCATCCTTGCCATGGGCGCCTGCACAAACGGCAACTATGCGTCGCAGTACGGTCTGCCCGGAACCTTTGCTCCTATAGCAGACTTCGGCCTTCTCAGAGCCGCCGTCGACGAGTGCGACAAAGCCGGCGTTCACTACAAGGTAGGCAATATTTTCTCCTCCGACGTATTCTACAACGACACACATTCCGGCATGGAATTCGCGAAAATGGGCGTTCTCGGCATCGAGATGGAGTCCGCAGCCCTCTACTGCAATGCGGCCAGAGCCGGAAAGAAGGCCCTGTGCATCTGCACCGTAAGCGATTCCTTCATTTATCCCGAGGAAAACACAACCGCTGAGGAACGTCAGAATTCGTTTACTCAGATGATGGAGATTGCTCTTGCAATCGCCGAGGAATGACAGGCGTCGGCTATGTTTAAAAGAGTATTTCTGATTGTTCTCGACAGCTTCGGCGTGGGAGAGGCTCCCGATGCCGCAAGGTTCGGCGACGAAGGCTCTGACACACTGGGCGCCGTCAGAAAGCATCCGAATTTTGACTGTCCCAATCTTACAAAGCTCGGCCTTTTCAACATCGACGGTGTCGGAGGCGGCATACGCTGCCCTCACGGCGCCTACGGAAAAATGCGCGAGCTCTCGAACGGTAAAGATACCGTCACCGGACACTGGGAAATTGCGGGCCTTATTTCCGAGAAGCCTATGCCGCTGTATCCGGAGGGCTTCCCCGATGACGTAATCTCGGAGTTTGAGCGTCTGACGGGGCGCGGCGTTCTCTGCAACAAGCCTTATTCCGGAACCGAGGTCCTAAAGGACTACGGCGAGGAACACATAAGGACCGGCAAGCTAATCGTATATACCTCGGGCGACAGCGTTTTCCAGATTGCCGCCCACAAGGATGTCGTTCCGCTGGAAGAGCTCTACAGATACTGCGAAATCGCCCGCGGAATGCTGACCGGAAAGCATTCGGTCGGCCGTGTAATCGCCCGTCCGTTCGTCGGAGAATATCCCTTTATAAGAACCGCGGAGAGACACGACTATTCGCTGGAGCCGCCCCGGGCGACCATGCTCGATGCCGTATCCCGTGCCGGACTTGAGGTGATTTCCGTCGGAAAAATCGTGGATATATTTGCCGGCAGAGGAATCACGGACTATGTCAGGACAGTTTCGAACAATGACGGCATGACCAAAACCGCGGAAATCGCCGACAGAGACTTTCACGGCCTCTGCTTTGTAAATCTGGTCGATTTCGATTCGGCCTACGGCCATCGCAACGACGTTCCCGGCTATGCCGCCGCGCTTACGGCCTTTGACCGCCGTCTGCCCGAGATTATGAATAAGCTCGGTCGCGACGATATGCTTATTATTACGGCCGACCACGGCTGCGACCCGTCGACCCCATCAACAGACCACTCCAGAGAGTATGTTCCTCTTCTGATTTCCGGAGACAGGATTAAATACAGAAAAAATCTGCATACGATGGATTGCTTCGGAACCGTCGCCGCGACGGTTCTGGAAGCTCTCGGTATCTCCGATTCCTCCCTTGACGGAAGCAGTGTGCTTGAGTCAGTGCTTCTGAACGGCGAAAGACGAAAAAAGAATGGCTAAACTGTATTTTAAATTCGGAGCCATGGGCTGCTCCAAAACCGCCCAGGCGCTCATAACGAAGTTCAATTATGAGGAGAGGGACATGTCGGTCATGCTCCTCAAGCCCTCCATCGATACAAGAGACGGAGCTACGGTGTTGAAATCAAGAATCGGTCTGGAGGCGGAAGCCATCGCCATGCCCTCCGATGCCGATATTTACGCATACTACTCCGAAAACCATCTGCCGGGGCAGGTCGTCATCGTGGACGAATGTCAGTTCCTTACGCCTGAGCAGGTGGATCAGCTGTCGCAGATTGTCATCGATTATGACGTGCCGGTGCTTTGTTTCGGTCTGAGCACGGATTTCCTTACCCATCTTTTCCCCGGAAGCCGCAGACTTTTTGAAATTGCGGAGTCCGTTGCGGAGATAAAATCTGTCTGCAAATGCGGAAAAAAAGCCACCGTCAACGCCAGAATGGACGACGAGGGACATATTCTTTTCAGCGGAGACCAGGTGTGTCTGGGCGGAAACGACAGATATATGGCCATGTGCCGCAAATGCTGGCTGAAGAGAAAAAAGGAGCAGGAGGCAGCGGGTATTTTCACCTGAGCCCATAAGTCCTTAAAGCCATATCGAATTCTGAAAGGAAGTGATGCCGATGCGCATTCTTGAACAGGTATCTCCCGAGCTTATGGAACGTATGGAGCGTGAAAAAGCCACGCTCACATTCAACAGGGTAGGCTTCAGCGATAAAAAAATAATCAGGCGACACGTTGTTCCGAAGGATGAGGCAACAATCTGGCGTCCGGCCTTCGTGCATGACATCGATAAAATCCTTCATTGCCCCTACTATTCAAGATACGGTGACAAAACACAGGCTTTTTCCTTCTATAAAAACGACGATATCAGCCGCCGCAGCCTGCATGTTCAGCTGGTTTCGAGAATAGCGAGAACCATCGGAAACGCGCTGAATCTGAATCTCGATCTTATCGAGGCCATATCTCTCGGCCACGACATAGGCCATACCCCCTTCGGTCACGAGGGCGAGCGCCTGCTGGACGCCCTTTATTTCAGCCATGCGGGCAGGCATTTTGCTCACAATATTCAGTCGGTCAGAGTTCTTGATGAGATTTTCCCCATCAATATCAGCCTGCAGACGCTCGACGGCATCGCTGCTCACAACGGCGAAACAGAGCTTGACGAGTATCGCCCGAGGCCGCTCGAATCCTTTGAGGAATTTGACAGGCTTATCGAGGAATGCTACGTCGATCCCACGGCATCGGCGAGACTTGTTCCGTCCACGCTGGAGGGCTGCGTGGTGAGAATATCGGACATCATCGCGTATCTCGGAAAGGACAGACAGGATGCCGAGCGTGCGCTGATTACGACCAACGATTCCTTCGAGAGAGGCGCCATCGGCGTAACCAACTCCGAAATAATCAACAATCTTATTGTAAATATTATAGAGAACAGCTACGGAAAACCGTATATTACCATGGACAGGGATCATTTTGAGGCCCTGAAGCTGGCAAAGCAGGCGAACTACAAGCTTATATACGGCGATGACAGAAGCCGTCCGGACCCGCAGATTAAACCTATGATGTCGGCAATTTACGAACGTATGCTGGAGGATCTTAAGGATAACTGCAAGGATTCGCCGATTTTCTGCCATCATATCAATTACATAATGCCCTCAAGACGCCCGAGAAGAGTGCCGTATAACGAAACGGAGCCGAACCAGATAGTTGTGGACTTCATCGCTTCCATGACGGACGATTATTTTGTGGAGCTTTACAACTTCCTCTTCCCGGACAACACCGTCGATATAAAATACAAGGGCTATTTCGATCATGATTCGGAATACATCACGGAGCCGTGGTCGCTTCCGATTCCGCTTGACGAGCTGCTTTGATAACAAAAAACTATTTATTAAGAAAAGGAGATTAGAAATGAAAACTTACAAATGCCTTGTTTGCGGCAAGGTCTTTGACGTTGAAGACGGCAAAGAGCCCGTGTGCCCTCTCTGCAAAGCCAAGGGAGACAAGCTGGTTGAAATGAAGAAGACCAACCCTTACTCGGGAACTCAGACCGAAAAGAATCTTGAGGCCGCTTTCGCCGGTGAGTCTCAGGCCAGAAATAAGTATACCTATTTTGCTTCCACAGCCAAAAAGGAAGGCTATGAGCAGATTTCCGCCATGTTCTTAAAGACTGCCGAGAACGAGAAGGAACACGCAAAAATGTGGTTCAAGGAGCTGAACGGCATCGGCAATACCGCCGCCAATCTTGCCGCCGCAGCCGACGGAGAGAACTACGAGTGGACCGATATGTACGAAGGCTTTGCCGTGACCGCCGAGAAGGAAGGCTTCCCGGAGCTTGCCGCCAAGTTCCGCGCCGTTGCCGCCATCGAGAAGCATCACGAGGAGCGCTACAGAGCTCTGCTTCACAATGTAGAGGCTCAGGAGGTATTTGCAAAGAGCGAGGTTAAGGTTTGGGAATGCCGTAACTGCGGCCATATCATGGTCGGAACCAAGGCCCCCGATATCTGCCCCGTCTGTGCACATCCTCAGGCATATTTCGAGATCAACGCCGAAAATTACTGATCTGAACATAAAAGATCCCCGCACCCTTCTGAGAGTGCGGGGATCTTTTTATGTTCAGCGTGTTTCCTGAAGCCTTATGATTTCCTTATAGTAATCAACCGCGCCCGGAAGGACGCCTGTGAAGATGTTTTCGTTCAGTCCGTGCATGCCCTTAAGCTGTTCGCCCGTACTCATCACGGGAGAGAATTTGACACAGCTGTCGCAGACCTCGTCGTAGAATCTCGAATCGGTTCCGCCGGTCACTATATAAGGCATTTCTCCGACTGTCGGGAAAACCCTGTTCAGAGCCTTTACGGTGAGCTCATAGGGCTTTCCGTTGAGATCGAGCTGCTTTGAACAGTCGTTACCGGTAACAAATTCGGCTTCGATTCCGTATTTGCGGGCGATATCGGTAATGATTTTGTTGGATTCATCCTTCCCCTGATGAGGAATATAGCGCATATTGGCGGTAACCCAGGCCTCCTGAGGAATGACGTTGTAGCCGTCGGAGCCCTTCTGCATTGTAAAGCAGACAGTTGTTTTAAGCATTGCGGCAGCCTCTGCGGAGATGCTGCCCATGACTCTTTTCAGCACGGGACCGAAGAGCCAGAGGTTGTGCATAACGACCTTGAGCGGGAAGCTCGAGCAGTATGGAGCAAGGTTCGAGAACATCTGTCTGAAGGCCGGGCTGTAGCTGAGTCTGAAGGGATCCTTTGAAAGCACCTCGTTTTCAAACTTTGCAAGCCTGTCGATGGGGGCGTTCTTTGAAGGCGTTGACGAATGACCTCCGTTTGACCTTGCCGTAAACTTCATGTCACCGTATCCCTTTTCAAAGATGCCGATGGCGGCAAAGCAGCCCTTTACGCCGGCAACGGGGTTTTCCACGATGCAGCCGCCCTCATCGCAGAGCATGAAGAGATGAATGCCGCGGTCCTTGAACCATTTCACGGTTTTCGGTGCGCCGTCGCCGCCTATTTCCTCCGTGCAGCTCGAGCCGAGATATACGTCGCATTCAGGCCTGTACCCGGCGGCGATGAGCTCATCGACGGCCTGATAAAACGCGAAAACTCCGCTTTTTATATCGCCCGTACCGCGTCCGTATATGCGTCCGTCGGCAATCGTGCCGGAGAAGGGCGGATATTTCCACTCGCCGCTGGCTTCCACGACATCCTGATGGGAGATAAGAATAATAGGATCCAGTGACGGGTTCTTACCGGGCCATTTTACCAGAAGGTTGCCGTCGATATCCGTTTTTTCGCACTCGCGGAATACGTTCGGAAAGAGGTTTTCAAGGACCCTGTGAAAGCCTCTGAACTTGTCTGCCTGGTCGAGTCCGCGGACGGATACGGTCTCGTAACGGACCATTTCTGCCAGCTTTTCGGCATAAAGGTTTATGCGCTCCGTATCTTCGGACATCTCATAATACGATGTCTTTTTCTTCAGAAACAGCGTTCGTACAACGGCAATAAGTACCAAAACAAGGAGGACGGCAAGAACCGCCGGTATTATAAGAAGAAATTTCATCGTCATTTACCGGAAAGCTCCGCAGATGCTTTCTTTTCCTGTGCTTTCTTGAGCTCGCCGGGGATGTCGAGCTTGAGTATAAACAGAATTTCAACCAATGTAATTACCGCGGGGACCCATCCTAGGAAGGCCTCGATGGCGGTAACGGAGGCTGCGTTCTGCACCTCTGCGGCGGAATCAAAGCCGACTGTTGCAAGGACTACGCCCATGAGCTGGATGGCGGCAGCCTCGGCCAGCTTGGAGATGAGGTTGTCTCCTCCGGCGATGAGGGTGTCGATTCTGCGGTTGTTCTGGGCGGCTACGACATCGGTGATGTTGTTGCGGTTGGTGTTGAACATGATGAACGCAACGGTGGAGCCGAAGCCTACGGTGACCGCATTGATAATAACGGTAACGATTGTCTCGGGAGCGATGATGAACGGCAGCTTGCCGATGACGATGACCGCAACCGCAAGGAGCATGGTGTTCTTCCTTCCGAGCTTCGCGTCGATCATGGGAGCCGTTATGCTGGTTATGATGGCAACGACGAGGTATCCGGCCAGAATCGGTGTCGCAAGACCGCTGGAGCCGAGAACAAAGGAGGCGTAATAGTTGACGTTCTGCATGATAAGAGCCTGGGTAATGCCGTAGCAGATAATATAGCACATATTGAGAATCCAGGACTTGCAGCCGAAGAGCATTTTATATGCGGTGACGAGTGAGATTTTGTCGGTTTTTTCCTCGGGCTCCGAGACGACACGCTCCTTCGATGTGAAGTAATGGAAGAGCGACCCGGCGATGCAGATGACACCCATCGATACAGCCGTCAGGATGAGCGCCTTCGAGTCGGATTCGTTAATGATTTTGTGATCCTGAAGTCCGCCGAAAAGCTTCACCATCGGCACGATGGCGACGGAGCCGATTCCGGAGCCTATGCAGGAGCCGAGGCTTCTGAAGGCGTTGATGGACTTTCTTTCGGCATCGTCCTTTGTCGCCAGTGCGGCAAGGGTGTTGTAGGGCATGCAGAGGAACGTGTAGAGCGCTTCAAAAATAAAATAAATAAGAACGCTTATGACGATTGTCCAGCTCTGTGTAATGTGGAAATTTACAAACAGCAGGATAATGGTTGCCGCCCACGGGACGCAGCACCAGAGGGCGTACGGCCTGACTTTTTCGCCGTTTTTGAATGAATGGTTGGCGCAGAAGAGGGCTATCAGAGGGTCGTTGACGGCGTCCCAGACGGTGCCGATGGTCAGCATGACGGTTGCGGTAAGAACCGGAATGTGCAGAACCATCGTAAGGAATGTCAGATAATAGAGGCTTTTGAAATTGTAAGCGATGTTGGTCGAACACGAAAAGCCTAAAAAGCCTGTTTTTTCGAGTCCGCCGACCTTTCCGGGTGCGATTGTCTTGCTCATGTCGGATATGATTCCTTTCTCTTTATGTTGATATCATTAATAATTATAACACAATTCGCCCGTGTTTTCAATCCCCGGCTGAGCGTAAGCCCGGAATCGAAGCAGTATTATATCATTTTTGTTTGCTCGCGGAACAAAAACGGCAGCATATCTAAAAAGCACGGGTATGCATAATAGCCTGAGCCTTTTTAGCATACCCGTGATATTTCGCCTGGCGGAAAGGGTTCCGGCGGCATTGCCCGGGACTGCGCTGCCTTGCACGTGAAAGTGAAAACGGCCTCCGGTGCTATTTTTATTAAAACGTTAAAACTGTTTAATCTCAAACGATTTGTTCTCAGTCGGGATTCAGAGCCGAGAGAACGATTACACCGATAATTGCAATTGCGATGAAAATGTACTGCTTCCAGGTGATCTTTTCCTTGAGGAAAATCTTTGAAAGAAGAACGGAAATTACGACGGAGCAGGAGAAAATCGGAGCGGCAACGGCGGCGTTGTCGGACATTGCATATACATATGTGAACTGACCGGCGGTTTCGCAGACGGCGGCGGCAATCTTGTCGCCCTGCTTGGGGAGCTCGAATTTTACGCGCTTAACCTTCAGGAAGATGAAGAGGACTACGGCGACGATGAAGAACGTGAGCTCGTAAGAGGTGTTGGCAACCTCCTCCATCGTGTCTTCGGTAATATTTACAAGGGGGCTGGAGTCAACTTCGTCGAGGTAGAAGGCGTCAAGGAAGCTGCCGAGAGCATCGATGATTGCGTAGCAGAATGGCATTGCAAAGGCGACGACGGCCATCTTTTTGCCGAGCTTCTGTTTGCGGAGCTCGTTGGCGTTCTTTTCAAGGAAGCCGAGACCGAGAATACCGCAGACGATGGCGGCAATTGCAAGGTAGGACCATCCCGAAAGCTCGGCGCCGAGGAAAGCTACGCAGAGCAGCGAGCAGATGGCACCGGAGGTGTTTTCAATCGGGTCCGAGATGGACTCGGCGACGAATCTCATACCGAAATACGAGAGGGTCATGGAGAGAATGTAGCAGGCAGATACGGGCAGATAAATCAGGAGATTCATCAGATCGTAGTTTATTCCTCTGAAGAGAATCGTGAAAAGAGCATGAATGCCCATTACAACGCCTACACAGATGGAAATCTTAAGGTGAGCGTATTTTTCATCCTCACGCGCGCCTTTCTTGTAGAAGAGCTCGGCGACGCCCCACATCACTGTGGTAATGATGGTGAAAAGCGGGAATGACATTTATTTTTCCTCCAAACTAAAATTACATTATATAAATACGGTTCGGTTTCGGCTGATGTCTGCTGATTTTGCCTGTCGCTTTCTGCCTTTCGTGCGGCCCGATACAGGCAGAAAATACAGTTTTGTCGAAAAAAACAGATAATATTATAACATCAATCCATGGTAAAGTCAAGAAATCTTTGGGCTCGGGCAGAGATTTTGTCTAATGGCACAATTGCATTGAGACTCCGGGATCGTTTTTCTGTAGACAGAACGGTCCTGCACGGCAGAAAGAATATCCGGCAGCCTTTTGAAAGATCGCGGATAACAAGTCTTCGAATAGGCAATACTCCCTGCGCGCTTTTTAATACCCGCCCGTCCCGAAAAAAGTTCTAACGAAAAGAAGAAAGGAATAATGAAAATGATGAAGCGGTTATTAAGAAGAAGCGTAGATTGAAAATATAAGGAATGTAAAACAACGATGGTTATTAAAACCATAAAAAAGTCCCGGAAAAAGTAATATACAGACGTAAAGCAAGCCACTGTATCCTAAAGTCGACATTTCGAACAAATCCGGACTAAGTTTTACGCGAGAACGGCATTTTGTTGGAATAATCAGCGAAAACTCAAAAAAAACTCAAAAAAGTTTAAAAAAAACGAAAAAAAGTGTTGACAAGCGGAAACGAAAGTGGTA
>JAKSPQ010000025.1 GCA_024404665.1 Clostridia bacterium
TGATTTCGAGTCAGCCCCGTTATGACCACTTCGATATCCCTCCATATTCGGTTGTGTGAAAATGCAATTCAGAACAGCAAATTCTATTCTTTCTCAGCATTCAACATCGAATATTATATCATATTTTAGCAACCGTGTCAACAAAAATCATCGGACGAGAAAAGAAAAAGAAATAACCGCTGACTGTTTTATTCGCCGGAGGACCGAAAAGCCGCAGGCTTGAATGCATTCCAGCCGTCGAACAGGGCTGAAATCAGAGCTTGCGGCTGTTTGGGGTCTCAAACAGAAAGATGTCGGGGTGACAAAAAGGTCAAATAATCTCTCCTGTGAAGAATGTTTTTTGAGGCTTTCCGTCGGTATAAAGATGGCCGATGTCGCCGTAGGAAATCATTCGGGGAGATACCGTTTTATTATTGTTGTTTTCAAATAGGAAAGCCGTTATTCCGGTGAAGTTGTTTATAAGCGTAGTTGCAAAAAAACGGAAGGGAACATGAAGCAGGTGCGATACGACTGCACGGCCCATGCCGGCATGTGCGAACAGAACGATGTGTTTGTCGTTGCCCTCGAGGACGTCATAAAAGCCTTCCGAGTTTCTTGAATATCCGTTTTCGCGGAGGATACCGTCGAGGCCGTCTGCTATTTCCCTGTATCTGTTTCCTATTTCGCTGTCGTTGAGGCCCGGGATGAGCTCGAATTCTTCATCGATGGTGAGCCTTGAGTATTCCGCCGAATGAAAATGCTCGGTGGGAGCGCGTGAAACAAGCCCTTTTTTCTCTTCGGAATAAGAAAACGCGGTATGACAGTCCTCCTGAAATTCGCGCGCCCAATAGCAGGGGGTGACAGGAAGTCCGCAGGCTGCGGCCGTGGGAGCGGCGGTCTGCATCGCTCTGCCCATTGTGGATGAGTAAATCCTGTCAACGCCGCTGATTTTCATGCGTGCAGCGCATTTCTCTGCCTGCTCGACGCCTTCGGGCAGGAGAGTATCTGTGGCATAATCGGGTCTTCCGTGTCTGATAAGATAAAAAATCATTGTTTCCTCGCATTCGTGAACCGTATTTGTTGCTATATGTGTTCTTTTTTCGGATACGGATCCAAAAGCCGCTTCCGACGCTCCTTATTATATCATATTATCGGCTGTAAAACAACTGTTTTCGCTTAATATAAAGAAAACGTCCGATAATAACCCGGAGTTTTCATAGGCTGCTCTTATGAAATATGCACTTTTTTGCACCAAAGTGAAAAAGTGACGAAAAAACACTGTACTTTTTCCAAAAAAAGTGATATAATAATTTCTTATAAATTAACCATGCTTCGGAGTTAATTATGATTACAGTCAAACGTGTGAAAACAAAAAAGGATGAGAGAGAGTTCCTGAATTTTCCCATCCGTCTTTATAAAGGCTGTCCGTTCTTTGTTCCGCCTATGTATGCCGACGAGAAGGCCATCTTTTCCCCCGACTATTATTATTACGATACATGCGAGGCTGCTTATTTCCTCGCCGAGGATGACGGGAAGACCGTTGGAAGAATATCGGCGATAATTCAGCATGCAAGCAACGAAAAGCAAAACGAAAAGAGAGCCAGGTTCACAAGATTCGACGCTATCGACAGCCAGGAGGTTGCGGATGCGCTCTTTAAGGCTGCCGAGACTTGGGCTGCGGAAAAGGGAATGGATACCGTGTGCGGCCCTCTCGGATTTTCGGACCTCGAGCGCGAAGGCCTCCTCATAGAGGGCTTTGATCAGCTCGCGACCTTCGAAGAGCAGTATAACTATGATTATTATCAGAGACTTATAGAAAACTGCGGCTACGAAAAGGAAGTGGATTGGCTGGAGTCCAAGCTCTATGCTCCCAAGGAAAAGGACGAAAGCATTTCAAAGGCTGCTGATTTCCTTATGAAGCGCTATAAGCTTCACGTGGGAACGGCAAAGAACGTAAAGGAGTTTATCGATAAATACGTTGACGGTATCTTTGAGCTCATAGACAAGAGCTATTCAAAGCTTTACGGGACCGTTCCGATTTCCGACAAGGTTAAAAAGGCCACTGTAGATAATTTCCTGATGGTTGTAAAGCTCAAATACATCAGCGTCATCCTTGATGAAAACGAAAACATCGTGTGCTTCGGGATCTGCGTACCGTCTATTTCGAAAGCGCTGGTCGGAACATCCGGTAAACTCACGCCTGTAACCCTCGTTAAGCTCCTCCGCTGCATAAATAAGCCGGATGTTCTTGACTTCATGCTCATCGGCGTGGAGCCCGAATGGATGAACCGCGGTGTTGCGGCGATATTCTTCTCCTGGGCCTGCGATCTGCTTAAAGAGGTGGATCATGCGGAAACCAACCTCAATCTTGAGGATAATTATGCAATCCGCAATACCTGGAAGCGTTTCGACGGCGTAAACCACAAGCGCAGAAGATCGTTTGTCAAAAAAATCGGAGACTGAAGAAAAAACGCTCCCCCGCGAAGCTGAGCGTTTTTCGGATATACATACGGTTAAAACAGAATAATACTCCGGAGGAATCGGGTGCACGCAGAATGCGGGAAAAGCCGGCTCCTCCGGAGCTTGTTTATTTGTCTGCTGTGTTTACAAGAGCGGTAAGAATGAGATAACCCGTATTGTCGGGAGAAATCACAAGGCTTTCGTATTCCGATGGGACCCGGAGGTCGTCGTTCTTCTGCCTTGAGATTATATAATCTCCGAACGAATAAAAAACGCCGGGCTCGAGCATTTCTATGTACTCTTCGAGGGTTATCATATTGCTCATGATAATGCCGGCATGAGGATAGCCCACATATCTTATATGCCACGGCTCATAGGCAAATCCCGTGACCTTTGAGCCCCAATATGGGTATCTGATGATGAAGCCGTATCTGTCGCAATGGGAGTTGACGTATTTGCCGACATCGCTGTCAATAAAGCCTCCTCCCGCATACTGCGATATATACACGTCAAGCGCGAGGCCGGCCTGATGCTCGCTTTCTCCCGGCTTCGCGGCCTTGTCGCCCTCTGTTTTTACGGCTTCCTCCTGCTCCTCGGCGGTTCTGTATGCGCTCATTACGTACCGTCTGTTTCCGTACATCTCCTTGACGTGATCGGCGCGAGTACGGTAGGCATCTTTTATTGCGTTGTTCATTATTACGCCGGAGTCATTGTATTCCGAAACGTCCGGGGAAAAACCGTCGGCGATACGGTTCGAGGAGTTTATCAGCATCAGCGATTCGTCATAGACGGTGTTCCCGCGTTCAAGCAGCTCTTCAAGCTCCTTTTTCTCGGTCTTCGGAGAGACTGTGACAAGCTCCACGCTTTTTCTGTCAAATCTGTCGCGCAGCTTCCAGAACAGGTTTGTTTCTTCGCCGATGAAGACAGCTGCGGCAATCACGGCGATAACAGCGGAAATAATTATGAGAGTTATTACAAGCTTCCTGCTGCCGCCGTCACCTGCGACGCTGTTCGCGGCAACAGCTGCTGTCCCGGAATTCTTTTCTTTATGATTTTTTTGTTTCATTATGACCTCAATAAAATCGGATAGGTGTATTTATTATATGTCCCGGAAGGCGCCGTCATAAAAGACTTGACATGCGGGCTTCTTTGTGGTATTATTCTTTTTGAAAAACAAAAATACTGACTATGAGGAAAAATCATGAGACTGTCAGAGAAAAAAATACTCAATATCATGTATATAGCCATACTTCTGCTTCTTGCGGGGGTTGTAATAGCCGTAATTGCGACTGACAGAAGAAACAATGCGCCGCCTTCGGACACGAAGGACTCCGAGAGCCGCGCGGAGACGTCGCAGACGGCTGAGCAGGATTCCGACAGCGTTTATACTTCCGATACGGCGTGTCCGCCTGAAACGGGCTCTGAGCCTGCTACGGAGCCTCCGGAGACGACGTCGACGCTCACGGAGGAGATCACCGTCCCCGCGACCGCTGTCGTGACGGAACCTCATGCCGATGTGACGACATCGGAGTCTGCTCCGTCGGTCCCGTTCTCGGTATATGTACATGAGCCGAAATCGAAGATCTGGACCCGCGCGGACGTTTACGAGAGCCGCTGGCCGTCGGACGACAGCGATGTCGGCAGGGATGCTCAGGGTAATTACAAGGCCTGGCAGACCGGATACTGGACAAGAGACTGGTGGTCATTTTCGGGTGTGACGAATCTGATCTGCGATACGACGTACTTCTTTGTGATTCCGTCCGACGCGGAAAGCGTCACCTTCTCCACCACGTACGGAACCAAAACCTGGGCAACCGAGTGGGCAGGACTCTGGAGGGACGCGGGCCCTGACGGAGCAAAAATCGGTTATAAGATTGAGCGCTTCATGCGCGACGGTTCTTCGCACGCGATGACCGTGCTTGATCCCTCGCACATATTTGACGAACAGCCGTACTATGAAAACTATCTCTACGATGAAGTCCACCGCCCGGACGCGTCGCACGTCACTGCGGGGACCATGACAAAGGATACGATACTGACCGACATCAAAATCACGCTCAGAAACGGATGCTACGGCATCGATTACTTCGTGCTCACTGCCTTTGTATACACATCCGACGCGGATTTTGACGCCGCGGGAGAGTACACGGGAAGAATATCCGCGTCGTGTATTATCAAAGCGAAATGAGGTCCGGCCGGGGGAAAACCATGTGATTTCCGGGGTTGATTACCTGCGGACTGCCAAAAGCCGGTTCCGGTTTCTTTTCCGCCGATTTCAGAGCCGACGATACAATAACCTACGATTCCGGGGGATTATTATATGAAAAACAAACAACTCCTGTGCTTCGCGGCCGTGTGCGTTCTGCTTTGCGCGGTTCTTCTTTCCGCTTGCGAGCGCCAGCCTGCCGACGGCGGCGGTTCGGCTTCCTCAGCCGCCGAATCCGAACCGCCGCGTATGCTGCTGCTCACGGGCTCCGACAGCCCTTCGTGTATTGTTGCGCCGATCCGCGCGGTCGAATCATCATATACCTGGCAGGCCGCGTCCTATCTTCAGAGGACGGTGCGAAGCGTGACGGGTGTAACACTCAGACTGACTACCGATTACGATAAGGACCCCGACGGACAGAGGGCGGAAATTTTGATAGGCGAGACTGACCGCCCCGCGGCGAACGGCTGCTCCGAAGGCCTCGGGAGCGATGAATGCCGGCTGCTTCAGACCGGGAACAAGCTCATCGTCACGGGAGGCTCGGAGGCTGCCGTGAAAAAAGGTGTGATTTATCTTGCGGATAATTATCTTTCCCCCGAAGGCCTTAAAGTCCCGGAAGGAATGGATTTGAAAGTGAAGTTTGAAATGCCTCCAAAGCTTTACCTGCTCTCACAGATAAGAACCCTGAGCTCAGGCGACAAGGGTATAAACGCAAACGATATAGTGCGTCTTATAACCGCGCTGCAGGGAATTACCAACCGCGACGCTTCCGAATACGGCTTCTGGACCTATCAGCTCAACGATACGCAGGATCAGTTCTGGCTCAGTTATATTTCGGGGGATCAGAAGCTGCTTGATTGCTGCGAGAGGGAACGGATTCCGAACTGGAAGACCTATTGGAAAACCTTCGGCGGCATTATCCGCGATCACGGCATGGTTGTGTGGGACCCCGATGTTCCCGCCACGGCAAACGCGGCCGAGACGGTGTGCTCGGTCGAAGGCTGGCTCCCCGTAAAATACAGCGACGATCCCTCGAGCCTTTACGCTTTTCTGCGCGGCGAGGGCGTTGAAGTGCGCCTGGATCTTGTCGGCAAGTTTACGGGCAGCGGAACGGTTCCGGACACGGAGCTGCCCTCGTCCGGCAGCGCAAAGTGCGACGCGTATCTGTGGGCCATGGAAAAGTATCTTTCACGTTGCTCAGGGAATATGCTTGCATATGTGCTTGACGGAGCGTCTGCCGTTCCCGGAAATCCTATTTATCAGTCGGCTCCGGCCGTCACTCCGGAATACAATCAGCTTCTGAGCCATGACTATTACATAATGAACCGATGCTTCTTTGTCGATCTCACATCGACGGAGGGGGAAAGACCGTGCGACGATCCGGGGCAGCCGCTCGGGACCGATGCCGCGACTCTGCGCAGAATTCTTTCCGCCATGCAGAAGAACAACGGCGGAAAAATGACGGTGCTTATGGGCTTCCCGCCCTGGTATATGAAATATACGACATTCGGCGGTCACAGCACGCTTCTCGCTCCGACGGAGCTTGAATGGGCGTTCGTCGAAGTGCTGTCCGAGTATAATTTTGTCAAGGAGGCCGATGCCGCAATGCCTTCCTGGATGTCGAACGCATCGGTTTTCTGCCACTATGAAGCGCACGCCGAATACAAGAACACCGTTCCCTCGGATACCCGGTCCTATGAACCGAATACACGTTATTTCACGGTTTATATGGGAGATTATGACTCCTCCGCATGGCTCAAGGAGCATATTCCCACGTACTTCAGAGACAGCGGACGCGGAAAATATCCGCTGATGTGGGGCTTTAATCCCAATCTTTCGGACCGCGTTCCGATGATTTTCGATTATATTTACGAAAATCTCACGCCGAACGATTTCATCGTTACCGGAGACAGCGGCGCGGGATACGTAATACCGTCAAAGCTTGCGGATCTTGAGGAATGGGTGAGATACAACGGCAGGTATCTTGAAAAATTCGATATGAACGTCGTCGGCTTTATAATTAATGCAAACAACCGCCTGACGAACGATATTTTCGAGGCGTACTCGCGTATTGCGCCGGTCGGTTCGTTCCACAACGATCCGATGCGTAAGCTTACGGTATGGAACGACAAAACCGTCTACCTTTACATGTTCAACTCGTTGGATCCCAAATCCTCCGGAGCGGCGGCGACGGCATACTCGCATATGACTTCCGTAGGAGTGGATTTTACGGCATACAGGACAATTGTGAATACTCCCGCGGATGTCAATGCCTTTATCGAGAAAACGCTGGCATATGCCAACGGAAAAAACGACGGATACCGGTATGAATACGTTGATCCTTATACATTGCTCCGACTGGCGCTTGAATCCGGTCAGGGAGAGCATCTGAAATAAGTCTGGTCTCCGCTTTCGGGGACTGTTCGGAAACCGGAAAGCGGAGCGGATGCACGGCCGCGGTCCGTCATGGGCTTTCCGTATGTTATCTGCGTACGCTTCCGTTTCTCAGAAGCGCTTCCGCAAGCTGACGCATGCGCGGATAAGCGTACGGGAAGAGTTTCCGATATGCCTCGCAGAAGCGGTTCACACCGTCGTCTCCGCGGTTTCGGCGGCAGCCGTTTCGGCAGAGCGGAAGCCAGCTGCAGCTTTTGCATTTTTCAGGGAGCTCTGCGGACTGTTCTATGAAGCGGAGCCTTTTTCTTGCTTCATCGATGCTCTCAAAGCCGTCCTTTGTCAAATTGCCGAGAAGGCAGTCGTCCAGAGCGTAAAAATCGCATGGATATACGCTGCCGTCAGACTCGATCAGGTACTGCGCCGAGCATATTCCGCGCATACCGCAGTCCTCAGGCTCGACGCCGGCAAGAATCCCTATCCAGTTCTCGAACTCGCGGTTTGAAACCTGCTTTCCGCGGGTTACGTCCGCGTACCAGAGATCGAAGACGGTGCAGAGAAAGGTACCGTAGCGCTCCGCGGACAGCGTCCAGCGGGTATCCGCCCCTCCGAGAGGCGCGATGCAGGGAATATACTGCTGCCATGTAAAGCCCTGTCCGGCAAAGCGCGTGTAAATTTTGCGCGCGCTGCGGGCCGTTTCTCCGGTAATTACCGTAAGAATATTGAATTCCGCGCCCGCGTCCTTAAGCAATCCGCAGGCCTTTATGACGGCGGAATACGTGCCTTTCCCGTCGGCCGTACGGCGGTTTTTATCGTGGGTTTCCGGAATTCCGTCGAGCGAAATGCCTGTCAGGAAGCCGTTTTTTGCAAGGAAAGCCGCCCATTCTTCATCGATGAGGGTGCCGTTTGTCTGGACAAAAAGCGAAACGGATATGTTTCGCGGGACATTTTCACCGATAAACGATACCGCATGGCGGAAAAAATCCTTTCCTGCCAAAAGCGGCTCGCCGCCCTGAAAGCCTACGGAGAGCGTTCTGCTCTTGTCAGGGCAGCCGGGCGAAGCAATATATTCCGCCGCTTTTCGGATTATTTCGTCAAAGGTTTCCTGCTTCATGATTCCGCGTACGCGGCACTCGCGGTTGACCATTTCATCCGCATAAAAGCAGTAGCTGCATCTGAGATTGCATGAGCCCGATGCCGGCTTAATGAGAAGGTACATTAGGTTCGGACCTTTCGGCTGATAATCGTGATAATATGCGTAGGTTCCGGCTTTACGGAGCCGTTTTTAATTGATATTCTCAGGAGTTGTCAGTTACGTGAGCTGTCTTTATCGTAATCTCTCATAAAGTCTATCATCTCTCTGAGAGTTGAGTATTTGCCGGCGGTGTTGATTTCCTTGGGGCGCTGGGCGCGGTACATCTCAAGGCCGTTTTCATAGTCGAGCTGCCGCGGCTCGTATTCTTCCTCCTCGCGCTGCCTTGTATAATTTCTGTACGTCCAGGACGGCGCCGGAACGTTTTTCCTCCATGGGCGGCATTCCCAGTAATAGCCCCTGAACGGGTCTCTGTCGGCGCACATCCGGTCAAGGATGGCGTCGTGAAGACCGTCGCGGATAGCCATGAGCTCTTCGTCTTCTGTATTAATGAGATTATTCATCTCGTAAGGATCGTTCAAAGTGTCATAGAATTCATCGGCGGACATTAGATTGACGGAGAGCATATAGCGTCCGTCGGTGACGGCACGCATCGGCTGAAAACCTCCGAAGCAGTCGTGATCCTGCTCAAAGCGGGAAAATTCGATAAAGGCATATTTGCGCGGAAGCGGAGCCTCAAGATCGTACAGAGTCTGCCTCATCGATGCTCCCTCAAGCACCTTGGGCTTAGGAATACCGAAATAATCAAGAATTGTCGGAACGACGTCAATGTGCGATGCCGCTCCTTTTTTGTATACTCCGCCGCGCACTCCGCGGGGGTCGCGGATGATAAACGGTATGCGGGAAACCTCATCGTAGCAGGCAGGCCCTTTTGCGAAGAGCCCGTGAGCGTGATGCATGTCTCCGTGGTCCGAGGTATACATTATCACCGATGATGCCGGCGCGGCCGCGACCGCCTCACCTATCAGATGATCGACGAAGCTGTTGCATCCGAAAAAGTATCTGGCCTTCATGCTGACCTTCGACGGGTCCTCCGGCTTTCCGTTTTTATATTTCTGTGAAGCCCAGACCTTCTGATAGTCGGGCTTGCCTTCAAGAGTGTCAAAGACATTCGGGTCTCTCGGGAATGAGTAATCGGCGTACATGTCGCAGTACGGAGCGGGGCAGAGAAAGGGCCCGTGGGGCTCGTCAAAGGAGATCACGAGAAAGTAATCCTCATTGTCGTGAGCCTTCATGAAGGCTTTTGCGCGCTGCAGAACCTTATATCCGTACGTGAATTCCTCGTCAACCGACGTAAGCTTCATTGTGTCTCTGCGGCGGGACATGATGCGGTCGTCCTCGCTCATTTCTTCGAGATAACGGCGCATATCGTACCAGTATTCGGGATCCCAGCCGTCCGGGCAAAAGCCGTTGCCAAAGTAGTCAGTACCGTCGAGATGCCACTTGCCTATGTATGCGCAGTGAATCCCGCTGTCCCTCAGCCGCTGTCCTATTGTTTTGACATTTTCCCCAAAAGCCATGCCGTTTGCCCATGATTCGGCGCTCGAAGGATACAGTCCGGTGAACAGGCCCACTCTTGCGGGGCCGCATACCGGTTGGGTGGTGTATGCCTTCTCATATCTGACGCCGTCTGCCGCGAGAGCGTCGAGACAGGGCGTGGAGAGTCCCGTGTTTCTGTAGCAGCCTACCATATCCCATCTCTGGGAATCTGTCATTATAAATATAACCTGAGTTTTTTCTTTGCTCATGGCGCATTCTCCTTCCTATAGCGGCGGATAGTGTTTTTTACGGTTCGTATCAATTAATATTATATCAGTCATTACGGCAAAAATCAAGAAAAACCGCTCGGTAACGCCGGAATAATTTAGGATGACACGAAATATGCCGTCCGACAGCAGGCGCGCTCAGAGCTTTGAAGCACTGTTCAACGGAGAACCCGTGAATGATTTATACAATGTGCGTGCAAATATCGCATTTAAGCTATAATTGACTTAAAACCCTGTTTTTATTATAATATTCATAAGGCTTAAGAGGGCCTGAGACTTCTGACTGACTGAACCCCGGATGTTCGGAAGACTATTTTAAGAAAGGCCGGAACGGCGGGCATTTGTCCGGGCATTTTGCCGTCGCCTGAATATTATGAAACCTACAAGAATTATCAGCCTGATGCTGGCGCTGCTGTGTCTGTTCTCGCTCTTTGCATGCGGAGAGACCGCAACTCCCGAAGATACGACGGATACGCAGACCGCAGGCGAAAGTCTGACTCAGGGAAGTGAAGAAACCACAGGCCTGACTCTCGGACTGCCCGAGAAAAACTTCGGAGGAGAAAGCTTTACCGTTTTCTGCCGCGAAGCGAGAGCTTCTCAGTTTTTCAGCGAGGATCAGAACGGTTCCCTTCTGAACGACGCAGTTTTTGCCAGAAACGCAAAGGTTGAGGCGGACTACGGCATCGATCTTGAATTCGTCACCTGCACCGACGGCGGCAGCAGCAATAAGGGCGTTGAATTCAATAATAAGCTGACCGCCGATTTTCAGTCCGGAGACGCTGAGTTCGACGTCGTCGCACCCGACTATTACTGGGGCTGTGAGACCAAGGGCTATTTTGCCAACCTTCTTGACCTCCCCTATTTTTCATTTGACAAGCCCTGGTGGTGGAAGGGCTGGAACGACTGCTTCACCATCGGAGACAGACTGACCAGTGCCGTCGGATGGTTCACGCTTGATATTGTCCAGGGTATGGAGGTTGTTTACTTCAACAAGGATATGATGGCAGATCTCTCAATTGATGAGCCTTATAAGCTTGTTTATGACAGGGAATGGACAATCGACAAAATGATCGAGATGAGCAAAACAGCTACTGTGAACGTGGGGAAAAACGGCCCGCTCGATAATAACAGCTACTGCTACGGCACGATCCTCCATTATATGGGAGCATGGAGCATGATGTTCGGTCTCGGAGCTCGCATTGCCGAGTACAATGCCGAAGGAACTGTTGAGCTCGACCTCGGAACGCCCAAAAACGACGAAGTCGTAACCGTTCTTACCGACTGGATTCACAGCGGTGACTGCAATGTCTTCTATGCGGCGAACAATGAATTCGGCCATAATCTCGGAAATAACGAGAAACCTCAGGATACTGCCGAGATGTTTGCCGCCGATCACGCCCTCTTTTACTGCTACGGAATCAAGGCTGCCGAGCTGCTTGCCGGCATGGACGTAAAGTACGGAATTCTTCCTCCTCCTCTCGCAAACGCCGAACAGGAGAAGTATGTCACAACAACGTTCGGAACCTCCTATTTTTCCATCGAGCGCGGACTGTCCGACGCGAGAAAGGAAAGAGCAGCATTCATTCTTGAAGCACTCAATTATTATTCATACACCATGGTCAAGGATGTTTATTATGAGAACAATCTCAAGCTCAGATATTCGTCCGATCCTCAGACCAGCGATATGCTCGACTATGTCGTAGAGAACGCATATATCGATTTCGCTCATATTACCGACAATTATACCGGAGGACTGCGTTCGGTCATGCTGTCCGCAATCATAAACAAGATGAGCCTGAGCACTGTCTGGCGTGCCAATCAGAAGCAGGCCAAAAACAAGCTTGCCGAATACATCGAGGGCTATCTGAAGTAATTCGGAGGCCTGCATCCGAACAGACAAAAAGGAGATGTTAAAAAGTCAGCGACTTTTTTAACATCTCCTTTGAACGGTTATTTTTTGTGAGCTATAGCAGCCGCGATAAAGCCTACGAACAGCGGATGAGGTCTGTTCGGGCGGGATTTGAACTCCGGATGATACTGGACGCCTACATGGAACGGACGGTCGGTAATCTCAACGGTTTCCACAAGTCTTCCGTCGGGAGACTTACCGCTGATTTTCAATCCTGCCTTTTCGAGAACCTCGCGGTAATCGTTATTGTATTCGTATCTGTGACGGTGACGTTCCGAGATTTCGGTCTTTCCGTAGCAGCGTGCCATCGTTGTTCCGGGAACGACGCTGCACGGATATGCGCCGAGTCTGAGCGTGCCGCCTTTATCGATGTCGTCGCTCTGTCCGGGCATGAAGTCGATAACCTTATGCGCGCACTGCTCATCGAACTCGCCGGAGTTGGCGTCGGAAAGTCCCAGAACGTTTCTGCTGTACTCTATGACGGCAATCTGCATTCCGAGGCAGATGCCGAAGTAAGGAACATTATTTTCACGGGCAAATTCCGCCGCATTGATCATACCCTCGATCCCGCGGCTTCCAAAGCCTCCGGGAACGATGATGCCGTCAAGGCCGCCGAGTATTGCTCCGGCGTTTTCCTTAGTGATTTCCTCCGAGTCGATCCAGCTTATGTGAATGTGGGAGCTCAGCGAATAACCTGCGTGACGGAGAGCCTCGGCAACGGACAGGTATGCGTCGTGCAGGCTTACATATTTTCCGACAAGTCCGATTTCCACGGTGTTGGGTCTGTCGGCCTTGATTTTATCGACCATTGCGGTCCATTCGGCAAGATCCGGTTCTCCCGCATCAATGCCGAGCTCGCGGCAGACAATCGATGAGAAGTTTGATTTCTCAAGCATAAGCGGGCACTCGTAAAGGTTCGGAAGCGTCATGTTTTCGATGACGCAGTCGGGCTTTACGTTGCAGAACAGGGCGATTTTCCTGAATATTGATTCCTCAAGCGGCTCGTCGCAGCGAAGCACGACGATGTTAGGATGCACTCCGAGTCCCTGAAGCTCCTTGACCGAATGCTGAGTGGGTTTGGTTTTGTGCTCATCGGAGCCGCGGAGGAAGGGAACAAGGGTGACGTGAATGAAGAGGCTGTTTTCTCTTCCGACTTCAAGGGAAATCTGACGGACGGCCTCGATGAAGGGCTGAGATTCAATATCTCCTATGGTTCCTCCGATTTCGGTGATGACAACATCGGCGTTTGTTTTCTTACCTACGGCGTATATGAATGCCTTTATTTCATTGGTGATGTGGGGGATTACCTGAACGGTGGAGCCCAGATATTCTCCGCGTCGTTCCTTGTTAAGGACGTTCCAGTAAACCTTTCCGGTCGTCAGGTTGGAGAAGCGGTTGAGGTCTTCATCGATGAAGCGCTCGTAGTGACCTAGGTCGAGGTCTGTTTCCGCACCGTCCTCCGTAACGTACACCTCTCCGTGCTGAAAAGGGCTCATGGTGCCGGGATCGACGTTGATATAAGGATCGAGCTTCTGTGCGGCAACCTTAAGTCCGCGCGCCTTCAGCAGTCTTCCGAGCGATGCTGCAGTGATCCCTTTTCCCAGGCCGGACACAACGCCGCCTGTAACAAAGATGTATTTGGTCATGGTCTTTTCTCCTTAACGTATGTTATGTTTACGTACCGGACGGCGCTGAAGTGGAAGCATAAAAACATAAAACGCCTTCCCGAAATCAGATTCCGAAAAGACGTCATTGCCTTTAATAATATGTAATTTCCTCAAAAAAAGAGAAAACGCCCCTTAGTGTTTTACTAAAAGACGCCATTGCCCCAGTACTTATATATTTTACACCATACATCAGTGTTTGTCAAGAGAAAAATCTGTTTTTTCTGTTTTTTTGTTGACTGAAATCAGTTGTTGATGTAAAATAACAAGGAGGCGTGTCGGTACGGAAAATGTGTCCGTGCGGCCGATGCGGACAGAAATCAACCGCTGAAGATGAGAGGCTTGCTATGAAAACATATTATCCCAATAAGGGAGACAAATTTCTGTTTAATAATTATCTGCCGATGAAGAAGGGCGAGCTTCTGTATGTCGGAATGAGCGGCATAACACATCCGAGAAAGGGGTACCGGATTGCCAGGAACCAGAATTTCGGTGCGGAAACACTCTACGTACTCGAGTATGTGACCTCCGGAGCGGGAAGTCTCAGAGTCGGAGATGTTACTCACAGTGTAAAAGCCGGGGATTTCTATATGGTAAGCACGCAGGATGACCATGAGTATTATCCGGACCCGGATAATCCGTTTTCAAAAATCTGGATTAACCTATACGGGAGCTATATCGAAAAACTGGCTGAAGCATTTGATTTTCCGAATCCCGTGATTTGCCGTGTGGATGTGTCAGAGGAAATGAAAAAGCTGCACGAGCTTACGGAGGGGAAGACTCCGGATGACGTCGGGGCGATGACGGATAAAATCTGTGTTGCGGTATTCGAACTGCTGTACAAGGTGTACGGCGTGCTGAAGAGCGCGGAAGCGCGCGATTCCAAGTTTGACGGCATAATCAATTATATAAGCAGCAATATTACCTGTGGCATCAGCGTAAAGCAGATCTGCGCAGAAAACTACATCAGCCAGCCTACGCTGTTCAGGATGTTTGAGAAAAAGCTGGGCATGTCTCCGAACGAATACATTTCTTCCGAAAGAATAAGAATTATCAAGCTTATGCTGAAAAAGACCGATATGAAAATCAAGGAAATTTCCGAAAAAATGCATTTTTCGGATTATGTTCACTTTTACAGATTTTTTTGCATTCATACCGGTATGACGCCTTCCGAATATCGGAAGAGCAAATGAAACAGGATGTACGTAATAAAGGACGGTGTTGAAAATGAACGGTACAGAGAATGCTTTTACGGTTCCGAAGGGACGGGAAGACAGGGTAAAGGGAGTATATGACTGCGGAGACGGGTACTCAATGACGGTGTGCTCCTCCTGCGATATATCGGATTTTTCGGAAATAAAGGAAAAATACCTGAGTCTCGGCTATGAAACCGTATGCGAAAACGCAATAGGCAAAAACAGATATCTTACATGTGTGCTCGGAGATAAACTCCTTCACGTTTATTATATAGGTGAAGCGGGAGAAATCAGGGCCGTGACGGGCAGAAACGACATAATTCCTTCGCTTTTTGACAGGGAAAATCCCACAGGCTCCGTAAGACCTTCCTGCACTATGATGCCTATGAGTTATACTCAGGCAAGCGGCGGAGGACAGTGCATAATTTTCAGACTGACAGACGGCACCTTCTTCGTTATGGACGGCGGCTGGAGCGGAGAGGCATATACTCTTTATGATACTCTGAAGTCTTTAAACCGGGCCGACGGAGAGGCCTCCGGACCGATTGTGATTTCAGGCTGGTTTCTCTCACACGGTCATATAGATCATACCGGATGTATTTACAAATTCGCGGAGGTGTTCGGAAAGGAAGTGACGGTCGGAGCGGTCTTCTGCAACGATGCAAGCGTGGAGCAGATGACACCGAACTACGTTTCGTATTATATGAGCACGAAAAATCTGACCGAAAAGGTTCTCCCGTTTTTCCGCGATGAAAACGGAAACCGTACCCGCCTCATGAAGGTGCACACGGGACAGAAGCTGACCTTCGGCGGAGCGGAATTTGAAGTGCTGTTCACGCACGAGGACCTTCTTTCAATAACCGTGAAGAACTTCAACGATCTTTGCACTGTTATCAAGGCGACAGTCGGAGGTACTACGTTCTTTTTGACGGCGGACGCTTCAAAGGTCGAGCTTCCCGCGCTTATGGCCGAAGTGGAAGAAGCGCATCTGAAATGCGAGTTCTGTCAGGTCGGTCACCACGGAGCCGACAGAGGCTATACGCCCCTCTATCCTGCCGTCGGAGCCAAATACTATCTTTATCCGAATTCATACCGCGATTATCACAGAGACCTGGAAACCAACGCGTACGAATGGGTAAAATACGTGGTGGATAATGCCGAGGAATTATATCTGGCTGAAGAATACAGCTACACTTTTGATTTACCTTACACTGCCGGAACGGCAAAAAAGACACGCGTCATCTGACGCGTGTCCTTGGGCCTCCGAATGCGGGGCCGAAAAACGGATAATTTGTCCGTAATAACCGGTTTGAGCTTTTTATGCTTTCTTTCTGCCGGATTTTTCCAGTTCTTCCGCAAATTCCGACGGATTTTTCAGATCGTAATCCTGGTGATACTCTTCCGCATCGAAAAAGTTTCTGAAGGGAAGTACTGAAACCGCCGGCACGCGGCCGGTATCGCGGGCGAGAGCGGAAAGACGGTTTTCGGCGGCGGTTTTTTCGGCATCATCGGTGTAGAAAACCGCGAGAGTATACGAAAATCCCCGGTCGATGAACTGACCGCCGTCGTCGAAGGGATCGACAGACGAAATAAACAGCTCAAGCAGAGCAGTGTAGTCCGTCTTTTCAGGATCGTATGTGATTTTTACCGTCTCTCTGTGGCCTGTCGTCTGGCTTTTGACTTCCGTGTAGGTAGGGCTGTCGGTGTCTCCTCCTGAATAGCCGGATACAACCCCGGTAACGCCCGGAAGATTTCTGAACATGGGGGTAATGCACCAGAAGCATCCGCCCGCAAAATATGCATTCTTCATCATTGAATAAACGAGTGGCTGGTAAGCTGGCCTTTGCCTCTGACCTGCTCTTTGGTTCCGTCAAACTCCGGCCTTGCGTATTTTTCATACCAGGCGACAAGTTTTTTATCAAGATCGGCGACTTCCGCATCATAAGCGGGGTTGCCGATTTCGTTTTTGTATTCGCCGGGATCGAGCTCGAGATTATAGAGCTCGTCGGGACCGGCGGGATAGCGGCGGACGAGCTTGAGCTTTCCGTCGCAGATCATGCGGGTGGCGCCGTATTCGTCGAAAACGACGGCGTCGCCTTCAGAGGCAACTCCCTGTTCTCCCGTGAGTATTCCCGCAAAGCTGCGGCCGGGCATGTCCGGAGTCTGCTCAAAGCTTACTCCGCAGAGATCGAGGACGGTTTCGAATACATCGTAATGGCTTGCGTTTTCTTTTCTGACAGAGCCCTCCGTGACCGTGCCGGGACATGAGAAAATACCGGGAACCTTGACCGATGTCGCATACATATTGGGAGGATAGGTTCCGTTGCCCTTGCCGAAGATTCCGTGATGCCCCATATTGCTGCCGTTGTCCGATGTGAACACAACCAGCGTGCTTTCGCGCAGTCCGAGTCTTTCGAGCTCGCCGATGAGTCTTCCGATGCCGTCGTCCATGGCGGTAAGTGCGGCAAAATAGCCTCTGAGCGATTCCTGACGGTATTCGTGCCAGGTTTCTCTTATCGGCGCATAATTCGCATGGATGAATCTGACACCGCGATGCGGCTTTTTCTTCCAATCCTCAAAGCTTTCGTCAACGCCTGAAACCCAGGGGTGCGGCGGATCCTCGGGGACCGATTCGAACGGCAGGCCGTCGTACATATCAATGTATTTTTTCGGATGGCACTCCGCTGCCCAGGGAGAGTGCGGCGCGGAATAGTGTACGGCAAGGCAGAACGGACGCTCCTTGTCGAAGCCGTTCAGAAATTCAACGGCCCGGTCGGTTATGAGGTCGGTGACATATTCGCCGTGCTTCATTGTCATGCGGCCGTCTTCAAACATAACGGCATTGTAGTAGTCCTGGCCGCCCATGGCACAGGTGTACCAGCCGTCATCGAAGCCGCACTGGGGCCTGTTTGCAGCTCCCGCGTGCCATTTGCCCGAAAGGGCGCACTGCCAGCCGGCATCGCGGAGAACCTCCGGGAACGTTTTGTGGTTTTTCAGATATTCGATGCCCTCGTCACCGTCCAGCTGTGTCTTGGGCCAAACATAGTCATAATCGATTTCGTCGTAGGGCTTTTTGAACATGGCCTTCAGCTCGTCTGACAGAGAGGAGCTGTCGCACTGGCCCTTGGCGAGCCAGTCGTGTATTCCGTGTGCCGAGGGGATCTTGCCCGTGAGCAGAGAAGCTCTGGCGGGAGAGCAGACCGGAGACGCGCAGTAGAAGTTTTCAAAGCGAACGCCGGACGCGGCCAGCCTGTCAAGATTCGGTGTAATAAGATCGCTGTTTCCCGAGCATCCCATGGCCCACGAGCCCTGGTCGTCGCTGAGAATAAAGAGAATGTTTTTTATTTTTTTCATCTTTCACCGGAATGAAATAATTTGGGGCTCCGAGAAATAACTCAGAGAAAATAGCAGTAAATAAGCAGAGCTCCGACCGCGGACAGAATCAATCCGAAAACAACAGTGCCTGCTTTTTTCTTCTTTTGTACCCTTTCGGGTTTTCGTGGATTGATTTTTATTACAACTTTTTTTCCGACCGAACCCATTTCGGGATCCCGGAAATCCTCGTCTGCCTGTGAGGTATAGTCACGGCCGTCATATTTATAGCCATAAGTGGGGCGATATGTTTCGGTGGTCTTGCCCTTATAATATGTCGAATGCTTTTTGACGGATACTATTTCGGCATTAACCGCGGTCCTGCATGATGCGGCGTCGCTGATTATTCCGGCAATGCTCAGAAAGCCCGCCAGCGCCAGAATAATCCCGACAATCAGAAAAAACAAATCAGGCATGGAATAATCTCCTAAAATTCGGTTTACCAGATACACAGCCTCCGCGATGGAGCTATGTACATTTTGTCCTTGCTTGTTACGCCGAAGGTCCTGTACCACTCTTCAAAGTTTCTGGGAGGCATGTTTGCACGGAGAACGGCGGGACCGTGAACATCGACGTTGAGCAGCAGGGCCTTGTATTCGTCCTTCGCCTTCTGGCACCAAACTCTGGCCCAGTTTTTGAAGTACTCTTCATAGTCGGCATCGGCCATACCGCTCATGATATCCAGAGTTACGGCCATTCCGCCGTTATCAGCGATGTTCTCGCTCACGATGAGTGCTGCGTTAACCTTACCCCAGGGTAGCTCTATGCCCTCGAACTGCTTTATCATGGCCTTGGTGCTCTTTTCAAAGCGCTTGAAGTCCGCCTTTGTCCACCAGTTGTTGAGGTTTCCGTTTTCGTCGATGTTCGCTCCGTTGTTGTCAAACGCATGCGAAATTTCGTGTCCGATAACTGCGCCGATGCCGCCGAGATTGGCGGATCTTGACTGCTTTATGCTGTAA
This sequence comes from Clostridia bacterium, assembly GCA_024404665.1. Lineage (GTDB taxonomy): Bacteria > Bacillota > Clostridia > Oscillospirales > CAG-272 > CAG-390. Next base: position 19,056 of record JAKSPQ010000025.1, read on the forward strand.
AAGGGTGCCTGAAGAATGCCGGCGGGGAATGTAATATCGTTTGCCGTGGGATTGTAGCAGGCGTTTACGATGTGGCCGTCCATAACCCACTCGTTCTTGTCAACGGGGACGAAAAGCTTGGAGAAGCTGTCCTGTCTGCGTATGCGCGAGACCGACTTCATCGCAGAGTACAGAGACTCCTCCTCACCTATGATAATTCTGTCGTAAATTTTGTCGATGCTGTCCGGGAAGCCCATCTTTACCTTCATGGTATCAAGCTTCCTTGCGGCCTTCTCCCGTGTTTCGGGGGAGAGAACCGGGCTTACGAGAACTCTTTTTTTATAGGTCGCAATAATTTCGTTCACCATCTCGACGACGTCTTTTTTCGCTTCTTCGCCGAAATAAGTGCGTCCGTAGTAAAGGCCTATGGGGCCGCTGAATACATCGGTGGCGATGTTGTATGCGAAACGCTGAACCGAAGGCATTGTTTTTACGCCGGTCAGAGCTCTTCTGAAGGTTCCGCCTGCCTCTCTGAGCTTCTCGGAAAGGTAGGGAGTTGAGTTAAGAGCGGTGTTTACATATGCCCAATGCTTGTAAAGCTCAAAGGTTTCCTCGTTGAAAAGCGAGGAGAAATTCTGTAAGAAGCGGGGATCTGCCGCCGAAATCTTTTCCGGGACCGTCTCAAAAAGCTCCTCGAGCATTTTTCTGAACTTCAAAGGGCGGAGAAGTGTGCCTACGGTGCGGGTGCTTTTGGGATTGTAGCTCTTTGTATACTCGCTCCACTCCTCGTTGCTCTTTACAAGCGTCGCGATAATGGCGTCGAAGCTTACGGCATCGTCAACGTATTGCGTTCTTTCCTCATCGGAGATTCTTGCATGCTTCAGGACGGAGAGCGCCATCGTCTTCCAGAGACCGATCATTGCGTCGTGCTGCTCCTTCATTTCCTCGGCGTAGTAAGCTGTATCCGGAAGAATTGTGGAGGGACCCGAAATATACAGGCAGCGCTTTCCGCTGTCCTTCATATCCTCTTCGACATATACGGAAAAGGGAAGGGGGAGGCCCGAGAGGACGAACTCGGAGAGCTGTCTGTTGAGATGGGAAATACCCGTGAGGGAGCGGATTTTCTTAAGATCGGACATTACGGGGCGGAAGCCCTCGGAATTTCTTCTCTTTGTATCCGAGACGAGCGAGAAAAGCCTGCAGGCCATCCGGAGATAACCGTCGGGATAGGTGTCGGAGCCGATCATACGCTGAAGATCCGCGGTGAGGAGCTTTTCTACATCGTCGGAAAGATTTGCAAAGCCGCCCGTTGCCGGACGGTCGTCCGGAATTACGGCATTTGCTATCCACTCGCCGTTTACATGACCGAAAAGGTCGTCCTGAATTCTTATGTTTTCCATATTAACCTCTGATGTTTATTAAAATTAAAAATTCTGCGAATAATTCCGCCTGGATTGGTCGTCCGGGTCGGACAGAAGGGGGAACGGTTGATTTATTTGTCCGAATCGGCTTCGTCATCCGGATGAATGTAGGAGACTGTAACCTGCGGGAAGGGAATATTGATGTTGTGCTCGGAGAAGAGTAGGAACAGCTCGCGGTTGAGATAGCGCGCTACGCTGTTTCTGTTCTTTTCGTTGCACTCGGCAACGATTCTGAGAACCACCGAGGATTCGCCGAGCTGGATTACGCCTATATACTTCGGCTGGCCGATAATCATATCGTTGGCATCGCCGATTTTCGGAAGAGCCTCGTTAAGAATATCCTCTACGTGTCTGAGATCCGCGCTGTATTCAATGCTGATGTCGCAGAGCGCGCGGGAGGTCTTCTTTGTCATATTGATGATGCCGGCAATGCTTGAGTTGTTGAATATCTTTATGTCACCGGAAGGACTTTCGATTTTTGTCGTGCGAAGGCCGATGTCAACAACGCTTCCGCGGAAGTCTCCGAGAGTTACTATATCGCCTACGCGGAACGCGCCCTCAAATACGATGAAGATACCCGAGAGAATATCTCCGATAAGGCTCTGCGCACCGAGACCGATGACGATTGACATGATGCTGGCCGATGTGACAAGCCCGGCTGTGCTGAAGCCGATAAGCGAGAGACCGTAGAAGATAGAGAAGAGAACCGCACCGTATTTCACGACGCTGAGCAGCAGCTGACCTACGGTTTCTATTCTGGCGCCCATATTTCGTATAATAAAGGTGATAAAGGCTGTGATGACAAAGGAAATAACGGAAACGCTGAGAATTACTGTGGCAAATGCAACCACGGCAAAATAATTCATGCCGCGCTCCCAGTCGCCGTGAACGATGTAGGATATCGAGGAGTCCGCTCCGAAGATTCTGTCACAGAATATTACACTTAAGAGAATGCAGACGACGATTATGCTGATGGCTATTTTCAGGACTCTGCTCAGCCGCTGGTCGGTTGTCATATCCTCCCAAAGCACTTTTCCGCCTGAATAACGTGCCGATGCTGAGCGGACATATTTCATTTTGCCGCTGGGCATCATGATCTTTACCATTCCGTTGTCGGCATTTCGGCCGATTTTCTTTTCGAGAGAAGCTTCCAGCAGATCCTCTTCGCCTTCTGTGGAGAAAATGCAGAGGATGAATATAAGGAGGAAGAAAACGGTGCTGATGACCGTTGTTATTATCGAAATCGTGTTGCGGCCGGCCAGCATCGTATCAGTGGGAATGGTGGTGGCAAGCCAATAGCCGTTATCGAAGGAGTAGGTCTGGAAGTATTTGACTCCGTCCATGCGCGTAAAGCCCTTGAAGCTGCCGGAGAAGGCGCTGTCTGAAATATTCAGCTCGGCTGCCGTGCGGCCGACGGCGGATTCATAGGGCGACCACAGACAAACATGCTCCGAGCTGTTGTCAAAGAGCACGGGGAAACCGTCGGCGCCCACGCTGATCTGGCTCATAAGGGCGCTGTTCGACGTCGATTCCATGATCGAGAGAATAGTTGTGTCAGCGATTCCGCCCTGAAGCAGGCCACGGTGCATATCGATGCCGTATGAGCTTCCCTTATAGTCAAAGCTTCCGTCCTTCAGATAGGCAGCGTAATCGGCCGATGAAACATAGCGTCCGCAGTCCGGACCTTCGCCCGAAAGCGTGTAATAATGATAGACCGTTCCGACATACTGCACGTTCTTGCCGGTTTCATCGATGCCGGCCTTCTGGATAACGCTGTCGGCGCGCCCGGAGATGACGTCAAGGCGAGGCTCCCCCTGATCCTCGGC
>JAKSPQ010000026.1 GCA_024404665.1 Clostridia bacterium
GCCCGTAATCTTATAGTTGCCCTCGCTGTCACGGCAGGCAATGTCTCCGGTGTGGAGCCAACCGTCGGCATCGATGGTTTCGCGTGTGGCCTTGGGCATCTTGTAATAGCCCTTCATGAGGTTGTAGCCTCTTGCGACGAATTCGCCGTTTTCACCGTCGGGGAGATCGCGTCCGGTCTCGGGATCGATGATCTTGCACTCCACGTGCGGGAATGCGTGTCCGACGGTCTCGGTCCTGACGGTGAGGGTGTCGTCGACGCAGCTCATCGTGTCTCCGGGAGACGATTCCGTCTGACCGTAAACCGATACGATTTCCCTCATATTCATGTCCGATGCGGCCATTCTCATGAGGTCGGCGGGGCAGTTCGAGCCCGCCATGATACCGGTTCTCATGGAAGAAAAGTCGGAAATCGCAAAGTCCTCATGCTGTCTCATGGCGATAAACATGGTGGGAACGCCGTTGAAGCAGGTTATCTTCTCCTTCGTCACGCAGGCGAGAGAGGATTTCGGGCTGAAATAAGGCATCGGAAGCAGGGTTCCTCCGTGAGTCATTATGGATGTCATCGAAAGAACCATTCCGAAGCAGTGAAACATGGGGACCTGAACCATCATCCTGTCGGCGGTGGAAAGATCCATTCTGTCGCCTATGCACTTGCCGTTGTTGACGATGTTACGGTGCGTAAGCATGACGCCCTTCGGGAAGCCGGTGGTTCCGGAGGTATACTGCATGTTGCCGACGTCGTCCGGCTTGATTTCGGCGGAGCGTCTGTAAACCTCCTCCACGGGAATCTTTTTGCCGAGCTCGTTGGCGTCCTCCATCGTAATTCCGCCCTGCATGGAGAAGCCGACGGTAACGATGTTCCGGAGGAAGGGCAGCTTTTTGCAGTGGAGGGGCTTGCCTCCCTCAGACGACGCAAGCTCGGGGCAGAGCTCCTGCATGATGCCCTTGTAATCGGAATCTCTGCAGTATTCGATCATTACGAGCGTATGCGTATCGGATTGGCGGAGCAGGTATTCGGCCTCGTGAATCTTGTATGCGGTGTTGACGGTTACGAGAACCGCGCCGATTTTGACGGTGGCCCAGAAGGTGATGAACCATGCGGGCACGTTGGTAGCCCAGATGGCAACATGGTCGCCCTTCTTTACTCCGAGAGCGATGAGAGCGCGGGCGAAATTGTCCGCATCTTCTCTGAATTCGGTATATGTACGGGTATAATCGAGTGTCGTGTACTTGAACGCAAGCTGGTCCGGGAATTCGGCTACCATACGGTCCAGCACCTTGGGGAAGGTCAGATCGATGAGCTCGTCCTTGGGCCAGACATAACGTCCTGTTCCGTCCCTGTTTTCGGGCAGACGGCTGCGTCCGGTCTCCTTGTCGAAGCTGGACATGTAGCTGCAGAACTGAGGGAGAACTATGCTCTTGTCGGCAAGGCCCATATCCTCGAGCTCCTCGGGAAGGAGCTCGCAGGACACAAAGCCGTTGTATCCGACGGCGCGGAGTGCATCGAGCATTTCTCCGACGGGAAGATTTCCGTCGCCCATGAGGCAGGCCCTGACGGTTCCGTCGGCGGCCTTTACGGAATCATGGATGTGAACGTGCTTTACGTATGCGCCGAGATTCTTGATTGTGGTATCGGGGTCCTCTTTGAAGGCATTGAAGGGATGGTTCATATCCCAGAGGGCGCCGAGATTGTCCGACGCATAATTGTCGAGCATTGCGCAGAGCCTCGAGGTATCCGCGTAAATGCCCGTGGTTTCGACAAGCAGTACTATGTTCTCCGCCTTTGCGATGGGAAGAACCTTGTCTATAAGCTTCTTTACGGTTTCATCGGCGTTCTCCGATGCCGTCTTTGCGTGAATTCTTACAAAGCCGCAGCGAAGATCGGCGGCTGTGCTGATACAATCGGATATTTCAATGACACTGTCGGCGATTCCGTCGGCATCGGCAATGTCACAGAGTGCATCAACGCAGGATACGGCAAAGCCTATATCCGCGAGATGTCTTGCGGTGCGCGCTATGTTTTCCTTGGAAAAGGGAGCACCCGCGCCTATCAGCTCGACAGCGCTTACTCCGTGCAGCTCAATGCCGGAAAAGCCTGCATCGCGCGCCTCGGAGAACAGCTCATTCCAGCCGAATTTCTCCCATCCGTTGGTTGAAATCGAATATTTCATGGCTCAGTTGTTTCCGTAAACGATTTTGTTGAGAGCGTTAACATATGCTCTGATGGATGCGCCGATGATGTCGGTGGACAGGCCCTTGGCGGAATAAAGGGCGCCGTTTGCGCGGAGTCTTACGAGAGCGTCGCCCATGGCCTCGCGGCCCTCGGTGACGGACTGAATCTGAAAATCGTCGAGCTCATAGTGATGTCCTATGATCTGCTCGATGACAAGGAATGCGGCATCGATGGGGCCGTCGCCGGCGGAAAGGCCTGTGAGCTGCTCCTCGCCCTTTGTCAGAGTGACGATGGCGGTTGCGGCAATCTTGTTTCCGCTGTTGATTACGTATGATTCGAGCTTGTATGTGGGCGGAACCTGCAGAGCGGTAGAAGCGACGATGGCGTCGATTTCGCGACCGGTCACAACGGTTTTGCCGGATTTTTCGGTGAGTCTCTTAAAGGAGTCGAAGACTCTGAGCTTGTCGTCGTCGTTGAGGTCATAGCCGAGAAGCTTCACGGCATTTCCCACGGCTGCGATGTCGGCATCGGCGGGAACGTCTCCGAGCTCGGCGGTTCTTACGCCGTCTTCAAAGGGAGTACGTCCGTTTCCGGAGGCGCCGAGCTCCGTAATGCGGGCTGCGGTATGCTTGAGAACAGTGGAATCTATGCCGGTGCAGGCGCCGATATCGGCCCCGCGGGCAGTAACGGCATCGGCAAAAGAAGTGATCGAAACGCTGCCGGGGAAGGCGGAGCAGGAAACGCTGTCGGCTCCGGCGGAAACAGCGGAAACGGCGCAGGCAACGGCCATTCCGAGCTTGTCCGAAATCTCTACTCCGACGGATGCGCGCTCTCCGGCGACTTCCTTGACGTGGGATACAAGTTCCGCAATCTCACCGGGAAGAGTCTCTCCGGCAATATCGCAGAGAACGATGCCGTGAGCGCCGGCCTCGATGGCGGCATTTACGGCTGCGTCTGTGACGGCAGCTTCGGCTCTTGTAACGTCAACGGCTCTGAATACAACGTCCGGGCAGATTCCCGCTGCGTATTTTACAACCTCACCGACGGTTTTTACCATGACGGCGGGCTTTTTGTGATAAGTATATTCAGCCTGAACAGTGGATAGAGGGAGAGAAACCGTAAGTCGTGGATGGGAAGCGACAGAAAGGGCGGAAACAGCAGCGTCTGCCGAGGCTGCATCCGTAATCTCAACATTGAGCACGCAGTTCTCAAGGAGCGCTGCGGCAGTGCGGCACAGAAGAGCCGCGGACTTGTCGTTTTCTGTAATGGCGCCGAATTCAACGGCGTCGACACCTATCTTGCCGAGCAGTCTTACTGCCTCGAGCTTTTCTCTGAAGGTGTAGCTTCCGCAATGTTTCAGTGTTGCATCCGAAATTGCGATTCGTTTGTTTTGGTTCATTTTTTCTCTCCGTTTTCTTGGGTAATAATCCACATATACCCTGAATTATTATTATAAGGCGTACATCGACCATCCCTATAATATTATAAGTATATATTATACGACAAAATAAAGAAAATGTCAATAAAACACTTAATAATACTTAATATAAAGTGTATTTATTCACTGTTTTCACAGAATATTCATTTTTTCGTCAATATCCCGCATAAAAGATGCGATGCAGGTCTCAGCCTAACGCATGCGCTGGCTTTTCCCTCCGAAAAGACGGAATTCCGCCTGCCTCTTTTTTTCGTATTTTTCCGAACGGAGCCCTCTTTCACGCTTAAATCCCAAATAACAAAAAACAGTTGACAATTCAGCGGTTTTAAGTTATAATTGTTAATAATTATAAAAAATTAGGAGGAGCATATTATGCGCTTCAAAAAAATCACTGCTCTGGCGCTTGCCGCGCTCATGCTTCTTGCATCTGCCGTTGCCTGCGCCGAAAAGAATCCTGCAGGTCCTGCAGACAGCTCCGACACCAGCGCAGTTGTTGTTCCGGACTCATCTAAGTCTGACGAAACAACCGAAAATGTTGACGAAAACGGCTATCTCCGCGATGACCTGCCCGTACTCAACTACGGCGGCTCCGACTTCGTAATCTTCACCTGGTCAAACCAGACCGTTTGGGAATGGTCCGAAGACGAAAACACCACCGGCGACGTCATCAAGGACTCCATTGTAAAGCGTCAGGTTAATACCGAAGACAGAATGGGAATCAAGATCGTCATCGAATCGATGAACGGAGACTGGGATCACCGCAATGAATTCGCAACTGCCGTCGATGCCAGCGTCCAGTCCGGCGCCAACGATGCTTACGACCTCATCGGTCAGTACACCCCCGCTGCCGCCATCGGCGCAATGAAGGGCTGCTACGAAGATCTTTCCCAGATCGAGCACCTCGACCTCAAGAAGCCCTGGTGGCCCGACGACATTTACACCTCTTCCTCCATCAACGGTAAGGTTTATTCCGTTGCCGGAGACATCTCCCCCACGCTGATCAGAAACATGGTCTGCATTCTCACGAACCTCAAGCTTGCCAACGACCTCAAGATGCCCGACTTCTATGAGCTCGTAGACAATCATCAGTGGACTGCGGATGTCTTCATGACCTACGCCACCGGCACCGTTACCGGCCTCAACGCCGACGGCTCCGCCTGCTACACCACCACAATCACCAGCAACGTATGCTATGATAACGTATTCTACGGCGGAGGCTTCCGCTTCGTAGAAAGAAGCACTGAAGACGGTCTTGTCCTCTCCGATGACCTCTCCTCCACCAAGCTTGCCGACTGGTTCGACCTGTGGTCAGGCTTCTGGAAGAAGGAAGACGTTGTAGCTCTCGGCGTCAATGCAGCCAACGGCTTCACCACCGGCAATGTTCTCTTCCACTTCGGTCAGGTTTCCGACGTTCAGAACTACCTCCAGGAAATCGATTTCGATTTCGGTATTCTTCCTTACCCGATGTACGATGAGGATCAGGAAAACTACGCCACCATCTGCGGCTACTGGGTATCTCTCTACAGCATCCCCGTAAACGCCAACGATAAGGCCAAGTCCGGCGCCGTTCTCGAGTGCCTCGGCTCCTACGGCTACAGAATCATCACTCCCGCCGTTTATGAGGTTTCCTTCACCTACCGTTACCTCAACAGCCCCGAAAACGCAAAGATCTTCAACCTGCTCCACGATACTCTCGTATTTGAGCCCGGCAGAACCTTTGCCGATCAGATCAACTGCTTCGCAGCCTTCAGACAGGCCGCCGGAGTTTCCTCCAGCTGGTCTGTTTACTTCAAGTCCAACGGTCCTTTATGGAAAAAGAACATCCAGAAGGTTGTATCTACTCTCGGCTGAAATAAATCATAACTGATAAACTGCCCGACTCGGTAAAAAGAACCGCTCCGGGCAGCTGCTTTGCCGACAATTGTCATCCTGCATCTTTGTTTGGAGGAAATATGTTTATTATCAACGGTTTCAACGGAACCTTTATGCTTCTGCTTGCCGTTTTCATCGGTTTTCTGATGGGATTCTGGGCAATCTTTCACAACAGAAGCGAAAAGACCGCCAGAATAGCAGTCACACTTCTTTACGCCGCGGTTTTTGCTTTCTTCTGGGTTTACAAGTATTGGATTTCGATAGATGAGGCCTATTCCGTAATCACTGCCGAGAACGGAGAAGGCGCTTTCTCCTGGTGGAGAGAGCTTCCTCTTCAGCTCTGCAATATCAACCTCATTCTGATTCCGATTGCCGTAATTACAAAGAACAAGCCGCTGTCCGCATTCGCTTTCTTCATGGCGCCCTTCGGAGCCATACTTGCGATGCTGATGCCCTCCGCGGGCTTTGCGGGTTTCTCTCTCTTCGTTCCCCGCGTTTTCGGATTCTACGTAACTCATATGTTTGTGCTTATCGGAAGCCCGATGCTGGCGCTTTTCGGTTTCTACAAACCCAAATTCCGTGACATTCCCATTACGCTTGTCTCCGCTTTCGCGATTACAATCGTGATATTCGGAATCAACATGCTCTTAAGAGTCACACACACCTTTGATGAAGCGAACTATTTCTACTGCGTCGAAGCTCTGAACGGTACTCCTCTTACATGGCTCTGGAAGCTCATCCCCGTTCCGCTTCTTTACATGCTTCCTCTCTTCCCCGTCCTTGCGGGGTATATGGCTCTCGTCTGCCTGCCCTTTGAGCTCATAGGAGCCAAGGCGGAGAGCAGATTCAGACTGGCCGAAAAATAATAAACCGACCGGAATAAACCGAACTCATAAATCCCCCGGGACGAAAAGCTCATGTCTTTTCATCCAGGGGGATTTATTATTTCCGTATTCAGATACGGTTAATCAGAACAAACGAAGCAATCCGGTCCTTATTTATTCTCGGTATCTCTTTTCCTGATTTCGACACGTCTGATCTTGCCGGAGATGGTCTTCGGAAGCTCATCTACGAATTCAACGATTCTCGGATACTTGTAAGGAGCGGTATGATTCTTTACGTAGGTCTGAATTTCCTTCTTCAGGGCGTCGGTTCCTACGGTGCCCTTGGTAAGGATGATCGTCGCCTTTACAATCTGGCCGCGGATCTCATCGGGTACGGCAGTGATGGCGCACTCGAGGACGTAAGGAAGCTCCATGATAACGCTTTCGATTTCGAACGGGCCGATGCGGTAGCCGGAGGACTTGATAACGTCATCGGTTCTTCCGACATACCAGAAATATCCGTCCTCATCGACGGTGGCTGTATCGCCGGTGTGATAGTAGCCGTCGTGCAGAACTCTGTCTGTAGCAGCCTGATCGTTGTAATAGCCGAGGAAGAGCCCGCAGGGCTTGCCGTCGTGAACATCGATGCAGATTTCACCGGTTTCGCCGGGAGCGCGGGGCTGAGCGTCGTCATTAGGCCGTGCGACCTTGCACTGGGGAGAGGGCTGGCCCATGGAGCCGGGCTTCGGCATTGTTCCGTCGATGTTTCCGATGGCCATCGTTGTTTCCGTCTGGCCGAAGGCTTCCATGATGCGGAGTCCCGTAGCATTGTAGAAAAGGTTTGAAACCTCGGGGTTCAGAGCCTCGCCGGCGGTCGTCGCATATACGATCGATGAGAGGTTGTACTTGGAAAGGTCTTCTCTGATGAGATATCTGTAGATTGTCGGCGGAGCGCAGAAGGTGGTGATGCGGTATTTCTCGAAGAGCGGGAGAACGTCGGCGGGATTGAATCTGTCAAAGTCGTAAGTGAATACGGGAGCTTCGCAGAGCCACTGACCGTAGAGCTTGCCCCAGAGAGCCTTGCCCCATCCGGTATCGGAAATCGTGAAGTGCAATCCGTCGGGATGTACGGAATGCCAGCATCTTGCGGTCATATAGTGTCCGAGAGGATACTTGTAGGAATGAGCGGCAATTCTCGGATATCCGGAGGTTCCGGAGGTGAAGAGCATAATCATGGGATCGTCGCCGCAGGGGGAATCCGCCGTTCTCGGGAAGGAATCGGAGCAGAGCGCCATTTCGCTGTTGTAATCGTACCAGCCTTCGGCCTTTCCTCCGACCATTACCTTGATGAGTCCGGGGAAGCTCTCCGCAGCCTTTTCGGCATGCTTATAGGTATCTCCGTCAGCCGTGCAGAGGATTGCATTAACCTGACCGGTCTTGAAACGGTATTCAAAGTCATGCTGTACGAGCTGGTTGGTTGCGGGAATTGCGATGGCACCGATTTTGTGAAGAGCAAGGATGCAGAACCAGAACTGATAATGTCTCTTTAAGACGAGCATTACTCTGTCGCCCTTCTTGATGCCGAGGGACATGAGATAGTTCGCAGTCATGTTCGAATACTTGGACATGTCGGCGAATGTGAAGGAGTGATCTCTCTTATCGGCTCCTACCCACAGCATCGCTCTCTTTCCGGGAGCCTTTGCAGCGATTTTATCAACAACGTCGAAGGCAAAGTTGAACTTGTCCTCGTTCTTGAATTTGATGCCGTTGACGATGCCGTTTTCATCGAAGGACATATCGACGAAATTATCGCTGACGGTGGCGCCCTTCATATCGCTCAGAGCGGCATGATCGCCTACAAGCTCCTGATCGAAGGAGTTGTCGTCCTCGCTGGGCTTGAGAACGATGGCGTACAGCTCGCAGGGCTTACCGCCGACTGCGCGGAGAGCGTGGGGAGCGGAGCTGTTGTAGTAAATCGTATCTCCTTCAGTCAGAATTTCAATACGGTTGTGAATTCTGATCTCAAGCTTGCCCTTGATAACGATATCGATTTCCTGACCGTTGTGGTTGCTGAAAACCGGTGCTTCGTTTTCCGTTTCGGCCGGAATGGTTACCCAGAAGGGCTCGGCGGATTTGTGCTTGAATGAGGGGGCAAGGTTATTGTAGGTAAAACCGGTGTTTCTGGCAATCGGCATCCCGTCTCCCTTGCGTGTTACGGTGTAAAGAGACAGATTCGGTGAGGTTCCCTCCAGAATATCCCTCATTTCGACGCCGAAGGTATCGGCAGCTTTGTAAATGAAGGTAAAGGGAAAGTCCCGCTCACCGAGCTCGAGAGCACGGTATTCGTCGAGTGAGACCTCTGTTCTCCTTGCGGCTTCGATTTCGCTCATACCCGCAACTTCACGGAGAGTTCTGATTCTCGAAGCGACCTCGCGAATTTCTTTGTTCATCATAGCTTTATTTTCCTTTTCTTGGAAGAATGTTTTTCAGTTTTCAGCCCGGTTCTCATCCGAGGAACGGATGAGCTTTGAGGATGTGTTGTGTACAAAATCGGCTTTTCTCAGTATTACGCGGGCAATACGGCGATAAGAAGGCGCTTCCGAGTTGATTCTAGCGACCTCAGTCTTGATGAGCTCCTTGACGTCATCATCGGTATAATCGCCCTTCAGCTTTTCCTTTACGATTTCATCGTCAACCTTGATTGAAGCGACTATGCAGGTATCGCTGCCCGCAGCGTTCTTATCTTCAAACACAAAGCTCTCCTCTATGAAATCGACCTGTCCGAGATACTGCTCGATAACCTCGGGATAGACGTTTTTGCCGTTCTTGGTAATAATTACGTTCTTGGCTCTGCCTGTGATATAGGCATAACCGTTCTTGTCAATGTAGCCGAGGTCTCCGGTGTGGAAGAAGCCGTCTTCATCGATGACCTTTGCGGTTTCCTCGGGATCGTTGAAGTATCCGAGCATGATATTCGGGCCCTTGATGCAGAGCTCGCCTATGCCCTCGGAGTCAGCATCGACGGTCTTTATTTCCTGTCCGGGGAAAGGAACGCCGACGGAATCGGAGTACGATTTGATCTCCGGATTCATAGCTGCGAGGGGGGCAGCCTCGGTAAGTCCGTAGCCCTGAATCGCATTGAAGCCGAAGTCCTTGAGGCCGTCAAGAATTGCGGGATCGATTTTGGCTCCGCCGCAAATCATGGTCTTCATCTTTCCGCCGAATATCGCGTGAATATCAGCGAAAAGCTTGCCTGACATGTCCACACCGACCTTTTTGGATGCGCGATTGAATTTTATGGCGGTGAGAAGCTTCTTCTCAAGGCCCTTCTTTCTGACCTGTCTCCAGATGGTCGCGTACATTTTCTCATAGAGAGCGGGCACGGCCATGAGGTTTGTAGGTGAGGTTTCGACCATGTTCTTGGTCACGTATTTCATTCCCTGGCAGAATGCAATCGATGCGCCCTTGTAAAGGGGAACCAGGAAGCCGCAGGTGGCTTCGTAAGTATGGTGCATCGGAAGGAACGAGAAGAATCTGTCTTCGGGGTCCACATGATATACCGTGGGTCCTATCATGAGCTGCGAACAGAGGTTTTTCTGGCTGATCATTACGCCCTTCGGCACACCGGTGGTGCCGGACGTGAACAGCAGAATGCTCATCACCTCGTTGTCAACCTCGGCATCGATATACGAGCGGTCGCCTTCATCGATGAGCTTCTTGCCGCGGGCAATCATCTTTTCCCACGAGAAAACGTGATCGGAGGGCTCGCTTTCGTCGAAATCCCAGTCGATGATGTACTTCAGCGCGGTATCGCCGTCGGCGATTATGGACTCGAAAATCTCTCTGTGCTTGCTTCCGCAGACGACGGCGGTAACCTCGGCTCTCGCGACCTGGCTCTTGAGCTCGTCGCGGCTGAGCTCCCTGTCAAGGGGAACGATGCAGCCGATACCGCCGGTTACCGTAAGATATGCAGTAGCCCACTGATAGCAGTTCTGGCCGATGACGGACACTCTTTTGTCCTTTAGGCCCATGGCCATCATCTCCGTACCGAAGCCGTTTACGTCCGAAAGGACCTCTTTGTATGTTACGCTTTCGTATGTTCCCTGTGGATCCCATTTCTGAAGGAACGCAATATTGTCCCCGTAGAGGGCTGCGCTGGAATTAAGCATATCCTTAAGATCGGTAACAGGTCTGTTGTCCTTGAATCTGACAACGGGACGCTTGTCGTTCTTAACGATTTCTATAATGCTCTCTGCCCACTTGCGGGCATGTCTCTGCTTCATGGTTTCTTCCATATGCGTTTCCTTTACTCCTTTGATTCAACAGTTTTTTCCGTTAACTTGTCACAAAGGAAAAAAATGGCCTGTCTGTAGCCCTCAAAGCCCAGTCCCTCGTAACGTTTTATGCAGGCTTTTCCGGCATACGAGATCTGTCTGAAATCCTCGCGCTCCGAAACCTTTGAAATATGGACCTCCACGGCAGGAATCGATACTGCCTTCAGGGCGTCCAGGATTGCCACGCTTGTGTGCGTATATGCGGCGGGATTGATTACGATGCCGTCGGTTTTGCCGTAGGCCTCCTGAATTTTATCCACGATGGCGCCCTCATGATTGGACTGGAAGCACTCGACCTCCGCGCCGGCCTCCGCCGCGGATTTTTCTATGAATTCTATAAGGGCGGGATAGCTCTGATTGCCGTAAAGCCCCGGCTCCCTTATTCCCAGCATATTGATATTAGGTCCGTTTATAACCAATATTTTCATCTCGTTTCACTCCCTGTCTTCCAGGAGCTTCATAAGCTCCTCAGCGTGCCCGTCGATGTCGAGCCTGAAAATCAGATCCGAAAAAGCGCGGTACATGGGCTCTCTCTTTGCGAACAGCTCCTCCGGAGACGTGCCGCGATAAAGCGGACGTCCGTCGCGGGCAAGCTCCGAAATCGGCCTCTGAAGCCATACAATTATGCCGTTTTGATGAAGAGGCGCATAGTTTTCGCTTCTGGTAACCACTCCTCCGCCGGTTGCGATAACCAGTCCGGAGGCTTTGCCGATATCCTCTATGACCTCGTGTTCTTTTTGTCTGAAGTAATCCTCGCCCTTTTCGACGATCATTTCAGCCGGAGTCATTCCGAAGCGCTTTGTGATTTCATCGTCGGAATCAACGACGGTGCGTCCGGTTATACGTCCGATATTGGCTGCCACCGTGCTCTTTCCGCAGCCCGCCATTCCGACAAGGACGATGTTGCGGAGTCTGTTTCCGACAGCCTTTGTCACACGCTCTACGGTGTCGTCTCCAATGGCCTTTCCCGTGAACAGTTCCGAGCTTTTTGCTGCCTGAGCGACAAGCATTTTCAAGCCGTTCACCGCGACCCGGATCCCGAGCTCCTCAGCCTGAAAAAGCAGCGCTGTTTTTCCGGGATTGTAAATCAGATCGAAGACGCCCTCGCATGAAGGGAACATTTTTAAGTCCACTGCAGCGGCTCCGTTCTTCGGATACATGCCGAGAGGCGTGCAGTTCACTATTACGGATGCGTCCGCATGCTTTGAAAGATTGGTGTAATTGTTCTCTCCGGAGCGGCTTATTACAACGGTACGTGTTCCGAAAGAAGCCAATGCGGCGATTACGGCTGAAGCTGCTCCTCCGTTTCCGAGGACCAGGACCTTTTTCCCTTCGAGCTCAAGACCGGAGCTCTTAAGCATTGCCGTGAAGCCGTAAACGTCGGTATTGTCTCCGTACAGTCTGCCGTCCGGCAGATGAACCACCGTGTTTACGCTGCCGGTCTCCGCTGCCGAAGGACTGAGGACGTCCATGCAGGCGAACGCCTTTTTTTTATACGGTACGGTAACATTCAGTCCGTCATATTCACCGTGCTTCAGAAAAGCTTCAACATCATCCGGCTTCAGCTCGTGAAGCAGGTATGCGTAGTCGCCGAACATGGCGTGTACGGTCGGCGAATAGCTGTGCCCCAGCTTCTCGCCGATGAGTCCGCACTTCAGCATTCAGATCACCTCGCTGTAGCTTCCGAGATACTGGAAGGACTCGCAGATCAAGGGAAGCTCGCCGATGAGCTGAGAAAGCGCCGGTGAGTAAACGGGTGTATCGAGATCAAAGTAGAACATGAACTCAAAATCCTTTCCGGGAAGCGGACGGGATTCGAGCTTGGCAAGGTTGATGCCGAGAGCATAGAATCTCTGAAGCACTCTGCAGAGCGCACCGGGAGCATGGGGCAGAGTCATCATAAGACTCGTGCGGTCGGCTCCGGGGAATATTTCGAGATTCTTTGAAATGCAGATGAATCTGGTGTAGTTGTTGCCGTTGTCCTGAACGGAGGACTTCAGGCACTCAAGACCGTATACACCGGTGCACTGAGATGAGGCGAGCGCGGCGATATCGCTGCGGTCCGACTCAGCCACCTGCTGTGCGGCAATAGCTGTATTGGCCACTGGAACGATTTTTACGTTCTTGAGGGAACCGAGGAAGGCCTGGCACTGTCCGATGGCCTGCTCGTGCGATCTGATTTCGCGGATGTCCTCAAGCTTTGTTCCGGGCTTTACGAGAAGATCGTGGTCGATCTTGAGTCTTACGCTTCTGACAATATAGAATTTGCGGCTCATCATAAGATCGTAAACGGTCTTTACGGAACCCGCATTGGAGTTTTCGAGCGGAATAACGCCGTATTTGCAGAGTCCCTTTTCAATAGCTGAGAACACAGCCTCGAAGGACGAGAAATACATGGTTCTGGGATACTTGAAGAGCCTTTCGCAGGCTGTCTGAGAGTTGGCTCCCTGAATTCCCTGAACAGCAACGAAGGGATCGTCGGGGAACATTTTGGGAGTGGAGGCAAGTGCGGCATCGATCATTGCAGCGGGACCTGCATGTACTCCGTTAAGTCTGTTCTGATAGCTTCTGCTGAGCTCGAACAGGAAGGAAAACAGGATGGGAGAATACTCGCGGACGGACTCCGGAGATTTGTCTATGATGTCGAGAATCTTTGCGCGCTCTCTGTCCGCATCGAGTACCGGCAGACCGTTGGCCTTCTTGTACTCCGCAATCTGCGAAGCAACAACCATGCGTTCTTCAAAAAGTCTCAAGAGTTCGGCATCGATACCGTCAATTTTTTCTCTGTAATCGCTGATATTCATTTTCTTATTTCCTTTCTTCTTTCGAGCAATGCATCGTAAACGGCAATGGCCGCGGCAGCCTCGACGACGGGAACCGCTCTCGGGACGATGCAAGGATCGTGTCTTCCGCCTATCTCCAGCACCGCAGGATCGCCTGAGGCGAGATCGATGCTGCGCTGGGCGGCGGCTATTGATGGAGTCGGCTTGAAGGCCGCTCTGAATACGAGGGGCATTCCGTCGGTGATTCCGCCGAGGATGCCTCCGCAGTTGTTTGTTTCCGTGCGAACACAGCCGTCAATGACTGTGAAAATATCGTTGTTCTGACTGCCGGTTTTATCCGCAACGGCAAATCCGAGTCCGAATTCCAGGCCCTTGACCGCGGGAATACCGAAAACAATCCTTGCGATTCTGTTTTCCATACCGTCGAACATCGGGTCTCCGAGTCCCGCCGGAAGTCCGAGGACCACGCATTCAACCGTTCCGCCTACGGAATCAAGCGCTTCCTTAGCCTCGGCAATGCGAGCCTTCATCTCTTCGCCCTTTGCTTCGCTGACGACGGGGAACTCCCTGCCGCCTACGGGCTCCGTGAATTCGGAATCGTCCTTTATGCCTCCGATCGACGCTATCCTGGCCATTACGGTGATGCCTTCCCGCTCAAGCAGCTGGAGACATATACCGCCTGCGATGCAGATCGGAGCCGTAAGCCTTCCGGAAAAATGTCCTCCGCCGGCTCTGTCCTGATATCCGCCGTACTTAACTTCGGCGGTATAGTCGGCATGGCCCGGCCTCGGTATGTTCTTAAGCTTGTCGTAATCCCGTGAATGCTGGTCTCCGTTGCGGATTATAGCCGTAAGCGGAGCCCCGCAGGTAAAGCCGTCCTTGAGACCGCAGAGAAATTCGGGGGCGTCGGCCTCGCGCCTCTGAGTGGAATACGCGTTTCTTCCCGGCGCTCTTCTTGCCATAAAAGCGGCAAGCTTTTCGGCATCGACAGCCTCTCCCGCCGGGATTCCCTCAACGGTAACTCCGATAGCGGCAGAATGAGACTGGCCGAATACGGTAAGTCTGATATTGTCTCCGTATGTGCTGCCCATCAGCAAACCTCCAGTGCTTCTGCATCCGTCCAGAAGGCGGGATATGACTTTGCGACGCATTCTGCGCCGGATACGGTGACGTCCCCTGTGCAGACAGAGGCAGCAACCGCCGCGGACATTGCGATTCTGTGATCGTTGACGGCATCGACGACGCCGCCCGCAAGGCTTCCGGTTCCGTGAATGATCAGGCCGTCCTCAGTCTCCTCGGCGCTGCCGCCGAGCGAGCAAATGAGCGATGCCGTCGATTTCAGTCTGTCGGACTCCTTGAATCTGAGTCTTCCCGCATTTATTATCTCGGTGTCCCCCACGGCCGCCGTCGCAAGCACCGAAATGACCGGAACGAGGTCCGGGATTCCGGATGCATCCACGGTTCGGGGGAGGAGCACCGATTTTTTCACATTTACGGTTCTTCCGGACACTTCGACATCGGCGCCGAAGGCCTTCAGAATATCAATTATTGCTTTATCACCCTGAGCCGAGCCGGAATCCGGGCCTTTTACCGTTATTCCCTTCTCCGACATCGCTCCCATGCAGAGGAAGAACGCGGCGTTCGACCAATCGCTCTCGACCGCAGAGCCGTTTCCGGCATCGTAGGTCTGTCCTCCGGGGATAAAATAACCGTCGCTTGTTTTTTCAAACCGGATTCCGGCAGCGCTTATCGCCTGCTCCGTCATGGTTATGTAGGCGAGAGACTCGGTTTTTCCGGTTATGTGTATAGTGCTGTCACCCTCCAGCAGAGGAAGGGCGAACAGGAGTCCCGAAATAAACTGGGACGGAATGTCGCCGGGGATCGTAGGGGTGCCGGATTTCAGCTGTCCCGAGCAGGACATGAGCTCACCGTCCTGAACGATTCCGGCCCCCATGCGTCTGAGCTCGGACGTCAGGGCCCCGTGCGGACGGCTCGGAAGCTTGCCCTCCATGTGAAACACCGCGTCAGCTCCGATGGCCGATACCACCGGCAGAAGGAATCTGAGAGTAGAGCCGCTCTCGCCTACGCGCAGGTGCTTTCTTTCGTGTGTAATGCTGACGGGAGGTACAACGCTTATCTGCTCCCCCGAAACGCTTATACGGGCTCCCAGGGCGTTCAGGCAGCGTATGGTGGCCGATATGTCCTCGCTCATACCTCCGCATACGATATTGCAGGGCTTTTTGGACAGCGCAGCACAGATTAGCTGTCTGTGGGCCGCCGATTTCGACGCGGGAATCACGGCGGTTCCGCTTCTCATCCCGCACTTAAAGGTTTTCAGCATTTTACTCCGCCTGCCTTCAGCCGTTCGGCAAAGCCCTCCGCATCCGTGGGAACAACCACGCAGTTTCCTATTCCCTTCGGCATGATCAGACGCATTTTGCCGGCCGAATTCTTCTTGTCGGTTCTCGAGGCTTTCACGAGCTCGCCGACACGGTAGTCCGTTCCGGAGCTCAGTCCGTAAGCCTTGATCAGGGAAAGCAGTCTGTCAGCTACGGAAACATCGCACATTCCCTCGGCAGCTGCGGCCTTGGTTACGATTCCCATACCCATCGCAACCGCGGCTCCGTGAGCGATACCGAAGTGCGAGCACGCCTCTATCGCGTGTCCGACGGTATGGCCGAGATTGAGCAGCATCCTGAGACCGCGGTCGAACTCGTCCTCTTCCACGAATTTCTTTTTTATGCTTACGCAGCGCTCAATTACGTCGCCGTACTGAGTGTCAATGGGTTTATCCGCTATCATGCCGAACAGCTCTTCACCGTCAAGCATGGCGTATTTGATTATTTCGGCGCAGCCGTTTTTGTACTCCGCCTCCGGCAGAGTAGAAAGAGTATCGGTATCACAGATAACGCGGACAGGCTGATGAAACGCTCCGACCTGGTTTTTTCCGGCCTTCAGATCCACGCCGGTTTTTCCGCCAACCGATGAATCCACGGCGGCGAGAAGCGACGTCGGCAGCTGAACAAAATCGATGCCTCTCTGGTACGATGCCGCCGCAAAGCCTGCAAGGTCACCGGTTACTCCTCCGCCCAGAGCGGCGATGATGTCGGTCCTTGTCATGCCCTCTTCGCACATCTTTTCGAGGAGGTCGCTCCATACGGTCAGATTCTTGCTCTCTTCTCCGTGCGGAAATACGTATGTATGAACCGTAAAGCCTTCCTTTTCAAGAGAAGCTCTTACCTTCTCTCCGTAATAACCGTATACGTTATCGTCGGAGACAAGCATAACGGCGGAAGCGCCGGACACCTCGCGCACAAGCCTTCCGGCATCGGCGAGAAGCCCGCTTCCGATAAGTATATCATATCCTTTTCCTGCGTTAACCGTGACAGATCTCATTTTCCGTCTACCTCTTCCTTGATACGGCTGCCGTCGGCCAGCAGAGACTTGAGTCTCTCCCGGTCGCCTGCCGCAATCGCATCGCGATACTCGGTCAGGCTCTTTATGATGCAGTCGATTTCATCGGTCAGATTTTCGCTGTTCTCCATGAACAGCTGTGTCCACATTTCCGGATTCAGCTTGGCGACTCTGGTGAGATCGCGATAGCTTCCGGCACTCATTCCCGTGTGCTCGCGTGCAGTGGGGCTTTTCACGTAGGCGTTTGACACGACGTGAGCGAGCTGGGACGAGAAGGCTATTACGCGGTCGTGAACCTCGGCGGTTGTGACCGTAATGCTTCCGAAGCCTGCGGGAGCAAGAAGCGCTTTGATTTTATCGAGAAGTCGAATATCATCGGTTCTCGGGGGAATAATAACCATTACCGCTCCGCAAAACAGATCCATGCGCGAATGACCGAAGCCGGAGAACTGGGTTCCCGCCATCGGATGGCCGCCGGCATAGGTAAAGCCGTGCTTTTCCGCAGAGGCCATTCCCGCCTTCACAACGCTGAGCTTTGTCCCGCAGCAATCTATTACGACGGGCTTTTTTCCGAACAGGCTGCCCTTTTCCTCAAGGAAGCTGCAGGCTGCCTGGGGGTAAGTGCAGACGAGCACGAGATCGCACTCGCAGAGCCTGTCATCTGTCAGCGGCGCGCTTACGGCGCCGCTGAGGATGGCAAAATCCAGTATGGTTTTATCTGTATCGTAAGCAAGTACGGTGTGGCCTTCTCCGCTGTATGCTCTCGCAAAAGAGCCTCCTATCAGTCCAAGGCCGACAACGCCTACGGTCATAGTCATTTTACAGCCTCGCGAACGGCGGCAACCTTCTTGTAAAGCTTTGCAAAGTCCTCAGGCTTGATGGACTGAGCACCGTCGCAGAGCGCGTGCTGAGGATCGTTGTGGACCTCGATGATGAGTCCGTCGCAGCCGGCGGCAGCGGCAGCTACAGCCATCGGAGGAACCATTCTGGCCATACCGGTTGCATGGCTGGGGTCAACGACTACGGGGAGGTGAGAGAGCTCATGGAGCATCGGAACGGCGGACAGGTCAAGCGTGTTGCGGAGGTAGTCGCTGTAGGAGCGAATGCCGCGCTCGCAGAGGATAACGTTTTCGTTTCCGTTGGCCATAATGTATTCGGCGCTCATAAGAAGCTCCTTGAGAGTTCCGGCAAGGCCTCTCTTGAGAAGAATCGGCTTCTTGGTCTGGCCGAGAACCTTAAGAAGATCAAAGTTTTGTGTGTTTCTGGCGCCGACCTGAAGAACGTCGACATCCTCAAAGAGGTCGAGATCTGCCGCATTCATAATTTCGGTTACGATGGGAAGTCCGGTTTCTTTTCTGGCAAGCTTGAGCAGCTCGATGCCCTCGGCCTTGAGTCCCTGGAAATCGTAGGGTGAGGTTCTGGGCTTGAAGGCGCCGCCGCGAAGCATGTTGGCTCCGGCAGCCTTTACGGCCTTGGCGATGCCGACAATCTGCTCTTCGGATTCAACGGAGCAGGGACCGGCAATGCAGCAGAAGTTTCCTCCGCCGATTTTAACATTGCCAACCTCGACGACGGTATCCTCGGGATGGAACTTTCTGTTTGCGCACTTGAAGGTTTCGGTTACGCGCTTTACGGTATCGACAATATCAAGGCTGGCGATGAGGTCGGTATCGACCTTGCTCGTATCGCCGATAAGGCCGAGAACGGTCTGGAAAGCGCCTTCGGAAATATGAACTCCGAGGCCGAGGTCCTTGAGCCAATCGATGAGCTGGCTCTGTCTTTCGTTGTTTACACCCGGTTTGAGTACTACGATCATTGGGTTTATCCTCCAAAAAATTAAATATCATATAATTATAACCGTAAAAACGGATATGCTTCGTGTAATGAAAAATCCGCGGCACAGGTCTTGTCTGTGCCGCGGATGTTATGAGTTTTGAGGCTCACAAAAACTGCATCACAAATAGACCTTACTATTTGAGGTAGTAAAGTAATAAAAAGGGTAAATTATAATGCTGATGCAATTGATGTTAAGCATAACAGTTACTCCTCTTTTTTGTCTTTGTTACGATGCACGATATTGGTATAGCCTTTTTCGCCGTTCTTAACGGCATTGAACCCTGCCTCAACAGCGCTCTTCAGGACCTCAATGTCCGGCTTGGCGACTTCGGGAAGGATGAGATTGTTGTTGCATTCTTCCATCTCATAGTTGTCGAGAACGTTTCTCGCGGCAGTAACTCTTGCCTGCATGGAAGTGTGCGCATGAGCCGTGAACATCTGAAGCATGGAATGGAAATCGCTGCCGTGACGTCCGGCCATAATATAAAGGAGCTGTCTTCTCTCTGTGGGAGAAAGGCTCTTGATAAGTTCTAAGAGAGATTCAAGGACAAGATCGTCATCCGTTCCCTTTCTGTCCTCTTCAAAGAGATCCGGGAACAGATATGAAAGGAAATAAGGAAGCGGATTGAGTCCCAGTACATGGAACCACTCGACCGCATGAATAAAGTCGGGGGCAGTTACTCCGTTTTCCCAGTTCTGAACCGTTTTTTCCGAGATATTCAGGCCCTTGGCCATGTACTCACGGGTTTTACCGTTCTTTGTTCTGGAAAACAGCCAAATTTCCGCTAAAGTTTCAAGATTATCTTCTCTGGTTTTGACGGCTTTTGCCGGTTTTGCAGCCTTTACTTTACGTGTTTTTTTAACTTTTTTGGATTCTGTTTCTTTGCTCATCGCCATCACCTCATTGATAATTTATAACAAAAAGGCCCGGTTTTCGGAAATAAGTTGCTTTTTGACACCCGAAATTTTGGTAATTTTTTATTAGAGTATATTATATCAACAAAAAAACAAAATGTCAAGTGTTTTTTTCAATTTTTCGGAATTTTTCCGACAGGTCCGAATTTGTCTACATGAGTTAGTGTCATGAACAGGAAGAAAGTTACAAAAAACTATAAAAAACTTATTTTAGCATTTATTGTGTGATGCTTTTATAATGTAAATTTTCAAAGCAACTTCTACAGAAAGAGGCTTTGTTGCATCATAAAATTGAATGCTTAAAGAATCATATCCTTGCCGTAGTCAGAGGTGCTTCTGAAGAACATGACAAAGTAAATAGGATAGTAAGTAATTTTATCGACATACTTAATTTCTCTGTCGTTAGATAACACAACGCCTCTAACCACAGGATAATCGGGATTACGAAGAAAACGATCAATCGCACTATGAATCATATAGTCACGACCGCTTTTTACCTCAATAGGAAGCACAGCAAGGTTCTCGTAATCGTCGATTAAGAAGTCTACCTCGCCGTTGTTTCTGTTGTCGTAGTAAAAGAGATTATGTCCGAGAGACTTCAACTGACTTGCGACAACAGTCTCATATAAAGCTCCGAGATTAATAGAACGGACAGTTTCTAAGATCGGTTTGGTATTAAATCGGAACAAGAGATTGGATAGCAATCCGACATCGTTCATATACAACTTCAAGAGGTTCTTATCCTGCGTTTGACACAAAGGGTATACAGGGGTTGAAACGGCTTTGACTTCATTTGAAATCCCACTATTGATCAGGTAGTCAAATTCATCGACATAGTTGGCATAGCGCTTTCCTTTAATGCCTTCAATGTCCTTAACTACTATACGCTTTTTGACATTCTGCATGACCGACGGGAGCATTTCGTAAATTCTTCGGATTTTGAGTTTACGGGCTTCATCTCTCTTACCTGCATCTGCTTTATAGAAGTTTGTAATATCCGTTTGAATCTGACGGATATCCATAACATTTCGGGTGGAAATAAAGGTGTTTACGCAATCAGGAAGTCCGCCGACAATCAGATACTTCTTGAAAAGATCCATCATCTTTTCATGCACTGCAGGTTCAAGAGAAATCTTAGTGCGGAACTTTTCTTCCAACGAGTCGATTGCAGACTGAGAGAAACCATTAGCAATAAGAAATTCCTCAAAGTCAAGCTGATACATTCTTTTGTGAAGAATGGAGCCGATAGGAATAGATGTGGTTTCTGCCAATGTGACTCCAAGCAAAGAACCGCTTGCGATGTATTCAAATCTGTTGTCTTCTCTCAAGAATTTAAGCAAGGTAATGAACTGAGGATATTCCTGTATTTCATCAAGGAAGACGATAGTATTGTCTTTTTCCTTCATTTTGTCTCCGGCAACTGTGCTGAGAGCAAAATAGAAGTCATCGACTGATTTGACATTTTCGAAAATTTTGGCATTTGCAGCATCTGAAACAAAATTGACCTCGATGTAGTTCGGGAACAGTTCTTTAGAGACTTTACGAACAATATAGGTTTTTCCTATCTGACGTGCACCTTCGATTAATAGGATCTTGTTGTTTTTTGAGACTAAATGATTTCGAATAAAAGATTCAATCTTACGATAAAGCATAGCTTAAGCCTCCACTTGCATTGTTCGCACTTATTATAGCATATATTATTACACTTTTCAATAGAAAATATGTAAACAAAATTGCACTTTTCATAAAAATATTGATGGGTGAAAATACACTTATGCGTATTAAAAGGGCGAACGAGATTATTAATCCCGAGTTTGCCAGAAAAACAAAATAACGAAACACAATATATAGTATGACACACAATATTTTGTAAAGAAAAATTACAAAATATTGTGTTTTTCTATTGACAAATCTCTCTTTTTGTGGTATAATATTGGTAGTTACTATTAACATTGCGTAGGGGGCTGCCATGTTTCTTGAAATCAGCAACAACAACGGAAAAAAATATATTCGTATAATCTCGAAATAATAAACACATACAAGCATCTTGTTGAAATAGCATATTTCTTGCGATATATCAATTCTTTTTTTGCTGTGGCAAAAAAACTCTCCACGCATGCATTATCGTAAGGGCAGCATAGCGATACTCTTTTCTATTGCTTTCCTTCTTCAGCCGCTGTATTTCTAGTTCTTTTTCCTTGTTTTTCCTCTTCAGTTCAGCATCTTCCTCCCGTACAGATCTCTGTATCCCCTTTTCCTCCGCGTATGTCGGTAACTGGTTTTGCTTCCGGTAATCTCTCATCCAACTGCAAACCGTGTTCTTGTCGATTCCCATCTCTTCAGCGATCGATGTTGCTGATCGTCCTGAGCTGATGATCAACTGACAGATCTCTTTCCTGTACTCCGGAGTGTACTTGCTGTTGTTGCTGGCCATTTTTCCATTTTTCCTTTCTTTTGTACCCATACGACCATTATACACCCG
>JAKSPQ010000027.1 GCA_024404665.1 Clostridia bacterium
ATTCCGGAATAAAGGAGCGCGGCGGCAGCGACGTCGTAATCGTTAAGATACTTAAAAGGGCCGCGGACGAAACGCCGGCCGATGAAGACTGCCCGGATGAGCGGAAATAAGGGAATGAAATTCCCGTTTGAGATTTGTGATTTTAATTATTTTGTTTTAACATAATTTGATTGATTTGTTTTTTGAGTTTGTGCTTTGAATTGATTATGATTTTTATGTTGCGAAGAATGAGAGTTTGTTATGAGTGAAAGAGTAAGCAGCTGTTCCGAAAGAAAAAAATGGGTTATGCGGGAAGAACGTTCGGATAAAGAGAACGTTATTTCCTCCGGAACATCGGCAGTATTTGAGTCCGAGTGCCCCGGAATCAATCCGATCTGCGCCGGCATCATTAACGACAGGTGCGGCAGAGACGAGGAACTTATCCGCAGATTTATAGAAAAGGACTATTCCGAGGGAAGAGGACCTCTTCTGTTAAAGGATATGGAGGTCGCCGTAGAAAGACTCGAAAGAGCCATAAAGGACGGCGAAACCTGCGCGATTTTCGGAGATTACGACGTCGACGGAGTGACTTCTGTAAGCGTTCTGTATCTGTATCTCCGTTCCAGAGGCCTGAGAGTCGGTTATTTCATCCCCACGAGAGCCGACGGCTACGGCATGAGCATGGAGGCGATTGACAGCCTCCGGGCAAGCGGCGTTTCGCTGATTATCACCGTCGATACGGGAATCACCGCCAACGAGGAAATCGCGTATGCGCGTTCGGTCGGCATTGACACCGTCGTCACCGACCACCATGAATGCAGGCCGGAGCTTCCGCCTGCGGTTGCGGTGGTTAATCCGCACCGCCCGGACGACGGCTATCCGTTCAAGGAGCTCGCCGGAGTCGGCGTCGCATATAAGCTGGTTACGGCCATGGAGATGACCAGGGCTTCCGCCGAGGGAAAATCGCCGGAGTCGGCTGCGGAGCGAATTCTATCCGAATACTGCGATCTCATCGCCATAGGAACCGTTGCGGACGTAATGCCCATTGTCGACGAGAACAGAATGATAGTCGCAAAGGGAATCGAGAAGCTGAAGCACAACAAGAGAAAAGGCATCTCCGCGCTTATAGAGGCGTCTCAGAGAGGCTCCAGCGCAAGGGAGATGGCGGCATCGTTCATAAGCTTCACTCTGGCTCCGAGGCTCAACGCCGCCGGAAGAATGGGCAACGCGGGAACCTCCGTCGAGCTGCTTCTTGCGGAGGACGATTTTTCCGCCCGCGAAATTGCCCAGAGGCTCTGCGAGACAAACAAGGAACGTCAGTTCGAGGAAAACAGAATCGTGGAGGAAGCGGTCGCAAAGCTCAACTCGGACGTTTCGTATTACGACGATAAAATCATAGTGCTTGACGATGACAACTGGAAGCAGGGCGTTATAGGAATCGTGGCCTCGAGAATCTCCGAGAGAGAAGCGAAGCCGGCGATTCTCATAACCTTTGAGGGCAATCCGACTCCCGGCATCGGTTCTCCGATGGACATCGGAAAGGGCTCCGGAAGAAGCGTAAAGGGAATGAATCTTGTTTCCGCTCTTGCCTCCTGCGAGGACATCCTTGTCAGATACGGCGGACACGAGCAGGCGGCGGGGCTTTCCGTAATGAGGGAAAACCTTCCCGAGCTCAGAAGACGCCTGAATCTCTTTGCCTCCGAGCAGTTTTCGGGTGTGGATCTTACGGTTACTCTCGAGGCTGATGCCGAGCTTAAGGCTTCGGATATCACTCTGGGCCTTGCCTCCGATATAAACAGATATCTCGAGCCGTGCTCTTCCGGGAACCCTCTCCCCGTATTTATTCTGAGGGATGCCGTGGTGCAGTCGGTAAGACAGTTCTCCGGCGGAAAGCATACAAAAATCACGGTGCTGAGCGAGGGAAAGAGGTTTACTGCGATTTTTTACGGAAAATCCGAGCTCGACGTTGATTTCGATCCCGGAGATACCGTGGACCTCATGTTTACGCTTAACATAAATACATATGCAGGAGAAACCTCCGTTCAGCTCATCCTGTCGGACATCTGCTATTCGGAGACCGTTTACCGCCGCAGACTTGCCGACCGCGCAAGAGTGAGAGCGATACTGTCCGGAGCGCGCTTCAACGCATCGGAGATGATACTCCCCGACAGAGAGGACTTTGTAAACCTTTACGGTATCATAAACGATCTCATAAAGGGCGGAAGGGATTCCTTCAGCGACAGATACATCATGCGCATCATCCGTTCGAGACTCAGCGGAGACCGCGCCATCAATTACGTAAAATACAAGATTCTGCTCGCGATTTTCGCGGAGCTTGATATATTCAAAGTCAGACAGGACGTCTGTATTCAGGATGCCGAATCGTCCGAATGGTGTCTTGCGGAGGATTATGTTGCGGTGGAGAAGGTTTTCCACAACCGCAAGGTAAATCTCGAATCGTCGGAGATCCTCGGAAAAATCAGACGTCAGTGCGACGACGGAAACTTCTTCCGACCGGCCGAGAGCCGATAAACACGGGTGGCCGCATCCCGAAATGCAGCCGAAAAATTCAACTTAAGCAGAGGTAAGCCGTTTTGACCGGAGATATTGCCGAAAACACGATAAACGATCCCGCATCGCCCGAGCGTCTTTATGCGATGCTGAGAAACAGCCAGGTGAACTATGACCTGGAAAAAATCGAACAGGCGTACATTTACGCCGCAAAGCTCCATGAGGGGCAGTTCAGAGCCAGCGGAGAGCCTTATATTTCACACCCGCTGGCGGTTGCGGAAATCGTAGCGGGACTTCACATAGACACCGATTCGATATGCGCGGCGCTGCTTCACGATACGGTGGAGGACTGCTCAGACAAGACGAATCTCGCCGAAATCGAAAAGAAATTCGGTCCGACTGTTGCGATGCTTGTCGACGGACTTACCAAAATCGTCTTTCTGTCCGTGGATGACAAGGAGGAGGCTCATATAGAGAACCTCCGCAAGATGCTCCTCGCAATGTCGAAGGACATAAGGGTAATCTTTATAAAGCTCTGCGACCGCCTTCACAATATGAAGACTCTTTCCGCAAAGAACGAGGAAAAGCAGAGAATGATAGCTCTGGAAACCATGCAGGTTTACGCGCCCCTTGCACACCGTCTCGGTATGCAGAAGGTAAAGCAGGAGCTTGAAAACCTCGGACTGTTCTATCTTGACCCCATAGGATATGCGGAAGTAAAGAACGACATTGAAAAGAAATACGGCAATCACCGCGATTTTATTGACAATATCAGAGACTATGTAGCGGAGGGACTCAGAAAGTACAACATCGACTTTACTCTTGAGGGACGCATTAAAACCGTCTACTCTATTTACAAGAAGATGTACAATCAGAACAAGTCCTTCGACGAGATTTATGACTTCTACGCCCTGAGAATCATTGTCGGCACGGAGCTTGAGTGCTATACCGTTCTCGGTATAATTCACGAGATGTTCAATTCGCTCCCCGGACGCTTCAAGGACTATATCTCCACTCCCAAGCCGAACCTTTACCGTTCGCTGCACACAACCGTTATCGGCCGCGACGGCATCCCGTTCGAGGTTCAGATAAGAACCCGCGAAATGCACGAAACCGCAGAATACGGTATCGCCGCTCACTGGAAATACAAATCCGGAGAGCAGGCAGACGCATCGACGGACGCAAAGCTCGAGTGGATTGCACGCCTCATCGAAACCGAGGACGGAACCCGCGACCCCGACGAATTCATGTCGGCACTCAAAACGGATATTTTCCATGACGAGACTTACGTATTCACGCCCAAGGGCGACGTCATCGCGATTCCGTACGGCTCGACGGTGATAGACTTTGCTTACACCATTCATACCGCCGTCGGAAACCGCATGGTTGGCGCAAAGATCAACGGAATGATTGTCCCCATCGACCGTGTCCCGAAAAACGGCGAAATCGTAGAGATTATAACGTCCTCCTCGTCAAAGGGACCGAGCAGGGACTGGCTCAACATCGTAAAGACCTCGGAGGCCAGAACCAAGATCAGATCCTGGTTCAAAAAGGAAAAGAGGGCGGAGAACATCGTTGTCGGACGCGGCATTATCGAGAACGAGCTCAAGAAGACCGGCAGGCCCTTCACCGAAGCCCAGTTCGGTGCGGTATGCGAGGCTGTTGCCACCAGAAACGGCTTCTCGAATGCCGAGGACCTTTACAATACACTCGGTTACGGCGGAATTCCGCTTACAAAGATTCTCGTAAAGCTCAGGGACGAATTCGACAGAAACGTAAAGGCTCCGGAGCCCGAAGAGGAGACGGAAGCCCTTCCCGTAGTTAAGCCCGCTCCGAAAAACATCGGCTCCGGCAGCGGGGTTATCATCGACGGTCAGGCGGGCTGCTCCGTCAAGTTCGCAAAGTGCTGCAATCCGCTCCCCGGAGACTCAATCATCGGCTTTGTCACAAAGGGCTTCGGAGTATCCGTTCACAAATCGGACTGCCCCAATGCGATACAGGGAGTATCCGATCCCGAGAAGAAGGACCGTTGGATCGGTGCGTCCTGGGCTGCTCCCGCTCATTCCTCGAATACGGGAGTATACGAATCGCTTATTCATATTACTGCAGAGAACTCGTTTACCGTAATCGCGGACATCACCGGAGCGCTTGCCGAGATGAGAGTGTCCGTGCTTTCCTTCAATTCACAGAAGCTGCAGAACGGCGAGGTCGTTTTTGACATAAAAATCGCCTGCAAGAGCATAGATCATTTAAATTCGATAGTATCTAGAATGAGATCGGTCAAGAATATTCACTCGGTCTCCAGAGGTTTCCTATGATTCTGAATATAAAGGGCGATATAAACCGATATTATGTCCAGACCCTCAGTATGATTTTTTTTCCGGGAGCATCGTTCTCCGAGGGAGAGGAGCCGGGCCCCGGCGTCCCGGTGCTCAGCGTAGAGCTTAATAAGGATGCGGAGGGATATACGGCCGTTGCGGACGTCGTTCTTGACGGACGTACGGCTCATTCGGAAAAGAGCAGGGCCTTCGATCAGGCTTATTCCGACGAAAGACTCAGAAAGCTAGTGGTAGGAGATTCCGTCACCGCGGCTCTCGGAGAGCTTATGGAGTACCGTCCGTCCTGGGGAATACTTACCGGAGTAAGACCGTCAAAGGTAGCGACGGAGCTTCTCAATTCCGGAGTCAGCAAGACCAGGACAAAGCGTATTCTCAATCATGATTACATGGTGTTCCCCAAGAAGGCGGATCTTGCGGTAACGGTGGCTCTCAACGAGCAGAGAATTATAGGCACGCCGTTAAGACGCGACTGCAGTCTTTATATTTCGATTCCGTTCTGCGCTTCGAGATGCGCATACTGCTCCTTCGTTTCGTATACGTCGCAGAAGCTGCTGTCGCTGATACCCGATTATATCGTAAGACTTAAGAAGGATATTCACGATGTTGCCGCTCTTGCCCGCGAATTCGGACTCAATATAAAAACCGTTTATTTCGGCGGAGGAACGCCGTCGATTCTTGAGCCGGATCTCCTGACAGACATTCTCAACTGCGTCGGCGAAGAGCTCGGCGGGCTTCTGCCTGAGGAATACACCTTCGAGGCCGGACGGCCTGACAGCATCACCGCCGAAAAGCTTGCGATCATGCACAGGCTGGGAGTAAAGAGAATCAGCGTAAATCCCCAGACTCTGTGCGAGGAGGTCCTTGAGGGCGTCGGCAGGCACCATACGGTTGAGGATTTCTACCGCGCATATTCGCTTGCGAGAGAAAGCGGCATCGAGACAATAAATACGGACCTCATAGCGGGACTCCCCGGGGACAGCTTCAAATCGTTTTCGAAATCCATAGACGGCATCATCGGCCTGGCGCCCGAAAACGTAACGGTTCACACCTTCTGCGTAAAGAGATCTGCTTCGATAAATCAGACCGACAACATTTATTCCATGAGGGGCGGAGACGCCGGCAAGTGCGTTGACTATTCACAGATCAAGCTCCAGCAGGCGGGATATATTCCGTATTACATGTACCGCCAGAAGAATACGGTCGGCAATTTCGAGAACGTGGGCTTTTCGCTTCCGGGAAAAGAGGGAAAGTACAACATCTATATGATGGAGGAGGTTCACTCCATTCTTGCCGTAGGCGCAGGAGCCGTAACAAAATTCGTAAGACTTGCGGAGAACAGGGACGAAAAGACCGTTATCACCCGTTTCTTCAACCCAAAATATCCTTTCGAATATCTGAGAGAAGACAATTGCGCGGCTCTCTCGGACGCAATAAGAAATTTCTATACGGAGCACCCGACGGCTTATTCCGACGGTATCTCCGGGGAAATAACTGAAATCACTGAAAAATGAGACTTGATAAGTATTTAAAGGTATCCAGAATAATTAAGCGAAGAACCGTGGCCAACGATGCCTGCGACGGCGAGCACGTCACGGTCAACGGCAGAGTCGCAAGAGCTTCTTACGAAGTGAAGCCCGGCGATATCATCGAAATCGGCTTCGGCCGCAGAATTCTCAAGGTGCGCGTCCTTAAAATCGCGGAAACCGTGGGAAAGGGCGATGCCGGAGAGCTTTACGAAATTGTTTCCCAGGAAACCGCAGAACGGGAAAAGGAGAACGGCGATGAACGATAAATTCAGACTGTTCCCCGCAAAAGACGATTCGCCGCTCGGAAAGGCCGCAATCTTTGTAAAGCCCGCTCTCATAATTATTTCTTTGCTTCTGATTTTCATGTCCGTATTCACTTATATAGAATACAGCGAGCTTGTCACCGAACGCAGGCGCTGCGAGGAGACGCTGAAGAAGCTCGACGGTGAAATCGAAGAACTGAAATACTATATTTCGGCCCCTATGGACGAGGCTTATGTGAGAAAATTTGCCAGGGAAAAGCTCGGACTTGTGCCGGCAGACGAAAAAATCTATTTCACGGGCAGAAAATAACGTATTTGCCCAACTGCCACAAAAAATAAATCAACAGAGGCCTTACCGGCCGAATAAAGGACAATTCATTCATGAAGAGAAAAGAAGCAAGAGCGGAGGCTATGAAGCTTGTCTTCGAATCCGCTTTCAGAGACGACGAAACCTCTATGGAGATTTATGACCGCGCGCTTGAGCTCCGCGGCATAGAGGAGGACGGCTATATCAGAGACGTATTCTTCGGTGTAAGAAAGAATCTTGAGTTCATCGACGGTAAAATAACCGAATATTCCAACGGCTGGAGCGTTCGCAGAATGTCACGCGTCGCGCTGGCATCAATGAGAATAGCGGTATACGAGATGTATTTCAGAGACGACGTCCCGGATACCGTCGCGGTGAATGAAGCGCTCGAAAACATCAAGGTGTACGACGACGAAGGCACCGTCAGAAAATTCGTGAACGGAATTCTGAACTCCGTGCTCCGCGAAAAAGAGCCCGCGGCAAAAGACGGCGATAAATGAATTCCCGCTTTTTCTGCGGTATAGATACCAGCAATTACACAACGTCCGCAGCGGCAGTGGGCTTTGACGGAGAAGTCTCCGCCAACCTCAAGGCGCCTCTCCCCGTAGGAGAGGGAGAACGCGGACTCAGACAGTCCGAGGCCCTTTTTGCCCATGTAAAGAATCTTCCGGAGCTTATGGACAGACTGGGAGACGCTGTCGGAGGTAAGCCGGCTGCTGTAGGCGTTTCCGTTACTCCGAGAAGCTGCGAGGGCTCATATATGCCCTGCTTTCTTGCGGGAAAGGCAGCGGCTCATGCGTTCGCGGCGTCTGCCGGAATAGAGGTCTATGAGTTTTCTCATCAGCAGGGACATATAGAGGCGGCATACGTGACTTCCGGCGCATGTGATAAGATAGGAAGGGAAAGCTTTCTGGCTTTCCATGTCTCCGGCGGAACAACCGAGCTGCTTCTTGTTAATCCCGTGCCGGGAAATCCCGAAATCAGGCTCATCGGCGGCACTGCGGACCTCAATGC
This sequence comes from Clostridia bacterium, assembly GCA_024404665.1. GTDB lineage: Bacteria > Bacillota > Clostridia > Oscillospirales > CAG-272 > CAG-390. Next base: position 7,940 of record JAKSPQ010000027.1, read on the forward strand.
CGGACAGGCAGTCGACAGGGCCGGAGTAAAAATGGGTATGCGCTTCCCCTGCGGTCCCGAGATGAACCGCGAGGCTGAGGCCTATCTCCTTTCCGGAGGCAAGGTTCCGGAAACACCCGCAGTTTCGGTAAAGGGCTTGCTGTGCAATCTCTCGGGCCTTGAAAACAAGACCGAGGCGCTTAAAAAACGGGGCTTCGAAAACGGAGCCGTATCGCTTTTCGTCTTCGATTTTATCGGACGCACGCTTGAAAAGCTGGCGCTGGCGGCAAGAGCCGAGTACGGCAGTCTGCCGGTTGTCTGGGCCGGCGGAGTCATGAGCAATACGATTATTAAAAAACGCCTGTCTCAGCTTTCCGACGTGTTCTTTGCCGAGCCCTGCTTTTCCGCCGACAATGCGGTAGGCACGGCGCTCCTGTGCCGAGAGAGGTATATGCTTGAACATCGGTGAAGAGAAAAGAGACTGGCTGACGGTTTCCGAGCTTAACGAATACATAAAGCTTCTCCTTGATAACGACATGCTTTTGTCACAGGTTGCCGTCAGGGGAGAAATATCCAATTATAAGCATCATTATACGGGACATCTGTATTTCTCGATGAAGGACAGGACCGGAGCGCTGAAGTGCGTAATGTTCGCCTCCTCCGCCGCAAAGCTCAGGTTTGAGCCGAAGGACGGAGACGATGTTGTCTGTTACGGACGCATATCGGTTTTTCCGAGGGACGGAAGCTATCAGCTTTACGTTTCGGGAATAGTGCCGGCAGGCAGGGGAGAGCTTTTTGCCGCTTTTGAGCAGCTGAAAAAGAAGCTGTCAGCCGAGGGACTCTTTGACACCGCCCGCAAACGCCCGCTTCCGCCTTTCCCCGAGAGAATAGGAATAGTGACCGCAGAGGGCGGCGCAGCCGTCAGGGACATACTTAATATTCTGGGAAGACGCTGGCCGTGCGCCGAGGCCGTAATATATCCCGCTCTTGTTCAGGGCGCCGGCGCTCCGGAAAGCCTCGTCGCGGGAATGGAGTATTTTGCCGCGCATCCTGTCGACGTCGTCATCATCGGACGCGGAGGCGGCTCCGTAGAGGACCTCTTCTGCTTCAACGACGAAAAGCTCGCAAGAACAATCGCCGCATCGCCGATACCGGTGATTTCGGCTGTCGGACACGAGACGGATTTCACGATAGCGGATTTCGTTGCGGACCTCCGCGCGCCTACACCGTCGGCTGCTGCAGAGCTTGCGGTCCCGGATGTCTCGGTGCTTCTCAGAAGAATAAACGATTATGAAAAGAGAATAAGCGTGTCCGCCTCAGGGAAGCTCGATATGCTCGAGTCCCGCCTGAAGCTTCTGGGCTCCGCTGCCGTGCTCTCGTCTCCGGAAAAGATTCTGGACCTTCTGACAGATGAGGTTATGGGGCTTGCTTCCGCGGCTGAATCGGCCTATGAAGCAATACTCTCGCGCGGAAAAACAGAGCTTGTAAAGCTCGCTGCGGGACTTGAGGCAATGAATCCTCTGGCGGTTCTCGGAAGAGGCTATGCCGCGGTGGAAAAGGACGGTGCGTTTGTCGGACATGTTTCGTGTGTCTCGGCCGGTGATGAAATCACCGTGAGAATGAACGGCGGAAAAGTTTCCGCCACGGTAACGGACACGGTTTCGGATGCCTGTGACGGTGAAAACGCAACCGCGGCCGAAAAAAAGAAAAAATAAACCCGGGTTAATTAATATGGAAGAAATAAAATTTGAAGCCGCGCTCGAAAGACTCGAGGAAATCGTTCGAACGCTTGAGAGCGGGCACTCCTCACTCGAGGATTCGATGAAATATTACGAGGAGGGCGTGAAGCTTGTCCGCATATGCACCGGAAAGCTCGAAAATGCCAGAAAAAAGGTTTTGACCGTGTCTGAAAACGGCACGGAGGAGGAAAAATGAGCGAGGAGTTTAAACGTGCGCTGACAGAAAATGCACTGGCTGTGGAAAGGGAGCTTCTCAGTCTTTATCCCGAGACTGAAAATCCCGACATCGCGGATGTGTACGGCATTGAAAAATACAGCCTGACCGCCGGAGGAAAGCGCATCAGACCGTTTTTGGTTACGGCCTTCTGCAAAGCATTCTCCTCTGATCCCGAAAAAGACAGACCGGCAGCCCTGAGGCTTGCCGCCGCCGTCGAAATGATGCATACGTTTTCCCTCATACATGACGATCTTCCCTGCATGGACAACGATGACCTCAGACGCGGAAGGCCGACGTCGCACGTTGTGTTCGGTGAGGCGCAGGCGCTGCTCGGAGGAGATTCTCTGTCGATAAGAGCCTTTGAGACGGTTATGAGCGCTCCGATGAGCGATGCCGCCAGATGCCGGGCCGCCTATGCGCTCGCAAGGGCTGCCGGCAGCGACGGAATGATCGGCGGTCAGATGGCCGATATGCGCGGCGAGAAGGAAAAGCTGGATTTCGAGACGCTTCTGACTCTTCATGCTTTAAAGACAGGGAAAATGATAGTTCTGTCGGCCGAGCTCGGCTGCATCGCCGCCGGAGTCCCGGACGGAGACCCGAGACTCGAGGCTGCAAAAAAATATGCATCGCGCATAGGTCTCGCATTTCAGGTTATAGATGACATACTCGATGCTACGTCATCGGCGGAGGTGCTGGGAAAGAGCACCGGTAAGGACGAAAAAAGCGGAAAAACAACTTTTCTGTCCTTTATGACTGCCGAAAGGGCTCACGGTTATGCTGCGACGCTGACCGCGGAGGCCGAATCCGCGCTTGACGGCTACGAAAAGTGCGGACTTCTGAAGGAATTCGCCGGTATGCTGCTCGAAAGAAAGAAATGAGAGCCGACCTGTTTCTTTTCAAAAACGGATATGCACCTTCAAGAGAGTCCGCCAGGAAATCAATTGAGGCATCGCTTGTGACCGTCGACGGAAAAAATGTGACAAAGCCCTCCGAAAACATTGACGAAACGGCCTCACACACGGTTGAGTGCGCGTCCGAGTGTCCTTTTGTCAGCCGCGGCGGGCTGAAGCTCGACCATGCCCTGACAGTCTTCGGTATAGATCCTGAGGGCAGAAAATGCGCGGATATAGGAGCTTCCTCCGGAGGCTTTACCGATTGCCTCCTGTCGCACGGCGCGTCTAAGGTTTATGCTATAGATTCCGGCCACGGACAGCTGGCTTCAAAGCTTCTTAACGATCCCAGAGTCGTATCGGTTGAAGGGTACAATGCAAGATTCCTTGACGGAAAAATAACGGACGGCAGGTGCGGACTTGCCGTAATGGATGTGTCGTTTATTTCCCAGACGCTTATTTTACCGAGAATTCCGTTGATTCTGGAGGAAGGCGCTTCAGCCGTGACCCTGGTTAAGCCTCAGTTTGAGGCCGGCAGGAGCGCGGTCGGAAAAGGCGGAATCGTAAAGAAAAGCGCCGACAGAAAAAATGCCGCTCTGAGGGTTGCGGCGTCAGCCGCATCGGCAGGACTCGCGCTTTATGGAATCGTGCGTTCTCCGATACAGGGCGGAGACGGAAACATTGAATATCTTGCCCGCTTTGTATTTACAGGCACGGCCTCTTTTGAAGATGCCGTACGTATAATAGACAGACTTGAATTTTGATCAGAATCAAAAAGAAAGGTATAGATAGTAATGAAAAAGGTTGCTGTCATAACCAATTTTAAAATAAAGGACAAGGCTGATGTCGCATTTGCGGCTGCCGAAAAGCTCGTAGAGAACGGAGTAACTCCGCTTTTTCTCTTCTATTCCTTCGACAATCCCGGAATGAAGGAAAGGGCTGAAAAGACAGGGGCTGCGTTCCTTTCGAATCAGAAGCTTTATGCCGAGTCCGACATGGTTATAGTCGTCGGAGGAGACGGAACCATCATCGATGCGGTAAGAAATTCCGTCCATTACGGCATTCCGGTTCTCGGAATCAACATGGGCAGACTCGGATATCTTGCAGAGCTTGAGGTTTTCGAGCTCGATAAGCTTTCCGACATCGTCGCGGGACGGTACAGAACCGAAAAGAGAACGATGCTGAAAATCGAGCTTATTTCCGGCGGAAGAACGGTAAAGACCTGCACAGCTCTTAACGATGCCGTCGTTACCAACGGCTCGGTCGCCAGAATTGTAGATCTTCAGCTCTCCGAAAACGGAAATCTTGTAGGTAATTACAGGTCGGACGGTATGGTTATTTCCACTCCCACGGGATCAACCGCTTACTCTCTTTCCGCCGGAGGACCGATCCTCGATGCGGGTGTCAGGGCCTTTGTCGTAACGCCTATCTGCGCGCATTCGTTTGCCGCAAGACCCATGGTCTTCCCGGATTCCGCTAAACTCGAGCTGAAAAACACCAGCACACGCGAGCCGTTCCTCATTCTCACCGCCGACGGAAAGACCAATCTCAGACTCGGCAGAGACGACGTTGCCGTGATAACCAAAGCCGAGCAGGAAGCTCTGTTTGTCAGAGTCAAGCCCGCTAAATTCTATTCGGATTTCGCGAGAAGATTGGAATCAATCTGAACCATTAAAAGAAAAGACGGAGTATAATATGAAAAACAGCAGACAGACGGTAATTGCCGAGATTATCAGAACCCAGGATATACGAAAGCAGGAGGACCTTATTGAGGCGCTGAAAATCAAGGGCCTCGATGTTGCTCAGGCGACAATCTCCCGTGACCTTCGCGAGCTTGGCGTCATCAAGCAGAACGACGGAAAGGGCGGGCTCAAATACGTAATTATCGACAAGGAAAATACCGTAGACAAGCTGAAATACAATTCGGCTCTCGCAAGCCTCATTTACAGCACCGAGAGCTCCGGAAATATTGTAGTGCTGAAGACCGCCTCCGGTATGGCCGGAGCCGTTGCAGTCGGTATCGACAGCATGAACAGCCGTGAGATTCTGGGCTGTGTTGCGGGAGACGATACAATAATTATCGTCACAAGAGGACCCGACAGCTCCGCCGAATTCGTGGATTTCTTCAGAAGAATCTGCGAAAAGGCCAGAAACGGGTCAGGAGAATCAACTGAAAAATAATGCTTCAATCACTTCATATTGAAAATCTGGCCGTAATAAAAAGGCTTGATCTTGAGCCGTGCTCCGGATTTACCGTGCTTACGGGAGAGACCGGCGCCGGAAAATCTGTCATTATCGACTCGATAAGCTTTCTGCTCGGACGAAAGCTTACAAGAGATCTGATAAGAAGCGGAGAAAAGACTGCTATGGTGTCCGCTCTTTTCACCGAGCTCAGCCCGTCCGAGATATCGTCGATCGAAGAGCTCGGAATCACAGTCACCGACGGAGAGCTGATGATCGAACGAACAAGGTCCGATGACGGTAAAACCGTTTGCCGCATCGGCGGAAGAGCCGTTACTAAGCAGCAGCTGACATCCGTAGGGGAGCTTTTGGTATCTCTGCACGGACAGAACGATACGAGGAGCCTTGAAAGCCCCGAGGCGCGCACGAACATGATTGACTCGGCTGCGCATAATTCGGCTGTCGTTTCCGAATACGCTGAGCTTTACGAGAATTGGTCGCAAAAGAACTCTGAGCTTGCGGCCTGCCGAAAATCCGAAGCCGAGAAGGAAAGAATGCGGGATATGCTTGAATATCAGATCAAGGATATATCCTCCGCATCTCTCAGGGCCGATGAGGAAGAAGCGCTCCTCAGCGAAAGAACAAGGCTTCAGTCATCGGAAAAAATAAAAAAATACACCGATGTTGCGCTAAAAGCCCTTTATATGAACGAAAAGGGGATAACGGCTCCGTTCCTCGTATCCAGAGCATCCGATGCGGTCTCAAGACTGATAACGGCGGTTCCTGAGCTTGCCCCGCTCAACGAGAGGCTGATTTCATGCAAATACGAGCTTGACGATATTGCCTCCGAAATAGAAAACATAGCGGGAGAGGTTACAGGCGGCCCCGATGCCGACGCCAAGCTCGACAAAATCGAATCGCGGCTTGAAACCATATCAAAGCTTAAGAGAAAATACGGAAGCAGCGTAAACGAAATTCTCGCCTTTCTTGCCGATGCGGAGGAGAAGCTTTACGAAATAGACTCATCGGACGAACGTGCAAAGCTTCTGACCGAGGAAATCGCAGCTCTGAGAGTCCGGATGGATAATGCCGCGGAGAAGCTGACGGCCTCAAGAAAAGAGGCCGCGGCGGAGATAGGGCGCAGGATAAAGGAAACACTCGGATATCTCGAAATGCCAAAGGTCGAATTTTCCGTTGCGGTGACACCTGCGGAAGCCCCCGGTAAAAACGGATACGACAATATTGATTTTCTTCTGTCGGCAAATCCGGGAGAAGCCATGAAGCCGCTGTCTGAATGCGCTTCGGGCGGTGAGCTTTCGAGAGTAATGCTTGCCGTGAAGTGCGCACTGGCTGATGCAGACGGTATTTCCACCCTGATTTTCGATGAAATAGATACCGGAATATCCGGAAGAACTTCACGGAAGGTCGGACTTAAGCTCGCCGAGGCATCAAAATCCGCGCAGGTGCTATGCGTAACGCATTCCGCGCAGATTGCATCTCTTGCGGATGTTCACCTTAGAATTACAAAATCCGTGGTTGACGGAAGATCGGAAACATCGATTTCTGCCCTTGATTTTGACGGACGGGTAGCCGAAACCGCAAGAATTCTCGGCGGAATAAACGTATCCGACGCACAGCGCCAGGCCGCCGTCGATATGATTACCAAAAGAGACGAATAAATTAAAGATTAATATTTTTTACATAAGGAAAAAACATGCAGACATTCAAAGATTACATTGCGGAGAAGATTTCCGCGTCGCTCCCCGGACTTTTCGGCGGAGCTGTGATCCCGGACGGAGAGCTTAGGGAGCTCATCGAATATCCGCCCGACGCATCAATGGGAGACCTGGCTCTTCCGTGCTTCAAGCTCAGCAGAACGCTTCGCCGTTCTCCCGTTCAGATTGCTCTTGCGCTCGCGGGAGCCTTTGACGGAGACAGCAAGGTAAAGGCAGCCGCGCTTAACGGCTATCTGAATTTCACCGTTGACAATGCGGCTCTCGCAGAAGGAGTGCTCGGTGAAGTGCTCTCCAAGGGAGAAAGATACGGTTCGCCCGAAAACGGCCACGGAAAGACCGTCGTTCTGGACTATTCCTCTCCCAACGTTGCAAAGCCCTTCCACATCGGACACCTGGGTACAACGGTTATCGGCCATTCACTCAAGAAGCTCCACGAATTCGCGGGCTATAAATGTGTCGGAATCAACTATCTCGGCGACTGGGGCACCCAGTTCGGCAAGATGATATGCGCATACAAAAAGTGGGGCAACCGCGACGAAATCGAGGCCGGCGGAGTCGACAGGCTCGTAGAGCTCTACGTAAGAATCAACAATGCCATCGAGGCCGAAAAGGCGGAGGGCAAAACAGCTCTTGCCGACGAGTCCAGAGCCGAATTCCACAATCTCGAGCTCGGCGACAAGGACAACATCGCTCTTTGGAAATGGTTTGTCGAGATCAGTCTCAATGAGTATTCCAAGACATACAGACAGCTCGACATCGAGTTTGACTCTTATGCGGGCGAAAGCTTCTATACAGACAAGATGCCGGCCCAGGTCGAAAAGCTCAGACAGATGGGACTCTTAAAAATCGATGACGGAGCCTCCATCGTCGACCTCGGCGAATACGGTATGCCGCCCTGCCTCATTCTCAAGAAGGACGGATCTACGCTCTATCCTACGAGAGACATTGCCGCCGCCAATTACAGATATGAGACCTATCACTTTGACAAGGCGATTTACGTAACGTCCGCTGCTCAGTCGCTTCACTTTGCACAGTGGTTCAAGGTTGTGGAGCTGATGGGCTATGACTGGTCAAAGAACCTGGTTCACGTTCCCTACGGTACGGTATCGATTAACGGCGCAAAGCTTGCTACCAGAACCGGAAACGTAATCCTGCTCCGCGATCTTTTCTCCCAGGCCATCGAAAAGGTTGACGCGATTACCGCGGAGAAGAATCCCGGCATGAGCGATGAAAAGAGAGCGGAAATAGCCGAGGCCGTAGGCGTCGGAGCGGTTGTGTTCTACTATCTTTCAAACAACCGCATAAAGGATATAAACTTCATGCTCGAGGATGCGCTGTCCTATGAGGGAAATACCGGTCCCTATGTTCAGTATACGTACGCAAGATCCTGCTCGGTTCTTGAAAAGAGCGAAGGCGTCTCTCCCGTCACAAAATACAGGATAACGACGGATGACGAGCATGAGCTCCTGAAGGTTCTTGCGCAGTTCCCCGAAAGGGTTTCCGCTGCCATCGAGGCATATGAGCCCTCGTATATCACAAGATATATTCTGGATCTTGCCGCCGCGTTCAACCGTTTCTACCATAACTGCCAGATTCTTACGGCGGACGATCCCGAAACCGTTGCTGCGAGAATTGCCGAAACGAAAGCCGTAAATACCGTGCTCGGAACCGCATTCGGTCTTATCTGTCTGAAAAAGACAACCCAGATCTGATTATTTAAAATTTATATAAGAGGTACAAAACCATGTCCGGACACTCTAAATGGAGTAACATCAAACACAAAAAAGAAAAAACCGATGCCGCCAAGGCAAAGGTCTTCACCAAAATCGGTAAGGAAATCACCATCGCCGTAAAAGAGGGCGGTCCCGATCCCGTTTCCAACTCCAAGCTTCGCGATCTCATCGCCAAGGCAAAGGCCAACAACGTTCCCAACGACAACATCGAGAGAACCATCAAGAAGGCTGCCGGCGCCGAGAACGTTAATTACGAGGAAATCACATACGAAGGCTACGGTCCCTCCGGAGTTGCGGTCATCGTCGAAACAACCACCGACAACAGAAACAGAACCGCCGGAAACGTGCGTGCCGCTTTCTCCAAGTATCACGGAAATCTCGGCCAGTCGGGCTGCGTAAGCTTCATGTTCGACGAGAAGGGCGTCATCGAGATTCTCAATGAGGACGGCGATATCGACGAAGACACTCTTATGGAAACCGCCCTTGAGGCCGGAGCATCCGACTTCCAGGCGGACGAGGGCGTCTTCACCGTCTACACCGAGCCCGACGACGTCATTGCCGTTGCTGAGGCTCTTGAGGCTGCCGGCTATCAGCTCGACAGCGCCGATAAGGCCAAGGTTCCGCAGACAACCGTCGATCTCGAGGCTGAGGACGACGTAAAGTTCATGGGGCTTCTTATCGAAAAGCTCGAGGAAGACGATGATGTCATGAACGTATATCACAACTGGGGCAATATGTAAGCTCAGTTCATTAAGAGATGATTTCCGCAGCCGGAATTCCGGCTGCGGAAAATCGAACCGATAATCGAAAGCAGGCAAAGAGGCATGAACAAATACACTAAGCTGATATCGAATACGCTGGTATTCGGTCTCGGTCAATTCCTATCAAAAGCAATGGTATATTTACTCATGCCCCTTTACACGAGCGTGCTGACAAAGGAGCAGTCTTCCGCCGCCGACCTTATTCAGCAAATCGGCAATTTCCTCATGCCCATAGCAGCGCTCGGTATCTGCGAAGGTCTGCTTCGTTTTGCAATGGATTCCAAGGAAGGGGACAACCCCGACGACGGCAGAAAAAGGATTTTTTCATCGTCGATGGCCATACTGACTGTTGCGACACTGGCTTTCACGGCATTATCGCCGCTTGGAATGCTGTTCGGACAGGGCTTCGGATATGTAACGCTGACGGTATCCTTTGTAATTGCCGCCAATCTCCAGATGGCCGTATCTTACTATATCAGATCGCTCGGCTACACAAAGCTTTACGCTGTGCAGGGAATAGTGAATACCGCGCTTACAATTGCCTTCAATATCCTATTCCTTGTGATACTCGGATGGAATGTAACGGGCTTCATCCTTGCAATTACTCTTGCAAATCTTTTGGTTACCGTCCTCCTTATAGTAAGACTGAAACTCTGGCGCGACTTTGATCTGAAAATGATCGACAAAGGAGTCATAAAAGAGCTGATTGTGTACAGCCTTCCTCTCATTCCCACCACAATAATCTGGTCCGTTACCAACATCACGGACAAGCTTATCGTTATCGAGTATGCGGGAGAGGCCGTAAACGGAATGTTTACCTATTCCTACAAGATTCCGACGGTGCTTACTCTCCTGACTACGGTTTTTGTTGAAGCCTGGCAGCTTTCATCGGTAAAGGATTCCGATGAGAAAACGCGTGGAGAGTTCTTCACCACCGTGTTTTCATATTACAACGGACTGATTTTCATGGCCGCTTCCTTCTTAGTGGCACTGATAAAAATACTCACGAGACTTTTGCTCAATGTATCGTATTACGGTGCATGGGAATATATGCCCACACTGATTTTCGCTACGGTATTCTCGGCTTTTTCAACGTTTGTGAGCACTGTTTACATGGTGAGAAAGAAGAGTCTTCCCGCTTTCTTTACGGCCTTTGCCGGCGCCGCGGCAAATATAATTCTGTCGTTGGCTTTAGCGCCCTATCTCGGTGTCCACGGAGTTGCGCTGGCGACCGTGGTCAGTTATTTGATTTTGTTCTTTATCAGAGCTCTGACAGCCAAAAAGTATGTGCCTTTTCATATAGGTCTTCCCAGAATAGCGGTGAACTCACTCCTTCTCGGTGCTCAGTGCGTTCTTATGGTACTGGAGGTTTCGCATTGGCAGCTGTGGCAGGGAGTATTCTTTGCGGCAATCCTGGTCTTTAATTCCGTTCAGATTCTTGCCACTGTTAAAAAGCTTTTGAAAAAGTTTTTAAAGCGGGCATAAACCGTTTGGGACCAAAGCAGTGATAAAGTACTTGATCATATAAGTGTTAGGCCGTCAATTCTCTCGGTTAACAGACAGATCCTTAACCCTCAATAAATTAAAAGGACACGCTTCCTTTTCCCGACAGCGGTGAACCGTCACCGCACGGATGTAAACGAAAGCGTGTCTTTTTTTGCCGCATCTGTAATCGGATGTGTTTTTTTACGGAAAACAATCGCAACAAAACAAATGTATTCCGCAATAAATCCCCTCGCTCAGAATGTGGAGCGGTTAATTCTTTATAAGTTCAAGCATTCCGGATACAGGAACGTCAAAGCCTGTGACACCGGCTCCGAGGAACGTATTGCCTTCTGCGACCGTATCGCCGCACGGAGTCAGTATTCTGAACGCGTAGCTTCCGAGCGCCGCTTCGGAATCGATGAAAAGTCTGCCGCAGGATGACGCGTTGACAAAAAACAGTCGGTCGGAGTAAGGTGTGTCTTCACCGTGGACGGAAAGCACCGGTCTGGTATATGACACGGCTATTGTTTCACCGTCTTTTTCGGATTTTACGAGGCTGTAGCAATATCCGGGATCGTCGGCGCTGAGGCAGCCGTCGAGGAGCGTGTCGCGATGCCTGTTCCAGAAATCAAGATAGAAGTTTAGCATCCTTCTGTGAGCTTCCGGAATCTTATCGAGAAGGACCGAAATCTGAGGCACAAGAAAGAGAGTCGATATGACCTGAGCCGCAGCGGCCTCAACGCTGTCGCTGACATTCCACATAAGCATATCGGAATGGACGGCCGTTTTTCCAAGAAGGAATCTCAGGTCGATTCCTCCGACTCTGTTGCGGACGGCATCGTTGGGACAGTCTCCGACTCTTATCATGTTTCCGTACTTTTTGATAACCGGACCGAAATATGACTGTCTGAATTCTATGAGCATCTCGGGGTTGATCGCTCTCAGCGTCGACGATACCTCGGAAAGCAGTCTGTCAACGCCTTCCTCGAGGGAGAGCGTATCCCATCTTTCGTCGAATGCGGGAGTATCGGGGAACAGTCTGAAGGAGTCGATGAAATCAAGCTTGAAGCCGTCGAGTCCCCAGTCCTCCGCAGCCTTCTTATATATCGAGCAGAGAAAACGTCTGACTTCGGGGAAGCGCGGATCCAACGATGCCCAGGTCGTTGACGACGGATTGAGCAGCATATCCCTGAATCTCTCATAGTTTGCGGCATGGACTCCCATCGCCGGAACCGAATACCAGAGAATGAATTTCATGCCGGTCTCATGGACACGGTCGACGAAGGCCTTCATGTCGGACACCTTGCTTTTTTCCGGTTCCCAGTCTCCGCAGTATGAATATCCGCCGGAAAGCTCATTGCACTGCCAGCCGTCATCGACGATTACGTTTTCCATTCCCATCGCTTTCGCAAGCCTGCACTGGTTTACGATTGCCTCGATATCTATGTTTTTGTGGAATGAATACCAACATGAGTACAGAGGCTTTCTGGCGGAATCCGGTATGTATGCCGAAGGATATCCGCAGCTTTCCTCCCACCAGCGCTCAGCGGACTTCAGGGCGGCCTCGTACGGTATATCGGACATATCGATGCGCATTACGGCCGAATAGCTCTCAAGCGTGTTTACGGGCTGTGTGAAGAAGACGACGTCGCACTCGAGCTCGGCTGTCTTTTCCACTATTCCGGCACCGATGCTGCACGGGGTTGCGGCATCCGAAAGAGCGACCGTCATACGGTTCCTGCCGGTGTGTGAAATGAGCTGCTGAAGCGGTGCTCCCGAGGCGAGCCGCGAGGACGTCGTGCGCTTTCTCCATGACGGCGCGATCGAGCGGTCGTACAGATTTGTTACGTTGAAGTCGCAGAGAATATCGGTCATCGGGTAATTCCATCTGACCGTTACGGGCGAGGGGACCGCGGGGGTATCAAAGACAACATCGAGTCTGGCATAAAGAATGCCGGCTTCGTTTGACAGCTCGCTTACAGAGGCGTGTGTGTTTTCGTCCTTTACGTAAACCTTAAAATCCATTGTGCTTTCTCCTGACAATTACTGTGCTTTATGAGTAATAACTCTGTTTTTTAAAGGCTTACGCCTTCAGTTTATTTTCACGGGATTGGTCCATGCCCTGCGGCCCTCGGCATCGAATACCGCGACGCGAAGGAAGGACGTGTTTTCTCCGACCGGCAGACTGAATTCGCATTTGCCGCCGTCGCCGGCGGTGTCGGCGGAGTGTCCGAGCCACGGATGGTTGGTACAGACACAGGCCGCGGCGCAGGGAAGAAGAGTCTTAACCGTGACTGTCTCCTCATTGATTTCAAAGTCGGTGATGACGGGCCCCGTTGTGGCATAGCTTCTTCCGGATTTGATTGCCGTAAGTATGCCTTTAAGAGAAAAATCATCCGTTCCTACCATTGTGGCGGCTACGCAGGCCTCCTTCTCGTATCTGTGCGTATCATCGGACGCGAGCACCGGAAGCAGCATGCCGGCATTGAAGACGCAGTCCAGAATCGCCGAAGAATCCGCTCTGTCGGGGTTGTATGGAAGTGCGGACTGGGTATTCCAGATTTCGACGGCATCGATGCCTTTAAGCGACAGAATGTGGTCGGGGGTATTGAGACTCCAGGCCGGATGAGCAAGAATCGCAAAGCCTCCGGCGGCTTTGATTTCGTCGATGAGATCCTGTCCGCTTCCGTTTATCGGTGTTTTCTGAGTATATCCCTCGGGCATGCCTATGCCGACGATGTGCCAGGTTTCAAGCGAGCCGGCCTCTTTGAAACTGTCACAGTTAAGCTCGATGCCGCCTGCCAGGATGAAATCGTCAGATTCATCGGTCTTTACGGTGCATTTCCTGTGATCGGTTATTGCCAGCATTCCGTATCCGTGCTCTCTGTATTTCTTTGCCGCGTCGGAAGGAGAAAGCTTACCGTCGCTGAGCGCCGTGTGTGTATGCAGATTGACTTTATGCCATGAGGTGCTTTTGTCGAAAATTATCATTGTTTGCCTCTGTTCTATTTGCTTTTTCTTTGTTTTTATGCTAAGCATCGGATTATAATATATATTCTCCGGAGGGAAAGGTATTCAACCACCTCCGGACTCCGTTTTTCACCGTCATTCGGTTTCTTTGTTTTTGTTTACACTATTATACCATTACCGGATATGAAAGTCAATGATATTGCTGATATTTGCAGGATTGTGCTGTGTAGTGTTACACCCCCCTGTGAGACTGGGTGAGCCGCCTTTTTCCAGGCAGCATTTCGTCGATTGAATATTGTTCGGAAGTTTATGCCCCAGCATAAA
>JAKSPQ010000028.1 GCA_024404665.1 Clostridia bacterium
GCAAAAAAACTCTCCACGCATGCATTATCGTAAGGGCAGCCAGGACTACTTTGGCATTGGCTTTTGGAGTATGCGGTGTTTTTTCGGCAGAAAAGAACAGAAAAGAACGAAAAAGGGAAGCTTCAAAAGCTTACGCTTTCGGGGCTTCCCTCTGTGCTGATTATTAAAGAGGCAAATCCTCTTTTTCGGCAGCAAACAAGTCTATGACTTATTTGAACTTACGCTTTCTGGCGGCCTCAGACTTCTTCTTACGCTTTACGCTGGGCTTTTCGTAATGTTCTCTCTTGCGAAGCTCGGCCAGTACGGCGGAGCGGGCACAAGATCTCTTAAAGCGACGGAGAGCGCTGTCAAGCGATTCGCCTTCTCTAACCTTAACCTCTGCCATTTTCCTTTTTCCCCCCCCTCGCGGTTCGCACTAATGCATAGCACGCTATGCAACAGCGAATATTATATCATACAAGGGAAAAAAAGTCAATAGAATATGACGATTTTTTGAAAAACAATGCGGTTAACTGTATAAATATTCCGCCGGGACCGTGAGGTCCCGGCGGTGCTTATGTTTTTCCGCAGTAGTTTTGCCGGGCGACGTGCTTTATTTTACAGTCCCTTTTCTACGGCGGGTATCAGCTTACAGCATGCTGCTGTTGTCAGAATTGCCGTCTGAATTATCGGAAGGAACAGCGGGATCCTTTGCGGCTTCTGCGGCAGCTTCCGCGGCCTTCTTGGCATCCGCTTCCTTGCGGAGTCTCTCGGACTCCGCGCTGTTGGCAGCGCGGGATTTGTTCTTCTTTTCCTCGGCAATGCGTTCGAGATCTTCATTCGTTGGATTGTCGTTTTCCATGGCGAATCTGAACTGAGGCTCATCGATTACCTCGTGAGAAACGAGATATTCCGCGACGAATTTCAGCTTGTCGGCATGCTCAGTGAGGATTCTCTTGGCATTGTCGTAGGCTTCGTTGATTATGCGGCGGATTTCGGAATCGATCTTGGCCGCTGTCTCATCGGAATAATCCTGTGTCGAGGAAAAATCGCGGCCGAGGAAGACGTCGTCGCCGTGGCTGGAGCCGTATCTGATGGGTCCGAGAACATCGGACATACCGAGCTGGGTGACCATGGTCTTTGCGATTTCGGTTGCGCGCTTGATGTCGTTGGAGGCTCCTCCGGAGAAATCGCCGAAGGTCAGAAGCTCGGCAACGCGTCCGCCGAGAAGACCGGCAATCCGCTCGTTAAGCTCCTGCTTGTAAACGCTGAATTTGTCCTGCGTGGGAATCGAAATGGTTACGCCGAGAGTCTGTCCGGCGGGGATGATGGAGATGGTATGAACGGGGTCGCTTGTGGGGCAGTAATACTCGACAACGGCGTGTCCCGCCTCGTGATAAGCCGTATTGCGCTTTTCGCGCTCGCTCATCTTTCTGGACTTCTTCTGCGGGCCCGTCAGAACCTTCAGGAAGGAATCCTCGATTTCGGGCATACCGATAAGAGTCTTGCCGCGTCTTACCGCGAGCAGAGCGGCCTCGTTGAGAAGGTTGGCGAGATCCGCGCCGGTAAAGCCGGCTGTGGTTTTTGCTATGACGGAGAAGTCGACATCGTCCTCAAAGCGCTTGTTCTTGGCGTGAACCTTGAGAATGGCCTCTCTGCCGATGATATCGGGAGGATTGACGCTGATCTGTCTGTCAAAGCGTCCGGGTCTGAGAAGGGCGGGGTCGAGAATGTCGGGACGGTTGGTCGCGGCCATGACGATGATGCCGTCGTGGGCTCCGAAGCCGTCCATTTCAACGAGCAGCTGGTTGAGGGTCTGTTCTCTCTCGTCGTGACCTCCGCCGAGGCCGGCGCCTCTGTGGCGTCCTACGGCATCGATTTCATCGATGAAAACAATGGAAGCGGGGGCCTTGCGGGCTGTTTCGAAGAGGTCGCGCACTCTGGATGCACCGACACCGACATACATTTCCACGAAATCGGAGCCCGAAATCGAGAGGAAGGGAACGTCGGCCTCGCCTGCAACGGCCTTGGCAAGAAGGGTTTTACCGGTACCGGGCTGGCCCATAAGAAGGACACCGTGAGGTATCTTTGCGCCGAGAGCGGTGTATTTCTTAGGATCCTTCAGGAATTCAACGATTTCCTGGAGCTCCTCCTTTTCCTCGTCGGCTCCCGCAACGTCCGCAAATGTCACCTTTTCCTTTGCGTCCTGATTGGTCTTCACTCTGGCTTTTCCGAAGCTGTTCATTTTTCCGCCGCGTCCGGAGGCCTGATTGAGAAGCATGACGTAAAGAACGATGATTATGATTCCTATAATAACATAAGGAAGAAGCTGAATCCACCAGGGAAGGGCCTTTATGGGCTCGTAATCGTATTCCGTGAGCGTGCCGGCGGCAACCTGCTCTTCGATAACGGCGCCGAGGTCCTCTCTGAAGTAGTCAACGTCCTTGAGGGTATAAACCTTCTCGGTCTTTTCGCCGACAAGCTTCATTTTCAGGTTGTTGCGGTCATCGATGACAAAGCTTTCAACCTTGCCTTCTTTGAAAAGACGGACAACATCGCTGTATTTAAGCGCTTCCGGCTGACCATTGGAGAATAGTCTGGAAACGATAAAGATGATTATTCCTATAATAAGGATATAAATCATTATCGCTTTGAGATTGCTGTGTGAGCGTTTGTTCATGTTTTTATTGCCTTTCGGTTCTTTATATCAGTTGTTATAAATTTCGGGCTTAAGGATTCCTATATAGGGAAGAGTTCTGTATTTTTCGTCGAAATCGAGTCCGTAGCCGACAACAAAATAATCGGGGACTGTCATTCCTACGTAGTCGGCATCGAATTTCACCTTGCGGCGAACCGGCTTATCGAGCATTGTGGCGCATTTTACGCTGTTTGCTCCCTTGAGCTTGAGATATTCGGTGAGGTATGAGAGCGTTTTGCCGCTGTCGACGATATCCTCCACGATAATAATATCCATGTCGGGAAGATCGTTCCTGTGAAGATCGAGGAGAATGTCAACCTTTCCGCGGGTTTCCGTTCCGGTGTACGAGGACACTCTCATGAAGTCTATTTCAACGGGTCTCTTGATTTTTTTCATAAGATCGCCCATGAAAACCACCGAGCCCTTGAGTATTGCGAGAAGCAGAAGTCTTCTGTCGCTGTCTCCGTAGTCTCTGTCGATTTCCGCCGCAACCTTGGTTACGATTTTATCGATTTCTTCTTCCGAAACCAATACGCTCTTAATATCGTTATTCATATCATACATGGCTTTTTATGTCCTTCCCTGAAAGGTAAGATTGTGTTTTGTCCGTTTCAGTTGCTTGTATCTTTTTCTGTGCTTTTGTGTTTTTTGGGGGTTCTGTCGTCATATTCGAAGGATATGAGACCTGCCTTGCCGATTCTGGCGATGATGCTTCCGGGCAGCGTAACGGCTATGCGCCTGCCCTCCGTCACGGCACTCAGAACAGCATCGATGTGGCGCTTTTCGGGTGCTGCTCCGGCCTTCCTTGCGGACAGCGTGATTACCCTTGCGGCAATCGGCGCGGGCAGCGATGAAAGCTCTGACGCGTAAAGCGCAGGATGCGCCACGGCAAAATCGCGGGCCAGAGAGTCGAGATACTCGCAGTCTGTCCTTATCGAATCCGTGAAGGCGGATACCGAAGAGAGCAGTCCCGGATTTATGGTTTTCAGCACGGGAATGATTTCCCGTCTTATACGGTTTCTTGAATAAGAGGTGTCCGTGTTTGTGCTGTCGGTTACAAAGGTGATTCCGTTTTCCTCACAGTATGAGAGCAGCTCGCTTTTTGAAATGCCGAGAGCGGGTCTTACTATCAGACCGTTACCGTCCGGGAACGGCCTTACGGGAGGAATGCCGCATGCGCCCTTTGCGGCGCAGCCTCTTGTTATATTGAAAAGAACGGTTTCCGCGTTGTCATCGGCATTGTGGGCCGTTACGAGCAGCGGAGAGCCCGTCTTTTTCATAACTTCCGCAAAGCAGCGGTATCTTTCCTCTCTGGCGGTTTCCTCAAGACCTTTTCCGCGGGAAGCCGCGAGGGCGGGGACGTCCTTTCTGAAAAGGACGAAATCAACTCCGAGCTCCGCCGCGCGTTTCGCGCAGAAAAGAGCATCGCGCTCAGCCTCGTCTCCGCGTATCATATGATTTACGTGCACGGCGGTGACGCGTATGCCGCTTTTTACCAGCATATCGAGCACCGAGGCGGAATCGGCGCCTCCGGAGAAGCCCAGTACGACGGGCGTGCCGCAGGGGAGCCCCGAAAGACGGAACGGGTCAAGCCAGCCCGCGGGCAAAGATGATTTTGACAAGCTTTAACCTCCCATGCCGCCGCTTCTGTATTCAGGCGGAGCGTCGGCATCAGTAAGATTGTCGTCTATTGAGTAGAAGGTGGTGTATTTTCCTATCCAGTTGACCTTTACGGTGCCGGTAGAGCCGTGACGGTTTTTCGCAACGATGATTTCCGCAACGGGAGTCTCGCTTTCGGGCTCCTGCTTGGCGTTTCCGTTGTTCTTGTAATACTCGTCTCGGTAGATGAACAGGATTGTATCCGCGTCCTGCTCGATGGTACCGGAGTCACGGAGGTCTGACATCATGGGGCGTTTGTTCGTGGTGTTGTTCTTTTCGACGCTTCTGGACAGCTGAGCGGCGCAGAGAACGGGAATCTGGAGCTCCTTGGCCATAAGCTTCATGTTTCTCGTAATATCTCCTATTTCGAGAACGCGGTTGTCCGTGTGCTTTTCGCCCTGAAGCAGCTGAAGGTAGTCTATCACGCAGAGCGCAATGTCCTTCTCGCGTCTGAGCTTGTTCTTCATCTCGGAGACCGTGATGCCCGTAGTGTCATCTATGAGAATTCTGCACTCGGACAGGGTTGTAACGGCATGTGAAAGCTGTTCCCAGTCTCTCTGTGAAAGCTTTCCGATTCTCATATCCGTACTAGCCACGAGAGCGGTGGAGGAGAGAATTCTGGACGCCAGCTGCTCATCCGACATTTCGAGAGAGAAGATGACGACCTTTTTTCCGGAGCGCTGGGCAACGTTCGTGGCAATATTCAGCGCGAGGGAGGTTTTTCCCATACCGGGTCGGGCTCCGACGATTACAAAGTCCGTTGAGCCTATGCCGCAGAGCACTCTGTCAAGACCGGAGAAGCCTGTGGATATGCCCTCAAAGGCCTCGGGCTCCGCGCAGAGCCTTTCAAGGTCGGAGTATACCTTGTCGAGAAGAACCGAGAGCTCGGAAAAGCCCTTGCTGTTCTGACCGAGAGAAATAGCCGATATTTTTTTGGAGGCCAGCTCAAGCAGGTCTTCCGATTTTTCGGTATCGATGTATGCCTTTTCGGAAACCGTTCCGCAGATTTCGATAAGCTGTCTCTTTATGCTCTTCTCAAGAACGATGTTCATGTAATCCCTGAGGTTCAGGGCATTCGGAACGTTGTCTATGAGGGTTCTGAGATAGCCCTCGGCTCCCGCTCTGTCGTAAACCTTCTCGTTTTCGAGAGTGGAAATAAGAGTTACTACGTCTATTCCCTTGGAGGTTGCGTGAAGGCGAAGCATTGCCGAAAAAATCGCCTTGTGGTCCGGAATATAGAAGTCGTCAGGCTTCAGCGATCCCATAACGTTCTCCATCTGCTCGGGATCGATCAGAAGAGAGCCCAGAAGGGCCTGTTCGGCCTGAAGTGAATATGGCAGCTTCTTAAAGCCGGTTTCGTATTCGTTCATAATCCAGTGCTTTTTCGGAGAGGTTATTTCTTTGATACTACGAGATTGATCTTTCCCGTAATTTCGGTGTAAAGCTTGACGTCGAGAGTATAGGTTCCGTAGGTTCTGATCTGCTCGCCCATGACGATTTTGCGCTTGTCGATTTCAACGGAGTGCTGGGCGGCGAGAGCCTCTGCGATGTCCTTGGCGGTAACGGAGCCGTAAAGTCTGTCTTCGGTTCCGGGAAGCTCGAGCTTTACGACCGATGCCGCGAGCTTTTCGGCTACGGCCTTTGCTTCGGCCTTTTCGACCTCGATCTTATGCTGCTTTGATGCCTCTCTGTTTTTTGCCTCGTTGAGGGCCTGTGCGTCGGCGATGACGGCGAGCTTGTTCTTGAGAAGATAGTTGAAGCCGTATCCGTCCGAAACGGTTATTACGTCTCCCTTTTTTCCCTGGGATTTGACGTCCTGAGTAAGAATGACTTTCATTGTATGTTCTCCTGTACTTGAATACTGTGTTTGTCCCGGCGGTCAGTTTTCCGCGTCGAGAGTGAGGTCTATTGCGTGCTTGAGCTTCTGGATGACTTCCCTCGGGCTCTTGCCCGAAATCTGGGCGCCTGCGGAATCGTAATGTCCGCCGCCGCCGAGCTTTTCCATAATGAGCTGAACGTTGATTTTTCCGCCGGATCTTGCGGAAATCAGAGCGCTGTCGCCGTTTACCAGCATGGAGAAGGCGGCGTCGACGTTTCTTACGGTGAGAAGCGAATCGGCTGCGTTCGCAAGCGAGACGCGGTCGTCTCCGGTGAACGGACGGTCTCCGTCAAGGTCATCCACCGTAATGGCGATTCTGTCCCTGTAAAGCCTGACGGACGATTCGAGCTTGGTTTCGGTGACGAAGCCGGAATAATCGTTGTAGAAGAAGGTTCTGGCTATTTCGGAGCTTCCGCCGGCCTCGCGCAGGTAATAGGCTGCCGCAAAGGTTTCGCCGTTGGTCGTTCTGGTGAAATTCTTCGTGTCGAGCATTATTCCGGAAAGCATTACCGTCGCCTCGTGCTTCGTGGGCTTTATGAGGTCCGCGGAATCGCTCTCCTTGGCGGAGGCCTCGATCATTTCCGCGACAAGCTCGCAGCAGGAGGAGGTGCCGGGCTCGATATACGTGAAGACGGGCTCTCTGTCGAATTCCGCGGTCTTGCGGTGATGGTCAATGACGGCAAAATCGGCAACGTTCGCCACGATTTCGGGAGCTTCGACAATCTTGAGATTGTTTACGTCGACGATGATTACAAAGGTGCCGGAGTTTATGAGATCCTGCCCCTGGGCGGCCGATACGAATACGTCGGAGTATTCAGGCTGCTCCTCGAGGAGGGCGGCAGTGCAGACTCTGAAGTTCGTGTTTTCGGAGTCGGTTACTATTTTGACTTCCCGATTGTACAGGCTTGCGAGCTTATAGAGACCTATGCAGCTTCCGATGCAGTCGAAATCCGGGTTCTTGTGTCCCATGATAATGACGTTGGAAGCCTCCTCGCAGTTCTTTCTGAGGGTACGGGCGGTGACTCTCGAGCGGATTTTTGTCCGATTGAGATCGCTCTTGGTGTTTCCGCCGAACTGAAGGCTTTCCTCGTCGGTGTGGAGAACGACCTGGTCGCCTCCGCGCTGAAGGGCGGTGTCGAGAGCCGCCTTGGCGTCAAGCTCGCGTTCGCGGTGATTGGATTTCCCGGAGGAAATACCCATGGAAACCGTTACGGACATCGAACCGTCGCCGAGCTCGATGTGCCTGACGGTTGAGAGAATGTCGAAATTCGATTCTATGCATTCGCGGAGTCTGGATCTCGGGAACGCAAAGATGTATTTGTCGCGGCTGTATTCGACCATGAATCCGTCAAGGCCCGTTATCCACTTGCGAAGAACCTTTTCGGTTTCGTCGGTGGCTTCCCTGGAGGAAACCTTGACAAACTGTGCAAGCTCCGCAAGGTTGTCAAGAACGGCATAGCCGATGACGGCGGTCTCGTTATCGATGACGGTCAGCGCGTCCACAAGGTCTGTCTTTCCGTCGAAAACGGTGAGCCAGCAGTCCCTGTCGGCATATCTTATCAGGTGCGATGACGACGTGAAGAAGCTGTCTCCCATGCGGAAGGGAATGCGTTCGCCGTTTTCCTCCGAGAGCATCTCGGAGAGCGGACGGCCGGTAAGCTCCTCCAGACGGAGGCCCGAGAATTCCGAGGTCTTGCTCTTACCGTAGAGCCGGAGCATCATCTCGTTTACCCACATGATCTTTCCGTCAACGGACGTCAGAGTCACGGGGAACTCCAGCTTGCGTATGACATCGGCCAGCTGACTGCCGAAATCTTCCTTTTCCGTTATGTCGTTCGAGCTTCCCATAACGCGGTGCCTGAGCAGTATGACTGCCGTTTCCGAAGCTCCGCAGAGAATGACGCATACAACCGCGGCGATGTAGCTGTCCGGTGCCTTTAGCAGCAGAAGGGCGGCTGCGGTCATTACGGTGAAAAGGAGACCCGCGAGAGCTGCGATGACAATATAGTATTGATTTTTCTTTTCCGCAGTCTTTTTATCTTCCATATTTCTTTCCTTTACTGCCTCCGGAGGCCGGTTTCCGACCCCGACGGCAAAGTACCCACAATAATATATATTGAATTATATCATAAAATTAACATCTTGTAAATGCTTTTTTGATTACTGTCGAAAAAGAAAGACGATTTCGTGAAACAAACAGGCTGTTTTTTCGGTTTGTTTTCGTTTTTTTCACAGAAAAAACAACTTTAATGTAAAAAACTATTGCAAAAAGATAATTGTTGTAGTATAATATATGCGTTCTTTAGTGTGTTGTTTGGTAGTGGGCGCGAGTCCACTCTTTATTATTGATTTTTTGAAAGGTTTCCGAATGAAAAAAGAACTCTCCGGACTTCCGGCAAGAATACTGCCCGTCATCGAGCCTGCGGTGCTGAAGCACGGCTGCTCAGTATGGGACATTGAATTCGTCAAAGAAGGTTCCGACAGGATTCTGAGGATCACCATCGATACGGATAAAGAGGGCGGAATCGATATAAACGATTGCGTCGCGGTCCACAGGGACGCGGACGTGCTGCTCGACGAGGCCGATCCCATTGAGTCCTCATACTATCTTCAGATTACATCGCCCGGCCTCGAGAGAAAGCTGAATTATCCCTCTCATCTCCTGAAATACAAGGGTGCCGAGGTTTCCGTAAAGCTCTTTAAGCTTCTCGACGGTCAGAGAAAATTCAACGCCGTCGTCGCCGGATACGACGGGGAAAAGGGGCTTGCGCTCTTTGACTGCGGCGACAGGCGCATAACGCCTGCCCTTGAGGATATATCCTCGGTCACGCTCATATACGATTACGACAGCGACCCCGCATTCCGCTGATTAAGATTAAAATAATAACAGTTATAAACCAGAAAGGTACACGATCCAATGAATAAGGAATTGTTCGATGCCATCGACGGACTGGAGAAGGCCTACGGCATTTCTCCCGAGTATATGTATACAAAGGTCGAGGAGGCCATCGTAAAGGCATGCATCAAGGAATACGGCGGAAAGAACCTCGCCGGTCAGAACAGCGAGCCCGTAGTCAAGGTCAACATCGATCCCGTAAAGAAGGACATCAAGTGCTATATCTCCAAGGCCGTAGTAGCCGAGGTTGACGATCCCGTGACCCAGATCACCGTCGAAGAGGCAAAGACCTACAACAAGAGAATGGCTGTCGGAAAGGTGCTTGACATAGAAGTCAAGACCAAGAACCTCCGCAGAATTTCCGCGGGAACCGCAAAGTCCGTCATTATTCAGGCAATAAGAGAGGGCCAGAAGGAAACCTCCAGAAGAGAATTCGAAAACAAGCAGGAAGAAATCATCACCGCAACCGTCGCAAAAATCCACGAGGATACCGGAGACATCGAGGTTGAAACCGGCAACGGCCTCCTTAAGCTTCCCGTAGGAGAGCAGATTCCCGGGGAGACCTATGAAATCGGACAGAAGATCATGATTTACTTCTGCAAGGTCGACCGCAGAAGCGGAGACTCGGATATCAGAATCTCCCGTTCGGCTGCGGGTCTCGTAAAGTGCCTCTTCAAGCGCGACATCCCCGAGATTGCCGACGGAACCATCGTCATCAGGAACATCGCGAGAGAGGCAGGCTCCAGAACGAAGATTTCCGTTCTCTCCGCCGATGAATCCGTCGATGCCGTCGGATCCTGCATCGGACAGCACGGAACCCGTATCGCCGGTATTCTCGCAGAGCTCGGCAAGGAAAAGATCGACGTCATCGCCTACAACGACGACAAGGCCGAGTACATCAAATCCGCTCTTTCTCCCGCATCCGTTATCAGCGTTGATATGCTCGAGGAAAGAACCGCTCACGTCGTTGTCGCTCCCGAACAGCTTTCCCTCGCAATAGGCGTTCAGGGACAGAACGCAAGACTTGCGGCCAAGCTCACAGGCTGCAAGGTCGATATCAAGACCGAGTGAACAGGCAGTCGGTCTCGGAGCGCCGCATTCCCGAGCGCAGATGCGCGGGCTGCGGAGAGCGCTTCCCCAAAAGCAGTCTCGTAAGAATAGTCTGCGGAGCTGACGGAACGGCGGCAGTGGATTCGTCCATGAAGGCTCAGAGCAGGGGCGTTTACCTCTGCAGAAACGAAAAGTGCCTGGCAAGGGCGCTGAAAAGCGGAAGAATAGCCTCGTCGGTTGGGGCGAGACTCGATGAAAGCTCCGCTGAACTCATAAAGCAGGCGGTTCTCGGAACGGGAGACGCGAAATGATCAAAAAATATTTAAGCACCCTGGGGCTGTGCGCAAGGGCCGGAAAGCTCGAATACGGCACTCCCAAGGTGTGCGACGCTCTCAAGGAAGGCAAGGTTTTCCTTGTGGTTGAGGCATCCGGCAATTCCGACAATACCCGGAAGAGGCTTTCGGACAGATCGGCCTACTACGGGGTCCGTCTGATAGAAGCGGATGCGGACAAAATAGAACTCGGAAGATATTCCGGCCGCCCGGAGGGAACGGCGGTTGTTGCCGTTCGCGACAGGGGACTCGCCGAGGCGGTTGCCTCGGGCTGGGATGCGTATTCTTCCGAAAAGCAGAAGTAAACATCGTAATTATCGTTTGAAAGGCTCGGTATAAAACAGTATGGCAGTAAGTTCACAGAATAAGGTTTCATTGCTCGCAAAGTCTCTCGGTATCAAACCGAAGGATATCACCGATCTCTTTGCGGGTACAGGTCTGGATGTAAAGAGCACGTCCGCATCGCTTGACGGATTGGCTCTTGACGTTATGTGGGATAAGCTCACAAAGGCCAATCAGATAGTGAATATAGACGACTATATTGACGGAATAACAGGAATACCTTCGGCGGCATCGGAGAAAAAGGCCGATGCGGTTCCCGCAGTAAAGAAGGAGACGGGCGCTCCCGAAAAGCAGAGCGGGCCCGCAAAGGCAGAGACGGAAAAGACAGCGTCAAAGCCCGAAGACAATACAGACAAAAACCGCGCTCCGGAGAACAGAAATCAGCCTCAGGGAGGCGCTCAGCGCGAGAAGCAGCCCATAAACCGTTCCGCTACGGAAAGATTCGAGTCCAGAAATAATGCCGCCAGTGCCATGGCAAAGGACGGCTCCAGAAAGAATGACAGGAAGGACGAGAAGAAGGACCGGAACAGAAATCAGCATCGCGGTATAGAAATCCGCGAGAAAACCGCATCGTCCGGAGACGAGGTCAGGGTTGAGATTCCTCAGAATACGAGAGTCGTCGATACCCGCGGAACCACCACGGTCGATTTGTCCAAATACGACGAGAAGCTTGACAGCTTTGTGACAGAGGACGATAAGCACGACGCCAGAGACCAGGGCTCAAAGAGCAAGGTGAAGAAGGCTGCCGTATCCGATGCCGGCGAATCCGCTTCTCAGGACAGAAATCAGCAGGGAAGAGGAAAAGGCGGCCAGAAGGGCGGTCAGAATCCCTCCCAGAAGAATCAGAATGCCGCAGGTCCCCAGAAGGGCCAGCAGAACGGAAAGAATCAGGGCCAGAACGGCAAGGGGCAGCAGAACGGAAAGAACCAGGGCCAGAACGTCAAGGGCCAGCAGAACGGAAAGAATCCGAACGGCAAGCCTCAGAACGGCAAGGGGCGCGACAAGAGAAACGCAGCTCCCGTAATTCCTCCCCAGCCCGTAAAGAAGCAGCCCGTAAAGGCCGTTATCCCGGATGAAATCACGGTAGGCGAATTTGCCTCCAGAATCAAGGTTTCCGCCGGTGAAGTCGTAAAGAAGCTTATGCTGGAATTCCAGATGATGGTAACGGTTAACCAGACCATCGACTTTGATACCGCCGCCCTCATCGCCGAGAGCCTCGGAGCCGAAGTCACCCGCGAGGTCGTCGTTTCCATCGAGGAGAGGCTGTTCGAGGAGGACAAGGCCGATACTGAAGACAAGCTCCAGACGAGAGCTCCCGTCGTATGCGTCATGGGCCACGTCGACCACGGAAAAACATCGCTGCTCGACGCGATCAGAAATACTCACGTTACCGCCGGCGAGGCCGGAGGCATCACACAGCACATCGGCGCATACAGAGTTAAGATCAACGGAAAGGAAATCACCTTCCTTGACACCCCCGGTCACGAGGCCTTCACCGCCATGAGAGCCAGAGGCGCAATGGCCACCGATATCGCGATTCTTGTTGTCGCGGCGGACGACGGCATAATGCCCCAGACCGTTGAGGCAATCAACCACGCAAAGGCCGCTGGCGTAGAAATCATCGTCGCCATCAACAAGATGGACAAGCCCGGTGCAAATCCCGAGGGTATCAAGCAGGAGCTCACAAAGTACGACCTCGTTCCCGAGGAATGGGGCGGCGACGTAATGTGCGTTCCCGTATCCGCTCTCAAGCATACGGGAATCGATGACCTTCTTGAGAACATTCTTCTCATTGCCGAGGTCAAGGAATACAAGGCAAATCCCGACAGACGCGCAAAGGGTATCGTAATCGAGTCGAGACTCGACAAGGGACGCGGACCCGTGGCAACCGTTCTTATTCAGAACGGTACGCTCCGTCCCGGAGACATTGTCATAGCCGGTACCTGCGTAGGCAGAGTCAGAGCGATGACCGATTACACCGGAAGAACCGTTAAGGCCGCTCCGCCCTCCATGCCCGTAGAAATCACGGGCCTCGATGACGTTCCCACCGCAGGAGACGAGTTCAACGCGGTAGAGGATGAGAGAATGGCCAGAGAGCTTGCCGATCAGCGCCGCGCAAAGGCCAAGGAGGATACCTTCAAGGCCAACAGCCGCGCCAACCTCAACGACCTCTTCGCACAGATCAAGGAAGGCGTCAAGGACCTCAACATCATCGTCAAGGCCGATGTCGGAGGCTCCGCCGAGGCCGTAAAGCAGTCGCTCGAGAAGCTTTCCAACGATGAAGTCAGAGTGCATGTCATCCATGCGGCCGCCGGAGGAATTTCCGAGAGCGACGTAATGTTCGCGCAGGCTTCGTCCGCGATCATCATCGGCTTCAATATCAGACCCGACAGAGCAGCCATTGATTCGGCCGAGCGTCAGGGTGTTGAGATAAGAACCTACAGAGTCATTTACGAATGCATAGAGGAGATCGAGGCTGCCATGAAGGGCATGCTTGCTCCGAAGTTCAAGGAAACCCTCCTGGGACACGCGGAGGTCAGACAGGTCATTCATGTTCCGAACGTCGGCTTCATTGCAGGCTCCTACGTACAGGACGGAAAGATCACACGCTCCGCTCAGATCAGAGTTGTCCGCGACAGCGTAGTCGTATATGAGGATAAAATCGCTTCTCTCCGCCGCTTCAAGGACGACGTCAGAGAGGTTGCTCAGGGATATGAGTGCGGTATCGGTCTCGAGAAATTCAACGACCTAAAGTCCGGAGATGTTCTCGAAGCCTTTATAATGGAAAAAATTGCGGAATAAATCCGCGTTTGCCCCATAAAACAAAACTTCAATAAACGGATGTCCGGTTTGTCTTATGACTTTCCGGCGTCCGTTTTTTTCATGACAGCCGGCAGCCGGGCGGAGGCAGCGGAAAAGGTCGCGAATCTTACGCAACAATGTGTTAAATAAAAATTCATAAAATGTTAAAAACATGTTGACAAACGGTTCTTAAAGTGCTATAATATCCATACAAAAACGAGCAGGATCCTTCCGGAGCGGAAAACCGTGACAGCCCACGGCTCATATTTTATCCGAAAGAAGGAACTCTATTATTTGAAAATACGAATTTATCAGATCGACCTCTCAAAGGATGCTGCGGGTGCGGCTTTTTCAGGACTCGTTTCTCTTGCCAAAAGGACCGGAAGCCGGGAACCCGACGGAAGCATCTACCGTTTTGTCTGGGAGGGAGACGTAATGTCCCCGAACCTTGAGGATGTCTACGATATCTTCAACAACGATTTGCCTGAGGATTTTGAAGGACGTACCATGTCCGTTTCGGACATTGTCGAAATCGTCGATGACAGCGACAGGCCTGAGGAAATTAAGGCCGGCTTTTACTATTGCGACAGCATCGGCTTTTCCGAGGTGAATTTTCTCCCGCCTCCCGCAGTGCCGGAAGAAATGTCCATGAAGGTTATCGTCGTCGAGCCCGGCAAAAAGCCATACACAAAGACGGTTTTGTGCGGACTGAAATCGCTTCAGGAAGAGGTTGACGGTTATATCGAATGTGTATATCCGTTTGACGATCCCGTAGCGCTGATTGTCAACGAGGAGGGAAAAATCAACGGAATGCCGCTGAACAGGGCTCTCCGCGACGATAACGGCGACATTTACGACATCATTGCCGGAACATTTCTTGTAGTCGGTCTTACCGATGAGGATTTCTGCAGCCTGGACGACTGCTTTATCGGAAAGTATTCGGAGCTCTTTGAAAATCCGGAGCTTTTCGTATCTGTCGGCGGCAGGATTCACGTGCTCCCCGACAGATCGGCCTGATTTGGACTGCGTCCCAAAATTGACACCGGGGGTATAATAGTCATATGGGTAGAAAATTGAGGAAAAAGTGAGACGCGGCAACAATGGCAAGTATACACCTGAGTTTAGACAAGAAATATGTCGGTTAATTGGCGGTACATGGAAAATTCAGACATCGGTCTCCGATAAAGAAAACATACACCGTGAAAAGCATTTCGGCTCTTCACGGTGTATGTTTTTGGGGGGAGGACGCGCAGTTTATTTAAGTAAACAAGCACATATGCAGCAACGGCCGACGGTACAGCCGACCTTTCAGAATCCGACGGATTCCGAAAGGTCTCCGGTGTCGGAGTCGCCCTCTCTGCACTGAAGCCTGTAAAGGCGGGAATCAATGCCGTCCGGCATTGCGGTGAGCTCCTCGTGCGTTCCGAGCTCGGCTACGGAGCCCTGGGAGATGACGGCAATCTCCGTTGCGCGTCTTACGGTCGAAAGCCTGTGAGCGACGACGATCGTCGTTCTTCCTACGGTAAGCTCGTCGAGAGCGTGCTGAATGAGTATTTCCGTGGTGTTGTCGAGCGCCGATGTTGCCTCGTCGAGAATGAGTATCGGAGGATTCTTTAAGAAGACTCTCGCGATGGACAGACGCTGCTTCTGGCCTCCGGAGAGCTTTACTCCGCGTTCGCCGATCTGCGTATCATATCCGTTTTCAAGCGTTCTTACCCAGCCGTCTATGTTTGCGCGTCTTGCGGCCTCATATACCTCCTCCGGAGTCGCATCGAGTCTTCCGTAAAGGATATTGTCGTAAATAGAGCCGTTGAACAGGAAAACATCCTGTTGAACGATGCCGATATTGCGTCTCAGCGATTCCATCGTCATGTCCGAAATTGACTTGCCGTCAATTCGGATGTCACCGCCTGTCAGACGGTAGAAGCGGGGAATAAGATGACAGATTGTGGTTTTCCCTCCGCCGGAGGGACCCACGAGCGCCAGGGTTTCGCCTTTCTTTACGCTTAGCGAAACTCCGTGAAGAATCTCTTCGGATTTCTCGTATGTGAAGGTCAGGTTGTCAAGCTCTATGTTGCCCTCGAGGGTGCCGGCAT
Organism: Clostridia bacterium; assembly: GCA_024404665.1. Classification (GTDB taxonomy): domain Bacteria; phylum Bacillota; class Clostridia; order Oscillospirales; family CAG-272; genus CAG-390. Next base: position 15,734 of record JAKSPQ010000028.1, read on the forward strand.
CAACCGCGTTTTCCGAGTCTTCCTCCTCGGGGACATCCATGATTTCAAGATATCTCGAGAAGCCCGTCACACCGTTCTGATAGGATTCCATGAATCCGATCAGTGTGGTGATAGGTGAGATGAACAGATTGACCGATACTATGAAGGTTGCGTATCCGGCTGCATCGATGAGGCCGTTGTAGAGAAAGATTCCGCCGGCAAGCAGAATCACGACGTTGAATATATCGGTGATAAAGCTTGAGCCAGCATGAAACTTGCCCATTGCGTCATAGGATTTGCGGCAGGCTTCTATGAACATATTGTTGCCTACGTTGAATTTTTCCTTTTCCTTCTCGGAATTGGTATAAGCCTTTGTTACTCTGATACCCGAGATGCTGCTCTCGAGGGACGCGTTGATTACAGCCGTCGAGGCGCGTCTTTCGGTAAATGCGGCTCTCATTTTCTTTCTGTAATACATTGCCACGATAATCAGAATCGGAACACAGGCGAAGATTATCATCGTCAGCCAGAAATTAAGCGTGCAGAGATAAATGAATGCGGCGACGAACATGGTAACCGATGTCAGTATGTTCTCCGGTCCGTGGTGTGCGAGCTCGCTGACGTCGAAGAGGTCTGACGTCATTCTCGTCATTATTTTTCCGGTTTCGTGGTCGTCGTAGAAGGAGAAGGGAAGCTTCTGGAGATGCGCGAAGAGATCGCTTCTCATCTGAGCCTGCATCCTTGTTCCGATCATGTGTCCGTAGTATTGTACGAAATATCTGAGCAGCAGTCTTGCGATGTACAGTACGAGTACCGCGACTCCCGCGATGATGATCGCGTTGAGCTGCTTGTTCGGAATGAAATCCTTGATCATCATGTTTGTGACCTTGGGATATACCATTCCGATGAGTGAAATCAGAATTGATGCCGCCATATCAAGGGCAAACATTTTTCTGTGCGGTTTGTAGTAAGATACGAACCGTTTCAGCAGACCCTTGTCGGCCTTGGGGCTTCCGGTCTTTCCGGTGCTTTCGTTCAGTGCCATTTTGTATCCGTTCCTTAATTTATACCGATTTTGTTTATTCGCTTTCAGAGCGCCAGCTCCTCGATCGATGTTCTTACTCCTCCGCGCCTGAGCTCGCTTCTCAGACGGTCGATGTCCGAATTTGAAAGGGTCAAAAAGTCATTGAACATTGCCGCGGCCGTTCCGGCGGCCTCTCCCGTGACTGCGCAGGTGGGTATCACTCTCGTGTTGTCCCACATAGCGTCGGTGACTGATATGTCCCTGCCTGCGGCAAGAAGGTTGCATATGTTTACGGATCTCAGCGCTCCGAAGGGGAGCTCGTAAACCGGGCCGCGCTTTCTCCAGTGCCCCGTAACTCCTATGCAGTCGGGAACACGCACCCTGTCGTCCGCGCTGTGCGGAGTCGCGGTGCCTATGATGCGGCGCGTCATCCGTATCTGAGGGATTGTCGGGATCGCGTCCGGGAGATATGAGGGGTCCGCATCGTGATTCTTTTTCCAGTCGTCGTACGTTGCCCTGTGAGACAGCATAACCATGTCCGAGAGCTCATCGCCGTCAAGTCCCGAGAATCTCCTGTCGACGAGGGGCTTTTTGGTTTTGGCTCCCGCGGCCTTTTCTTCGTCGGGAATATCCGAGGGACCGAGAACCTTCAGCTTTCTCACTCCGCCCGCAACATAATAATACCAGCCGGCAAGAATATTGCCCTGTGAGAAGAGAGCGGTTTCGGCTCCGGCCGCGGCTGCGACGTCGGCGTCGCCCGTTGCGTCTATAACGCGTCCGACGCTTACCGCAAAACGCCCGGATTTGTTCTCGCAAATTACGTGGGTTATTCTGTTTTCCCGGGTTTCGGCAGCGCAGATCTGAGTGCCGTAGAGAATTCTGACGCCAGCCTTCAGCAGCAGGAATTCCGTCTCCATCATAAAGAGAGGTCCGTTGTAGCCGGCCTTGAATCTCTGTTTGGTTTTTTCCTCCGGGCTGCCGCCGTCGAGCCACGCCGACGGGTAGTCCTTTTCGGCTCCGAATTTTATGGAGGTCTTGAGCAGCTCCTCGCCGATGCCGTAAATGACCTGATGCCCGCAGCCGTCGCAGAGCGGGAGATAATATGTAATCAGTCCCAGAGTCGCAAGTCCGCCGAGCTCGAATTCTCTTTCTATGAGAAGCACGTCCGCTCCGTGACGGGCTGCCGCCAGCGCAGCCGCGATGCCGGCCACTCCTCCGCCTGCGACAAGAACATCTGCCCTGTGCGTTACCGGGGTCATAAGCTCTTCTCTTATATACGACGGTGCCGCGGAACCGTTATCACTGCAGTTTATCATGAAATACTCCTGTTTTTATTTGCGGGATGGGAAACCGCCCTTTTATTATACCCGTTTTTTCGCCCGTGTCAAGTTTTTTTGCCGAAAGTATTGCATAAATTAATATTTTATGATAAAATATATATACAACAGTCAGTCGGCTGTAAAATAAGGCCATACCAGCCGGGGAGTCAGCGGTGCCTTGTACCCGAAATCCGCTACAGCGGGGGTTCATTCCCCGATTGAGGGTGGAGCAGATGCGGTCTGCGACTTCTTTTCTGTGTTGAAGAATGGGTCTTGCGCAATCGGGCGCTGTGAACCATGTCAGGTGGGGAACCAAGCAGCATTAAGCGGTTAGTCCGGTGTGCCGCGAGGCTGCCTGTTCTGAGCAGAAGAGGAGACTAACGCGCGGCGGCAAAATTCGAATTTGGGGTGTATGGTCTTATTTTGCAGCCGGCTATACTTTATTTTTTCTCGGAGGACAGAGTTTTGCATCAGGCTTTATACCGCAAATGGCGTCCGAAAACCTTTGAAGAGGTTTGCGGACAGCAGCATGTCACGGATATTTTAAAATATGAGGTGGCGGAAAACCTTGTAAGCCATGCCTATCTTTTCTGCGGCTCCAGAGGAACCGGAAAAACCACCTGTGCAAAAATTCTGGCCAAGGCCGTTAACTGCGAGAATCCTCAGAACGGAAATCCCTGCCTTGCCTGCAGGTCCTGCCTTGCGGCAGCCTCGGGTGCTGCAACGGATATCCTTGAAATGGATGCCGCCTCGAACAACAAGGTGGACGATATCCGCACGATTCTTGATGAAGTCATCTATACACCGTCGTCCCTGAAATACAGGGTATACATCATCGACGAGGTTCATATGCTCTCGGTATCCGCCTTCAACGCGCTGCTGAAAACGCTTGAGGAGCCGCCCGAGCATGTGATTTTTATCCTGGCCACAACCGAAATGCAGAAGCTGCCGGCAACCATCATTTCGAGATGCCAGCGCTTCGATTTCAGAAGAATACAGACGAATATTCTCGTAGAAAGACTCAAATACATCGCAGGTGAGGAGAATATCAGACTCGACGACGATGCCGCGCTGATTCTCGCGCGTCTTGCACAGGGCGGCATGCGCGATGCCATCAGCCTGTTCGAGCTCTCCGCTGTCGGAGGAAAGGACGTCACTGCAGATACTGTCTCCGAGGCCGTCGGATTCACGGGACGCGGTCCCATGTCCGAGTGCGTCAGGGCGATAGCCTCGCGGAACTGCTCGGGACTCCTCGACATAATATCAAGGGTTACGGCCTCGGCAAAGGACATCGGAGTTTTCTGGCAGGAGCTCATAGGCTATTACAGGGATATGCTGGTTTTCAGAACGGTCGGAAAGGAAGCCGCTGCCGGCTATCTCGATCTTACGGACACCGAAAGCTCCATGATTGCGGCCGATTCCGCAATGTTTTCAAGAGAACAGCTCATATATCACAGCAAGATGCTTGACGATGCCTATACGGCAATGCAGCGTCCCGGAGCTTCATCCAGAATCTGCGCGGAAACCGCGCTGCTCCGCATGACGGACGAGAAGCTTTCCGTATCGTACGAAGCGCTTCTTTCAAGGATCGCCGCGCTGGAAGCCGGAATGCTTTCGGGAGGCTTTACCGCGCGCGAAAAAGCCGAAACACCGGAGAAACAGCCCGTGAGCGCCCCGAAAACGGCCTCTGAGGCGATTCCGGCGCCTGCCCGCGATAAAGCGGCGGCCGGCACGCAAAGGCCTTCAGCGGAGCCTGTGAGCGCCCCGACGGCGGTTCCCGCGGATGAAAGGGTACGGCTCGACTGCTGGCAGGAGGTCCTTGAGACTCTGAGAAAGACAAATTCCGGAGTCGCGGCCCTTCTCGGAAGCACGGAGGCCTTCAGAGCCGAAAGCGGAGCGGGACTCAGAATATACGTAATATACAAGGCCGAGGTCGCGAAAAGACTCGCCACCGCCCCGGAAACCATAGGCAACTTCTGCGCGGCACTGTCATCGTCGCTCGGAAGCAGGATAGACCCCGGGATGATAGTTTTCGAGAAGGCAGGCTCGGCCCCCGGCGATCAGGTAAGAAAGGGAATTGCCGAGCTCGATGCGCTCATCGGCAAATAAAGGCGTGCGGCTTCAATCTGCCGCCGTAATATAAGATATTATTATTTGGAGCTCCGTTTGCGGAGCCGAAAGGTTTGGATAAAATGAAAGCAAGATTACCTCAGGGAATGGGCGGAGGCCCGCAGAACATGAACGCCATGATGCGTCAGGTACAGCAGTTTCAGACCGAGAGAGAGACGCTCAGCGCCGACCTCGAGGCAAGAGAATATGAAGTTGCCGCCGGCGGCGGAGCCGTTAAGCTCAAAATAAACGGCTCGCGAAGAGTAACGGAAATCGTCATCGATCCCGAAATAATTGATCCGGACGATGCCGAGACGCTTCAGGATATACTTGTAGCCGCCGTTAACGAGGGCATAGGCAGAGTCGAGGACGATGCAGCCCGCGAAATGTCCGCGCTCGCTGCAAAGTTCGGTATTCCCGAGGGAGCTCTCTGATGGCTTCCGCCGGAAGCATAGCCGCGCTTGATCTGCTTGCGGAGAAGTTCGGACGTCTCGGCGGAATAGGAAAGCGTACCGCAATGAGGCTTGCGTTTTCCGTGCTTGATCTGAGCGAAGAGGAGGCGGAGGCGTTTGCCGAAGCGATAGTCGGAGCAAAGAAAACGATTCACTGCTGCCCCGTCTGCCAGAATCTGACGGACAGGGAGGTGTGTCCCGTCTGCTCGGATCCGACAAGGGACAAAAGCACGGTCTGTGTGGTTCAGGATACGAAGTCTCTCCTGGCAATAGAAAAGGTCAGGGAGTATAACGGCACCTACCATGTGCTCCACGGCCTGATATCGCCTATGCAGGGCATCACTCCCGACAGAATAAAAATCAAAGAGCTCATAACAAGACTTGCGGGAGACAGCGAGGTTCGGGAGGTCATCATCGCCACCAACCCCACTGCCGAGGGCGAAGCCACCGCCATGTATATTTCCAAGCTCTTAAAGCCGTGCGGAATAAAGGTGACGAGAATCGCCAACGGAATTCCCGTCGGCGGAGAGCTCGAATACGCTGACCAATATACTCTCCAGAGAGCCTTCGAGGGCAGAAGAGAGTTCTGAAAACAGAAAAAAGGGGTCCCCTGCCGCCTAAACGGCTGAGGAATCCCCTTTGAGTTTTTTATTTGTTTCCCTGAAAGCTCAGGGTTCATCGGAACCGAGAGAGAACACCGCCCACATCATATAGTGGTCGGAGCTCCCGTTTACAACGGTTCCCGAGCTTATTTCGGTAAAACCGCCCTTAAACACAATGTTGTCTATGCCGGAGCTGTTTCCGGGGAAAGTCACATAGTGCCTTTCGGTTCTGTTTATCATGCCGGCCCCCGAAAAAACGGAGAATTCGGTGTAATCCGCGGTGTTGAAAACGCCGGTTACGAGATAACGTCCGCAATTTGAGGCTGCCTCCGCGAGAACGGCGAACTGTCCGGCTCTGAGAGGAAGAGACTCGTACGATAAGTGCGTGTTGAAGAAATCGACACTGACTCCGCCGATATCAATGACGGCATGGCCGTAAGAGCGGCCCTCCTTGTCGCCTGCATCGAGGTTTACAACCTCCGATGAAGTAATCGGATATTTTGACAGAATCAGCGTGCCGTACTGGCCGCCCTTGTAATCGATGGCGCGTACGAAGACGTAA
>JAKSPQ010000029.1 GCA_024404665.1 Clostridia bacterium
TGACGAGGGGAACATCGTCATCAACCTGGTATTCCCGCGATATTTTCGCGGACGGTGTTTCTGGAGACATCATCGCCGATGCCGTATATACCAGAAATTCCAGAATGGAAGAGAAGTACGGCTTCAAGGTTGAGGAATTCGGCTCGAAGAACCCCGCCACAGATGCCGTGAACAGCATCAACGGCGGAAGCGACGACTACGGAATGTACTGCTTTAAGGTTAAGGACGATATCACTTCGCTTCTGCTGAAGGGCTATCTTTATAATCTCAACAACGTATCCTCGATGAATCTGGATGCTCCCTATTACGATCAGAACAGCCGCCGTGACTTCTCGATTGCCGGCAAGCTTTACCTGGTCACGGGAGACCTGCTTACGATGGACAACGACGCTACAAGATGCTGCCTGTTCAACAAGGCGCTCTTTAATGAGCTTTCCATTTCTAACGAAATCGGCGGCTCCCTTTACGATCTTATGAAGGACGGAACATGGACTCAGGAGGTCATGGCCAAATGCGCCGAGATTGCCACAACCGACCTTGACGGAAACGGTGTCATGGATCTTAACGACCGTTACGGTATGGTTTCCGAGCAGTTCAATGCCGTTTCCTTCTACAATGCCGCCGGCAGACTGATATATCAGAAGGATCAGGATGACGTTCCTTTCTTTGCAGCCAATACCGAGGACGGACTTCAGGTATTTTCAGACGTTATCACAATGCTGAATCAGCCCTTCTGCCGTCATTATTCCAATGCTTACAACGAAGCCATTCCTCAGTTCAAGGAGGGCATCGTACTGTTCTATCCCGCTCAGCTGGCCGATGTCCCGCTCCTTCGCGAAATGGAATTCGACTTCGGTATCGTTCCGCTGCCGAAATACAGCGCTGATCAGGATTCGTATCACAGCACCGTAACAACGTACGGCTCAAACTGCATTGCGATTCCCACGACCGTAAAGAATGTCGAAAGATCCGCTGTTATCATAGAGGTTCTTTCCTGCGAATCCATGTATGTTCTGACTCCCGCCTACTATGAGCTCAACCTCAAATCCAAGCTTGTAAGAGATGCGGAATCAGGCCCCGCCATTGACATAATTCTGAAAACCGCCTGCTATGAGCTCGGTTACATGTGGAACTGGGGAGGCATTTACGGAGCGGTCACCGGAGGCTTCAACAACAATAACCCCAACCTCACTACCTCGTTCAAGAGCGTTGAGAAGCTCGCCAAAAAGGCAATCGAGAATGATGTGGAGACCATACGCGGTATCGACCATTAAGTCTAATTCCGGAATTCATTCCGTTTTGTGAATCTCTTAAGAGATGTTAAGAAGGTCTCAGACTTTTTTAACATCTCTTTTTTTTTGAAGAATATGGTTGAAAACGTATCATCACACCGAAAAACAGTTGCACAGAAGTTATAGTTTGCTACACAAAAAGTAACAGTTGCGTTTTCGGGGATAATATTGAATTGACAAGTATTCGGGCTGATGCTATAATTAAGAAAAGCTTCGAATCGCCGTCCGGACTGTTTTTTTAAGCGTCTTTGCTAAAAAACGTTTTTCGGGAGAATTCAGTCTGTCACCGCCTGCCCGGCGTTTGAGTTGCACAAAAATAAATAATCAACCGAAAAAGGAGAGTTTTCCATGAAAAAAACGGTTTCATTGATTCTTGTCATTTGGACATTGTTATTAACGGCCTGTTCGGCTGAAAATCCGGGCTCGGAGACAACCGAAGCAGCCGCAACCCTGCCCCCGGTGCCGGGAGTTACAACAGCCGTATCTACCGATACAGAGAGGCTTACTCCAAACATCGGCAGCGTTAACTTTGGCGGACACGTTTTCAACGTGCTTACAAGAGGAACATCTTCGGCGACCTGGTATTCGCGTGATATATTTGCCGAGAGCATTACGGGAGATATCATCGGCGATGCCGTTTACACGAGAAACACTCGGATGGAGGAAAAATACGGCTTCAAGGTTGCCGAAAAGGGCTCCAAGACTCCTGCTGCCGCTGCCGCAGCAAGCATCGGCTCCGGAAATGACGAATACGACATGTTCTGCTTCAAAATCAAGGACGACATTACGGGACTGATTCTCAAGGGCTTTCTGAACAATCTGAACGGTGTTTCAGCCATGAATCTCGACAGACCCTATTATGATCAGAACAGCAGAAAAGCGTTCTCTATAGCGGGCAGGCTGTTTCTGGTGACCGGAGATATGCTGACCATGGATAACGATGCCACGAGGTGCGTACTTTTCAACAAGGCGCTCTTTAAGGAAGCCAAAATCGAGAACGAGGTCGGCGGAACCTTTTACGGTCTGATGGACAGAGGCTTATGGACTCTTGACGCTATGGAAAAGGCTGCGCTTGTCGTAACCTCAGACCTTAACGGAGACGGTGTCATGGATCTCAGTGACAGATGGGGCGTGGCTTCAAGCGCCTTTAACGCTCTTGCGCTGTACAATGCCTCAGGAAAGCTTATGTTTGAAAAGGACGCCGATGATATCCCGTATTTCACCGCCGGAACCGAAGGCAGCCTTGAGGCCTTCTCGAGGGCGATTACTTTTCTGAACAGCAACTTCTGCCGCCATTATACCGACGCATACACAGAGGGAATTCCTCAGTTCAAGGAGGGCACGCTGCTTTTCTATTCGGCTCAGCTTGCCGATGTTCCGCTTCTCAGAGGCATGGAGTTTGATTTCGGAATCATTCCGCTTCCCAAGTTCTCGGCGGATCAGAAAAGCTATTTCAGCACCGTTACGACATACGGCTCAAACTGCATAGCCATACCTTCGTCTGTTCAGGATACGGAAAGGGCAGGCAGCATAATCGAGGTTCTTTCCTGCGAATCGATGTATGTACTGACTCCCGCGTATTATGACGTCAGCCTTAAATCCAAGCTTATCAGAGACGCTGAATCAGCGCCCGCGATAGACATAATTCTGAGCACCGCCTGCTTCGAGCTCGGTTACATGTGGAACTGGGGAAGCGTTTACTCCACCGTAACAGGCGCATTCAACAACAATACTCCCAATCTTGCGACAAGCTTCAGAAGCTCCGAAAAAACGGCAAACAAGGCCATCGCAAACAATGTTGAGACGATAAAAGCCTTTGAAAAGTAAAATAAGACAAAATAACATCCGGCCCCGGGCATTGCGCCCGGGACCGGATGTTATTTTTAAAGTTCAAATCAGTTTTCGGACTTGTTCTTGAGCATTACGTTCGTGAGGATACCGAGGATGAGTGCGCAGGCAACCTCAGTGATGGTAACCTTGCCGAAGCTTACGGCCATACCGCCTACACCGGCGATAAGGATTACGGATACGACGAACAGGTTTCTGTTGTCGCCGAGGTCCACATTCTGGATCATTTTAAGTCCGGATACGGCGATGAAGCCGTAGAGAGCGATGCAGACGCCGCCCATTACGCAGGAGGGAATGGTGGCAAGCAGAGTGGTGAAGGGAGCTACGAAGGCAGCTACGAGAGCCATGATTGCGGTAGCGAGAATAGTAACTACGGAAGCGTTTCCGGAGATGGCAACGCAGCCGACGGACTCACCGTAGGTGGTGTTGGGGCATCCGCCGAAGAAGGCGCCGGCGATGGAGCCTACACCGTCACCGAGGAGGGTGTTGTGAAGTCCGGGATCCTCAAGAAGATCCTTCTCGATAATGGAGGAAAGGTTCTTGTGGTCGGCGATGTGTTCGGCGAATACGACGAATGCAACGGGAGCATAGGCGACGACTACTGTGAGAACATAGTTGAAATCGATATCGGCAAAGCCCTTGAAGGCCTGAACGAAGGCGAAATCGGGAACCCACTGCATATTCTTGAAGAGGGCGAAATTGATGATCTGGAGAGCTTCGATATCGGCGACATTACCGATTACGGTAAATACTGCGGCAACGGCATATCCGGCGGCAATTCCTACGATGAAGGGAATCATCTTTAAGAACTTCTTGCCGTATACGGAGCAAATCATGGTAACGGCAAGCGTTACGAGACCGCAGAGGATGCAGAGGTAAACGGAGGCGTTCTGGGCGGAACCGACAACCTCTCCTGCCTCATTGAGAACGTCGTGAGATACGTTTCCGGTGGAAAGATCTCCTATAGCGTTTCCGGCGAGAGAGAGTCCGATGATTGCAACGGTAGGACCGATAACAACGGCGGGCATGAGCTTGTTGATCCACTTGACACCGCAGAATTTTACGACGACAGCGATGACCACGTAAACGAGACCGGCGCAAACGGCACCGATAATGAGACCGGCATAGCCGCCGGCTACGGTTGCGGCACCGCCGAAAGCGGCGAACATGGAGCCGAGGAAGGCGAAGGAGGAGCCGAGGAATACGGGGCTCTTGAACCTGGTGAAGAGGAGGTAGGCGAGTGGGCCGACGCCTGCTCGGAAGAGAGCTGCGGACGGGCTCATTCCGGTTCCGACGATGGAAGGAACGGCAATAGTCGCAGCAAGGATCGCGAGCATCTGCTGGAGGGCGAAGACGAGTACCTGTCCGAACTTCGGACGGTCGTTAATGTTGTAAACGAGTTTCATTCTGTTTCCTCCGAATGATTTATTAAATTTTTAATAACGCAAAAAAATAAGCGGCTCCCCGTGTCCGGAGTCCGCAGCAAAGAAGCGAAAAACACAAACCACGTCATAAAGGCCGGGTCCGTTTTTGTTTTACACCGAGAATTCTGAGCGCATCTGCCGACATCGTTTTTCCACGGGTCAAAATATCATACCACAAAAAAGCCGATTTGTAAAGTATTTTTTTGTGTTTCACGGAAAAAAATAAAACTCCGGCGCCGAAGATGTTTATGGCACGGAAACTGAACGGGCGCTCATTCCCGGAAAATATTTTTAATTATATGCTTATATGAAAAAATAAGTTGTTTTATTTTGAAATATGTGGTATAATAAAATGATATTATGCCGGATAGCGCTTTCCGGTATCGCTTTTGAAAGGCAGACAGTGAAAATGGCTGACAAATCAACAGAAAGATATATGCTCAAAGAATACGCAAAAAAACTTGAGGAAGCGGGGCTTCTCGTTTCCGCTGAGCTTTCAATGCCGGACTTTTACGTAAAGGGACTCACATTTGACTCAAGAAACGTTCCCGAAGGCTCGCTCTTTATTGCCAAGGGGCTTCATTTCAGACCCGAGTATCTAGCCATGGCTTATGACGGCGGAGCCGTTGCCTATGTGGCGGAGAAAAAAATCGGAGACTATCCCAACGCCATTATCGTAAACGACATAAGGGAAGCCATGGTCAAGCTTTCCAGAATGTTTTACAACAATCCTCTCGACAGGCTCGAGTCCTTCGCCTTTACGGGTACGAAGGGCAAGACGACATCGGTCACCTTCCTGCGCAGGATACTTGACCTCGATGCCGAAAGAACCGGTAAAAAGCCGACGGGAATATCATCATCGGTGGACATTTACGACGGCTTTGAATTCGTCGAGCCAATAAACACGACGCCCGAGGCTCCTGACCTATGGAAATACATGGCAAGAAGCGCGGAGGCCGGACTTGAAAGGTTTGCCGTGGAGGTTTCGTCGCAGGCGATAAAATACCGCAGAGTCGGAGATATGTTCTTCGATTATGTCTGCCTGACGAACGTGGGCTACGATCACATAGGTCCCGCCGAGCATCCGGATTTCGACGATTATTTCGCAACCAAGCTGAAGATTTACGACTGCTGCAGAAAGGGCTGCGTGAATCTTGACGATCCTCTTGCCGGCAGAATTCTCGAATATGCCTCCGCCAGGGTTCCGGTAGTGACCTTCGGCGAAAATCCCGAAGCCGAAGTAAGGCTTTCAGACGTCCAAAAGGTGACTGACGGCATAGCCTTTACCGTATCGACTCCTGCGGAAGAGTGCAGGATGAAAATCACTATGCCGGGTCTCTTCAACGTCAAAAACGCTCTTTATGCGACCGCTATGGCTTATTGCGCCGGAATACCTCTAACGACCGTAAGGGACGCCATTGCAGACGCAAGGGTAAAGGGAAGAATGCTGCCCTTTGCGAGCCGCGACGGAAAAGTCAGGGTAATAATCGACTATGCTCACAACGGAATGAGCTTTGAGGCCCTCTTCGATTCGCTCGAGCAGGAGTATCCGGGCGCTGCATACGTAGCGATTTACGGCTGGCACGGCAACAAGGGAGAAAACAGACGCAGGGATATAGGCGAGGTTGTCGGAGCCAGAGCATTCCACACCGTGATTACCGAAAAGGATTCCGCCGACGAGCCTTTTGAAAAAATCGCCGCGGAAGTCAGATACTGGATTGAAAAATCCGGAGGAGAATGCACGGTCATCAAGGACCGCGAGGCAGCCGTGAGATTTGCATTCGCGCTTGACACCGGCGACTGCGAAAAAATCATCGTTCTTGCCGGAAGAGGCGAGGAGGACTGGCAGAAATACGGCAATTTCTATTACTTTTATCCTACTGATCCCTCCATCGTCGAAAAGCTTCTGAAGGAATACGATTCCGTTCATAACGACTGAACCGAGCCGCAACGCTGAACAAAATAACTATCCGGGACGGACATCCGAATGAAAAAAATCATCCGAAATCTTATGGCACTCCTGATATGCGCGGCATCTGTTGGAGGACTCTGCCTCTATCCCGCCGCCGCAGCGATAAGACCCTGGGAAAAGAATGACGACGGCGTTTATTACGGCGCGTCCTCCGACGGCTCAAATCTTACTCCGGCTCCCGGGGTGACCTGCCGCGGAATAGACATTTCCGTTCACAACGGCGACGTTAACTGGAACGAAATCGCGCGTCAGTATGCCGAAGGAACGATAAGCTTTGTTATTCTCAGATGCGGTTACGGAAGCGATATCGCTTCTCAGGACGACTCGAACTGGGTTCGCAACGCAAATGCATGCAGGGATCTCGGCATTCCCTTCGGAGTGTATCTTTACTCCTACGCTCTGACTAAGGAAAACTCTCTCAGCGAAGCCGAGCATGTTCTGAGGCTCGTGAAGGATTATACCCTCACATATCCGATTTATTACGATTTCGAAAACACCAAGACGCAGAGCAGTCTCCCGGGAGATCTCGTGGCGGAAATGGTGGACACCTTCTGCGGCAGAATTCAGGAGGAAGGATATGAAGTGGGCTTCTATTCAATGAGATCCTGGATAACGAACAGGGATCATCTCGGACAGGTTGATTATACGAATAAAAATTACAGCCTCTGGATTGCGGAATTCGGTCCGAGACTGAACTATTCGGGCCCCTTCGATATTTGGCAGTGCACATCATCCGCGTCCGTCAGCGGTTCAAGCGCAAGGACTGACGTAAGCTTTTCCTACATCCCGGAGAGAAAACTGTCGCATTGCTACGTCACCTTCGATCTCGGAGAAAAGGACGGACGCGCTCCCGCCCCGATTCATGCCGACAGGGACGTTCCCATCGGCGAGCTTCCGGAGGGGATTTCCTATGACGGAAAAAAATGCACTGGATGGTATACGGCTCCGGTCGGCGGCGAGCGCATAACGGCCGAAACCCCTGTCCCCGTGAACGGAAAAATGACACTTTATGCGCACTGGTCGTGCGACATTGAAATAAACGCATCTGATGTTTCGCTGTCGGGCGGTGACAGCCTGCAGACGGTAACGTCCGAAAAGCCCTTTGAAGCCGTAAGCATTACGGCCGCCGACGGCTTTTATCTACCCTCAGACATCGATGTGCCCGCCGGCTTCTCCTATAAAACAACCGATGAAAAACACGCTGTAATCGAATGCGAAAATCCCTCTGATGCGGTCATAGGCATTGCAGGTGTCAAAAACGGTACACATGAACCCGTGCTTAAATCGAAAATATCGGTGACCCCTGCAACCGCCGATGCGGACGACGGCACAATAACAGTATCCGGAGCCTCCGGCTGCGAAGTCTGCGTGTCCGGAGTATGGAAGCCTCTCGGAGCCGATGGGACCGTTTCAGGCCTGCCTGCCGGAAAATATGCCGTAAGACGGGCGGCATCGAACGGTCTTCTCACATCCGCAGAGACGGAGGTCACTGTTAAGAGGAGAGCTTTGTCTCCCTTGTCTTCTGATTTCCCGGTTTCTTTCAAAACATCCGACGGAATCACTTCGTGCACGGTGTCGTTTCCCGCCGGCGATTATCTGTACAGTACGGACGGAGCGACATATCTGCGCGTTCCCGAAAACCGTAAGCTTCAGGAGCTTGCCGCATGGAGAAAGCTGTATGTCATAAAGGCCGGCAATGAGGAATTTGCCGACAGTCTTCCCTCATCGGTATCTCTTGCGCCGATAAGACAGGAAAGATGCTTCAATTATCTTTCCGCAGCGATTCTGACAAAAACTCCCAAGACCGCATTCGACATCGACGGAGAAACCGTCATGAGCGATCAGGACGGATTTATATCCATTAAAGAAGAATGGTTCGGTAAAACCCTGACGGTAATTCCCTTATCCCTTAAGAACGATGCCGATGCCTGCAGCGCGGAAATATCTGTTCCGGCACGTCCGCCGAAGCCCGTGATAACTGTCGAAAACGAATCCGTTTTCGGAAAGAACGACGGCAGAATAACGGGGCTCACGGAAGACATGCAGTATACGCTCAACGGCGTAATGTGGCAGCTGGTAACAAAGGAAATGGCCGAGAACGGACCTGACTTCGAATACGGAAGAACGTACGGAATCAGATATATAAGATACGGTGAAGGGAATTGCTTCCCCGGAGAGGTCGCGGAAATCACTGTTCTCCGCGGCGAAAAGCTTCGTGTCGTGTTCGATAACAACGGTGAAAAGACAGAATATTATTTAGGCTACGGTGACACCGTGGCTATGCCGCCTCTTCCGGAAAATGCACTGTCATGGTCGGAGGATATAAGCGGAAAGCCCATATATGAGGATATAACGGTTGTTGCGATTTATCCCGAAAAGAAGGGCTGCGGCTCCGCGGCCTGCGGGTACGGCGTTTTCGCGGCGCTGCTTTCAGCCGCCTGTGTATCCGGAAAAAGAAAGAAAAACCGAATGCCTAACGGCATCAATGCGAGAAAGGACAAACATAAATGAAAAAGGATCTGCTATCAGAAATAGAAGTCGGAATGAACGGCTTTTCAAAGGCGCAGAAGACTCTCGCCTCATATATTCTCGGTCACTATGACAGGGCTGCGTACCTTACCGCCTCAAAGCTCGGTCAGGCAGCCGGAATTTCCGAGTCCACCGTGGTTAGATTTGCAACTGAGCTCGGCTACGAAGGATATCCCGAAATGCAGAAGGAGCTCCAGAAGATTATAAGATCCCGTCTTACCTCCGTTCAGAGAGTCGAAATTACCGATGCTCTTATCGGAGAGGGAGACGTGCTCGACCGTGTGCTGAATTCCGATGCGGACAAAATCATAAACACTCTTGCGGAAATCGACAAAAAGGCCTTTGCCGCCGCTGTTGACAAAATAGTGTCTGCCAAAAGAATTTTTATCATCGGAGTAAGATCGTCTTCCGCTCTCGCCGGATTCCTGAACTTCAATCTCCGCATGATATTCGACAACATCAGCTTTGTTCAGACAACGTCCGGAAGCGAGATGTTTGAGCAGATCATGTCGATGAGCTCAGACGATGTCCTGATTGCCATAAGCTTCCCGAGATATTCCTCCAGAATCATCAATGCTGTCGAGTATGCCAATGCCGCGGGCGCCGACGTTATCTCGATTACTGACGGGATTCAGTCGCCGATAGCGCCTCTTGCCGACCAGCTTCTGATTGCCAGATCGGATATGGTTTCATACATTGATTCGCTCGTGGCGCCTCTTTCCATTATCAATGCCATTATAGTCGCCGTCGCAAGAAAGAAGCCGGATGAAGTCAAGAGCCGTCTTGAAAAGCTTGAAACTATCTGGGATGCTTACGATGTATACGACAAGAAGAAAGCATGAGCAGATTTTCCGAAACCGTTAAAAACACAGTAGGATATAATCCCGGAAGAGATGCCGAAGATTTCAGCCGGCATTCGGGCGGTGCCGGAAAAATCGCAGTCATAGGCGCGGGACCCGCGGGAATGACCGCTGCGATTTTCGCGGCAGAAAACGGAGCCGAAGTTACTCTGTTTGAAAGAAACGGAAGAGACCGTCTTGGCAGAAAGCTCGGGATAACCGGAAAGGGAAGATGCAATCTCACGAACGAGTGCGGCATAAATCCGAGGTTCCTGTATTCCGCCTTTAATTTCTGTTCGCCTGCCGATGTAATGAGCTGGTTTGAAGGAATGGGTGTTCCGCTCAAGGTCGAGCGCGGCCGACGGGTTTTCCCGGTTTCCGACAAGGCTACGGATATCGTACTGACTCTCAAGAGCCGGATTCTGGCTCTCGGAATAAAGATTGAGGGAGCAACCGTTACGTCCGTCGAACACGACGGTGAGGAATTCTCCGTCGTTCATTCGAAGGGCTGCGATCCGTTTGAAAAGGTGATAATCGCAACCGGAGGAAAATCCTACCAGACTACAGGCTCCGACGGTCTGGGGTACGGCTTGGCCGAGGAGCTCGGACATACCGTGACTCCGCTTAGGGCATCCCTCGTACCGCTTGTTTGCAAGGGCGAGCTTTGCCGGAGCATGATGGGGCTGTCGCTAAAAAACATTGCATTTTCTGTAAGGGACAACCGCACGGGCGGCATCGTTTACGAGGATTTCGGCGAGATGCTGTTTACGCATTTCGGAATGAGCGGCCCCGTTGTCCTGTCGGCATCGGCAGTCATCGGCGAGGGACTTACGGCGGACAGATATACGGCTCTTATAGACCTTAAGCCGGCTCTCGACAGAAAAATGCTGGATTCGAGACTCTTGTCGGAGTTTTCTCAGAATCCGAACAGAAATTATTCAAATTCGCTGTCGTCACTGCTTCCGCAGAAGATGATTCAGCCCTTTGCGGTAAAGAGCGGAATATCTCCCGACAAAAAGGTGAATTCAGTCACGCGCGAGGAAAGAGAAAGAATAATCGACCTGCTCAAATGCTTCGATATTCCGATAACGGGGCTGCGTCCGATAGACGAAGCCATCGTCACATCAGGTGGAGTTTCCGTAAAGGAAATATCACCTAAGAATATGGAATCCAAGCTTGTTCCGGGCCTTTATTTTGCCGGCGAAATCATCGACGTGGATGCATACACCGGCGGATACAATCTTCAGATTGCATGGTCAACCGGCAGACTTGCAGGAGCCGCTGCCGCGCAGTCGCTGAAAGGTATATGATAATGAAACACATTAATATAGCGCTTGACGGTCCCTCCGGGGCCGGAAAAAGCACACTTGCCAAGAGAATAGCTTCTTCGATGGGTATATCCTATGTCGACACCGGAGCGATTTACAGGACCGTCGGCTATGCCGTAAGAGAGCGCGGCATCGATCCCTCGGACGCGGCTGCCGTAAGGAGTATTCTCGCCGGCATTTCCGTGGAGGCCGTATTTGAAAACGGTGTTCAGAAGATGTTTCTCGACGGAGAGTATCTCGGAGAAAAAATCAGGAAAAACGAAATATCCGCCTATGCGTCCAAGGTTTCCGCAATTCCGGAGGTCAGAGAGTTCCTTCTTGAAACCCAGAGGGCGGTGGCGCGCAGGAATTCCGTCATTATGGACGGACGCGACATAGGAACGGTGATTCTTCCTGATGCCGATATAAAGATCTTCCTTTCCGCCGATGCCGAATGCAGAGCCCGCAGACGCTGCCTCGAGCTCGGCGAGCGCGGAGAACAGGTTGATTTTACCGTTATTTTGAACGAAATAAAGGAACGCGACGCAAGAGACTCGGGACGCGATACCGCCCCTCTGAGGTCTGCAGATGATGCGGTCCTTCTCGACAACACATATCTCGACCTCGACGGAACCGTTAAAGCCGCCCTGGGTATCATTTTTGCCGTTCTCGAACGTAAAAAGTGATTATTCGAATACTGTTGAATTATATTTACTGTATTACGGGAGGTTTTGCGGAATGAAAACTAAAACGTACAGAGTATGGAGATTTTTTCTCTGGGGCATAATCAGACTGATTTTCCTGGTTATTCCCCACGGCGCCAAGAACGAGCCGAAAGTCGAAGAAGGCCCTTATATTGTATGTGCAAACCATATGTCGGCCGTTGACCCGATAATTATCTGTGACGTCCTGAAGAGACAGCAGCCGAGATTTATGGCCAAAAAGGAGCTTTTCTCGGTGCCTGTTCTCGGAAAAATAATCGGGTGGCTCGGAGCCTATCCCGTCGACAGAAGCGGAAGGGATGCGGGGGTTCTGACAAAAACCGTAAAAATGATAGGGGCCGGCTACTCCATCGGAATGTTCCCTCAGGGGACGAGACGCCCCGGAATCCATCCGTCAAAAACTCCTATCAGAAACGGAGTTGGCCTCATATGCTCACAGACACACGTAACCGTGCTTCCGGTCTTTCTGAAGACATCGGGCTTCAGGCGGAGATTTTTTCACCCGGTACGCGTCTATGTCGGCAAGCCCATAACATTCGACGAGTATTCCGAGGGCGGTGTATTCGAAAAGGATTACAGGCATATCAGCGAGTACGTATTTTACCGCATCAATTCGCTTGATCCCGATTATGTTCCGGACAGCGTCGAAACAGCCGGTGAGAATATCACCGGAGCCGGAGACTGACTATGGCTGAAAGAGAAATAACCGTCGCGAAGGAGGCCGGCTTCTGCTTCGGCGTAAAACGTGCGACGGAGCTGCTTGAGAGCGCCGTCAGGGAAAACGGTAACTGTTCGATATATACGATAGGGAAGCTTATTCACAATCCCGGATATATACGCAGCCTTGAGGAGCGAGGCGTTTTCAGCATAACTCCGGAAGAACTGCCCGCCGTATCCGCCGCTCACGGAAAGGAAAATCCCGTGAAGGTATTCGTAAGAGCGCACGGTATGACAAAGGAGACAGAGGAGCTTCTGCTGAAGCTGGCGGAAGAAAACCCCGGCTTCGGGTACGTTGACTGCACGTGTCCGTTCGTAAAGAAAATACACGATATAGCGTCGTCCGCTCCGTGCGGCCCGAATGATATTTTTATTCTTCTCGGTCAAAGCGTGCATCCTGAGGTTGTGGGCATCGTGTCAAGATATCGGGGACGCAGCTTTGTTTTTTCGTCGGCAGGGGAGATGGAGAGCGCTGCCGAGTCCGGAATTTTGCCGTCGGGACCCGAAATTTTCGCGACAATAGCCGCTCAGACCACCCAAAATTTGGCTGAATGGAAAAAAAGTTTATTTTTTTTAAAAAAACTATATACAAAATGCAAAATTTTTGATACAATATGTAGTGTAACGGAAAGAAGGCAGCTTGAGGCGGCCTCTATAGCGGAGAAGAGCGACTTTGTCATCGTTATCGGCGGACAGGACAGCTCGAATACTTCCAAGCTTTTTTCGGTTTGCAGAGATAAATGCCGAAATACAGTCTGCGTAGAGGATGCTTCCGGACTCGCCGGAAAAATTCCGACAAACTGCCGCAAGGTGGGAATTGTCGCCGGAGCTTCAACCCCCGGTGACAAAATAGAGGAGGTATACAAAACCATGAGTGAAGAAAACAAGGTTGAAATCAGCTTTGAAGAATTACTCGACTCAGCTTGCAAAACTTTAAATACAGGAGACACCGTCACCGGAATCGTGATTGCTGTCAACGATCAGGAAATTAAGCTTGATCTTGGCGCAAAGGTTACCGGCATACTGACCGCCGAACAGACAACAGACGATGCTTCTGTTAAGCTGAGCTCGGAATTCAAGGTCGGTGACGAGATAGATGTATTCGTTATCAGCGTCAGCGACGTAGACGGTTGCGCACGCGTCTCTAAAAAGCGCGCAGATCTTGACAAGAACTGGCACAAGGTCACAGATGCCAAGGAGAGCGGAGAAACTCTCGAGGGCCTCGTAACGGAAGCCGTTAAGGGCGGAGTAGTCATCAAGATTTACGGAGCGAGAGTATTCGTTCCCGCATCTCAGACAGCTCTTCCCAAGGACGCAGATCTTTCCGTGCTTGTCGGCCAGACCGTTAAGTTCAAGGTCATCGAACTCAAGAACGGCGGCGGCAAGGGTGCCGTAGGATCCATTCGCGCCGCAGTAAGCGAAGAGCGCAAGGCTCTCGAAAAGGCCTTCTGGTCTGAAATCGAGGTCGGCAAGTATTATGACGGTACCGTTCGCGGTCTTACCGAGTACGGAGCCTTCATCGATCTCGGCGGAGTTGACGGAATGCTTCACAAGAAGGAAATGTCCTGGAAGCCCATTCGCAAGCCCGCAGACATGCTCAAGATCGGCGATTCCATCAGCGTATTCGTAAAGAGCTACGATCCCGAGAAGCGCCAGATTTCTCTCGGCTACAGAACCGAGGAAAGCCGTCCGTGGAACAAGCTCAAGGCTCAGTTTGCCGAGGGTGACGTCATTGACGTAACCATCTCCAGCATTATGTCTTACGGAGCTTTCGCTCACGTAACCGATGAAATCGACGGTCTCATCCACATTTCTCAGATTGCCACAAGCAGAGTCGAGAATGTTGCCGATGTTCTTTCCGTCGGTCAGAACGTTACCGTCAAGATCACCAAGATCGACGACGAACAGCAGAGAGTATCCCTTTCCATCAAGGCGGTTCTCGAAGAGGACGCCGATAATGACAATTCCGACGAGAACTGATTTTCGTTCGGAAGCTGCCGGGCGTCTGAGTTAAGTACGCTCTGCCCGGATTATACACCGGGCTGTTCTGCAGATGACGGACAGTCCGGTGTTAAGTTGTTTTTTTGCCAATGAAAATCAATTCACGTAACGGAAAGTCTTATTCCGTAATTGCCGTAACCTCCTGTAAGGGAGGAATAGGCAAGTCAACAGTTTCTGCCGGTCTGGGCGAAGCGTTTTCGATGCTCGGACACAGGGTTCTTGTCATTGACTGCGATTTTTCAAACAGATGTCTCGATCTGTGCTTCGGCTGTCAGGACAGAGCCTCGTTCGGAATAGACGACCTTGCGGCGTCATCGGTTTCGGCGGAGAACTGCGCCGTCGAAATAGAGACGGAAAAGCTTTACCTGATTCCGGGGCCCAAGCCGGGCGCTGCCGTTTTCGGCGCCGAGGAGCTTTGCAGGGCCGTGGAAAAGACTGCTGAGACGCTTTCATGTGATACTGTGATAATTGATACCCCCGGAGCATCCGAAGGGATTCTGGGCGCTGTCAGCGCCTCGTGCGATGCGGCACTCATCGTTGTCTCTCATAATCCCACCTCCGTTCGCGGAGCTGAGAAGACCGGAGAGCTTCTTGCCGGCTTCGGCGTTCGGGAAAGGTATCTTGTTGTTAACCGCTTTGACCCACATGCGGTCCTGCGCGGAAAACGATCTGGAATTGCGGAGCTGATAGATTCGACCGGAATTCCGCTAATCGGAGTTATCCCGGATTCGCCGGAGCTTGAGCTTTCGGCAGAGCACGGCATTTCAATCTCCGGAATCAAACGCGACAGACATTATGCCGTAAAGGCATTTACCGAGCTTGCGGAAAGACTCGGAGGAGAACGTATTCCTCTAATGTCCTATTATTCCGAACGGAAAAGGCGCAGGCTTGTCTGCAGCTGATTTTTTATTTTTCTTTTCGAAAGGCAGTGAATATACCATGGAAATCGCAATTCTGGCTCAGGATACAAAGAAGGAGTTAATGGCTCAGTTTTGCAGCGCATACTGCGGAGTTCTCTCAAAGCACACGATCTGTGCCACCAGCGTAACCGCTAAATACATTTCGGAGGCAACGGGTCTTCAGGTAGAGGAGCTTTTGTCCGGAGATCAGGGCGGCAGAGCTCAGATTTCTCAGAGAATCGCTTATAATGAAATCGATTTGCTGCTTTATTTCAGAGACAGCTCAAAGGACGGTATAGAGTTTTCCGAAGCCAATGAGTGCCTCCGTCTCTGCGACTTCAACAACATTCCTTATGCAACCAATATCGGAACCGCCGAGGCGCTGATTATAGCTCTTGACAGAGGCGATCTCGACTGGAGAATGTTTGTCTGAATTAAAACGGAATACAGTTTTCAAAAATAATAGGAGATGTTAAAAAGGCAGCTGCTTTTTAACATCTCCGTTTTTTTGATTTCCTGAATGACTGCCGTTTTTTCGGCTTCGGACAAAACCGTGAGGTGCCGGAAAGGGGCCAGCCTTACGGCAGTATGGTTTTTATAAAAACCGATTCGTACGGCTTAAGAGCGTACGGATATTCAGCCGACGGTGCTGAGAAGTTCGCAGAAGCCGTCCGCCTCCTCCAGCGTTTCCTCAACTCTTTTTCCCGTTACGGGGTCTCTGAAATAGCTGTAGCAGAAAACTGCGATGCCGCTGCATGAGCTGTCGTTCAATACGTGTTCAAGACATCTTCTCATAATATCGCGGTGCTTTGCCCATTCGTATTTTCCGTTGCCCGCATAGGGGTCGAATTTTGATTTTGCCTTTCCGAAGGTCATTCCGACAGTGAAAGAAACGGAGGGATTTTTTATAATTGACCTGAATGTATCGCACACGGTGACGAAATCAAAGGTTTCGTGCTCGAGACCGAAATATACCTGCGGAGTCAGATAATCTATTCTTCCGTTCTCTCTGCACCATCTGTATACGTCGGCATACTGCTTTTCATAAACCGTTCCGATGTTACCGGCCGGAGATATTCCGAATTTTATATCATTTCCGCGGGATTTTACCGTAGCATAAAGCCCGGCTATCAGTCTGTCGAGCATTTCTCTGCGAAAGTCGGGAAGGGAAAGACTTCCGCCGTTTGTCACGTATTCCGAATAGGCGGCAGCATCAAAGGCTTCGTCAGTCGTAGGATAAAAGTAATCATCCATATGAAGTCCGTCGAGATCATAGCGGTCCAACAGCTCCGCGGCGCCCTCGTTAATCAGCAGTCTTGCCTCCGCGTATGCCGGGTTAAGATACCATCTTCCGGAAACCGATGAGAGCTGTTTTCCGTGCGTTTTTTCGTCGGCGTACCATTTTCCGACAGCGAAGCCGTCTCCGACAAGTCCGATTTCGTCGTCTGTCATGCATCTCATGGGATTTATCCACGCGTGGACGGACAGTCCAGCGGAGTGTGCTGCATCTACGATTATTTCAAACGGATCGTAGGTAAGTGTTCTGCCGTATTTCCCCGTGCAGTATACGGATGCGGGATAAACGGCAGACGGATACAGGCTGTCCGCATTCGGCCTTGTCTGAACGATTACGGTATTGAAGCCCGCTTCCTTCACATCGTTTATTATTCTGGTTACTATTTCGGAAAAACCTGCTTTTTCCCTCTGAATTCCGTCCTTCAGATATACGTGAGTCAGGTCGAACTGGGAAAGCCACATGGCTTTCATATATGGCGGATTAAACGGAACATAGTCTTTTTTCTTCATGTCTTTTCCCCCCGTGTCGGCGAAAAATTCGGTTGGTATCGGTAGGCAAACGATTTCTGAGTTGCCTTTCAGAACCCTGTTTCAGTATACCACTTTTGTGCCGAAAAGTCAATACTTCACAGAGGGTTTAACTTTGAAGCGTCGGCCTCGATGAGCCTTCACGCCCTTTTGTTCATTTGTCAATGACTTGAGACCGGAAAAAGTTAAAAAAGCGAAAAATAATGAAAGAGTTTTAGCGCGAGCGTTAGGTGCCCTCCCGCCCTTTTTTCTTGACTAAAATGCATTTATATTGTATAATATATCTTTACATATCATTTGTGGGAGTGTTACATTGAAACATCTTTGGAAATACCTTCGCGCATATAAGCTCGAGGCCTCTGTCGCGCCGTTTCTGAAACTTGCCGAGGCTCTGCTTGAGCTTTGCATTCCTCTGTTTGTGGGAGCGGTCATTGATGCAGGAACCGGTCCCGACGCCGGAAAAACCGTAACCCTGAACGTTCTGAAAATGATTCTTTTCGGAATAGCCGGAATGCTGCTTTCCGTATCGTCGCAATATCTTTCCGCAAGAGCGGCAGTCGGCTTCTCCGCGGCGGTGAGAGCGGAAGCTCTTAAATCCGCGCTCCGCTCAAATCCCGACGATCTCGGCAAACTCGGGCAGTCCGCGCTGATTACCAGAATCACGTCCGACGTTGACAGAGTCCAGAACGGCGTAAACCTGGGTCTCCGGCTGCTTCTGCGTTCTCCGTTCATCGTTTTCGGTGCGGTTGCGATGGCTTTTTTCTGCGATGTCAGAACAGCGCTTTGGTTTGCCGCTGCAGTACCCGTTCTGGCAGCTGTAATTTTTGCATTCATGTTCCTTGGCAAGCCGCTTCAGAAGCGTGCTGCAGGAAAGCTCGAGGCTCTGACTCTCAGAACGCGCGATTCGCTGTCGGGCGTGAGGGTTATCCGTGCCTTCGGTGTTGAAGGAAGAGAAGAGAAATCCTTTGTGGAGGAAAACGAGGAGCACTTCCGCGCTTCCGTTTCCGCCGGAACGCTGACATCGTTCTTAAATCCCATTACTCTTGTTATAGTCAATCTCACGGTAATTATGATTATCCTTACCGGCGTCAGAGGCGTCGATGCAGGCAGAATCTCTCAGGGCAGCGTCGTTTCACTTTACAACTATATGGCCCTAATCCTTACGGAGCTCGTTAAGCTTGCGAATCTCATCGTAACGCTGACCAAAACCGCGGCCTCTGCGGACAGAATCGCCGCCGTTATAGGCTTTGAATCCGAAAAGCTTGAGGACGGAGCGGAAACCGGTTCGGAACAAGCTCCTGCTGTCGAATTTGATGCCGTAACATTCCGCTACGGAGGAGCAGGAGCTCCCGCCGTGACCGATATAACGCTTTCGGTCGGCCGCGGGGAAAACCTCGGAGTCATCGGCGGAACGGGCTCCGGAAAATCCACATTTGCGGCTCTTATCCCCGGTCTCAGGCTTCCGGAGTCCGGTCACGTGAGAATCAACGGAACGGATACCTCTGAGGGGAGACTGGGCGACGTCAGAAAGGCCATCGCGTATGTGCCTCAGAAGGCAAGACTCTTTGCCGGAACCGTTGCCGAAAACATGAGATGGGGCAAGCCCGATGCAACCGATGAGGAAATAAAGACAGCTCTCGAGACTGCCTGTGCCCTGGATTTTGTCATGAAAAAGCCGGAGGGGCTGAATGCTCCCGTCAGCAAGAACGGCGTTAATTTTTCAGGAGGTCAGAGACAGAGGCTTTCAATAGCGAGAGCGCTCATCAGAAAACCCGATATAATCGTTCTCGACGACAGCTTCTCGGCTCTCGATATGGCTACTGACCTTAAGGTCAGACAGAATATCGCGTCGCTGGATTATAAGCCGTGCACGGTAATAATCTCGCAGAGACCTTCGTCCGTTATTTCGTGCGACAGAATACTGGTGCTGGACAACGGACACAAGGCCGGGCTCGGCTCGCATGCGGAGCTTATGGAGACCTGTGCGCTTTACAGGGAAATATACGAATCACAGTACGGAGAGGAGAGCGCAAAATGAAAAAAGCAAAGAAAAAGCTTTCGCTTGCCGAAACCCTCTCGTCGCTGAAAAGACTGCTCTCATACGCCGGCGGCTACCGTTGGCTTTTCATCGCGGCCTTTGTATTCGCACTTGCTTCTTCAGTGCTCACGCACATCATTCCCAAGGTGTTCTCGGCCGCGATAGAGCTGGCCGTAGGCCCCGGAAACGTGAATATGAGCGGAATTGTCACTCTGCTTATGTCGGTTCCGGTCATGATACTGTCCGCAGCCGCCTCTGAGCTTGTGCTGAGAATAATGGCAGTCAGACTCGGCTCCTCGATAATCAGGAATATCAGAACCGAGGCCTTCCGCAAAATCAACAGACTGCCTCTGTCATATCTTGATACACATTCCTCGGGGGATCTGCTCTCCAGAATTATATCCGACGCCGACAGAATGAGCGACGGCATTCTCACGGGAATCGTGTCTCTTTACTCGAGTGTGCTCGGCATCGTCGTTACCTTGGTTTTCATGTTTACCGTAAGTCCCGCGGTTGCCGCCATCGTTGTCATACTGACTCCGATGTCCATGCTCGTTGCATCGTTTATTTCTTCGAGAACATATTCGCTCTTTAAAAAGTCCGCAGGACTTTCCGCGGGTGAGACCTCTCTTACCGAGGAATACATAGGCGGAACCAACGAAATCAAGCTCTTCGGAAGAGAAAAGGCATGCTCCGACGAATTTGACAGAGTCAACGAGGAATACCGGAAAGTAGCTACGAAGGCCGTGTTCTTCGCTTCGCTGACAAACCCCGTAACAAGATTCGTAAACAGCGTCATATATGCGGGCGTTGCACTTACCGGCGGACTTCTGACCGCCTCCGGCATGCTCGGAGTATCCGGCTTTACGGTGCTTCTGACATACTCAAGGGAATACGCCAAGCCCTTCAACGATCTTTCCGGAGTGCTTGCTGAGGCGCAGAACGCCCTCGCCTCAGCTATGAGAATCTTTGAACTCCTTGATGCGGAAGAGATGGAAAAGGAGGCCGACGGTCTGCCCGAAATCTCCGATGAAAACCGTATGGGTACTCTGTCCGCGGAAAACGTATGCTTTTCATATACCGAGAGGCCATTTATGGAAAACCTCAACTTCAGCGCTCCTCAGGGC
>JAKSPQ010000003.1 GCA_024404665.1 Clostridia bacterium
CACTGCGTCATAAATGACGACGCCGCGGCAATCGCGGAGAAGGTGCTGAACTCTGATGTCGTCGCCTGGGCTACCCCGATTTATTACTATGAAATGTCCGGCCAGATGAAGACTCTCATCGACCGTATGAACTCTATGTACGGAAAAGACTACCGCTTCCGCGATGTCTACCTCATGACGACGGCCGCGGACGACGCGCCGCAGACACCGGAGTATGCTGCCGGAGGTCTTCAGGGCTGGATCGACTGCTTCGAAAAGGCATCATTCAGAGGACAGCTCTTCTGCGGCGGCGTGAACGCCCCTGATGACATCATCGGCAACGCGAAGCTGAATGACGCTTACGAAATGGGCAGAAACTGTTAAGGAGGTCCGCAAGTGATTTACCGTAAGTTTAAAGACCTGTCCCTGTCCGCACTCGGCCTCGGAATGATGCGTCTGCCGGTCATAAACGGCAACGACAGCGAAATTGACGAGAACGAAGCGGCAAAAATGATTGACCTTGCCTACCGCAGCGCATCCGCATCTCCGAAGTCATGAGCGATTTTTCCGGCATGATCGGTATGTGATATGAGAAAAGCACAGTTTTTTCTGCTTATCCTGCCAGCCCTGTGCCTGTGTGCCTGCTCGGCGGAGACCGGCGCGGAAACGGAAAAAAACGCCGCGCCGGGAAGCAATCCTTCCGCAAGCGTGACAGTGAATACCTCAGAGCACCAAAAAGGCCCGGCCACCGAAGTCCCACACACGGCCGCAGACGGAGAACCGTCCGACACGGAAGGAGATAATACGGACATGATAAGATTAACCGTAGGCAATCACATCATCACCGCGGAGCTATCGGACACCACTGCCGCCCGCGCATTGGCCGAACTGCTGTCTCACGGCCCCATCAGAATGACCGCCTCAAACTACGGCGGCTTTGAAAAGGTCTGTGAGCTCGGAACACGCCTGACGTCGGATGACATTCAGACCGTGACGCAGCCCGGTGACATAATGCTCTACAGCGGAGACAAAATCGTTATTTTCTACGGAAGCAACACATGGGCTTATACGCGTCTCGGCCGCGTCGTCAGCGTCGACGGAAACGATATTTCCGGGCTGCGCGAGGCGTTGAGCGGAAAAGAGTCTGAAATTGTCATCGAACTTGCCGTCGACTGTCCCGCCTGAGAATTGCAAAGGTGTCCGTCGGCATACCGCTTAAGGGACGTTGTCCGTCTTTCTGAAAAATGTCCGCGAAGACGGCGCCAACACAAAAAACGTAATTAACTGAAGATTCGGAGAAATGAAAATGAAAAAAATACTGTTGATAATGCTGTCCTTTGTACTGACGGCAGCCCTGACAGCCTGCGGAGGAACCGGAACCCCATCCGGAGGCGAAGCCGGCTCCCGTCAGGAGTCTGACGCAATACACGCGTCCGACAGCATCGGCAGGACGGAGGCCCCGGAAGGCACTGACGCCCCTGAAGCCTCCGGTACCGATAAGGAACCCGAAACGGACGTCACGTCAAAAACGCTTGTAATCTTCTTCTCCGCGACCGGCACGACCAAAGCCGTGGCTCAGAAAATCTCAGCCATAGAAGGCGCGGATCTTTACGAAATCAAGGCGGAGGTCCCCTATACGAGCGCGGATCTTGACTGGACAAACAGCAATAGCCGTTCAACCAAAGAGCAGAACGATTCCTCTGCCCGTCCCGCGATTGGCGGTGAAAAGCTCTCTCTTCAGGGATATACAAAAGTCTATATAGGCTTTCCCATCTGGTGGGGCGAGGAGCCGCGCATTATGGACACCTTTGTCGAGAGTTATAATTTTGACGGAATAACGGTGATTCCCTTCTGTACCTCCTCAAGCAGCGGCATCGGACGGAGTGACAAAAACCTTGCCGAAAAGGCCGGAAGCGGAAGCTGGAAGAGCGGCAGACGTTTCGGCGGAAGCGTATCGGATTCAGAGCTTCGCGCCTTCATAGACGGTCTGAAATAACCAGATCCGATAAACATAACGGTGCCGTCAAAAAAGCATTTTTGCTTTTTTGACGGCACCGGCTTTATTATTCACATTTTTCAGTTTTTTCCTGAAGGTGGCGCATGATTTTGGATAATACGATATCAAGCGCAACCGAATTGTGGCCGCCCTCCGGAATCACTATGTCGGCATAGCGCTTTGTCGGCTCCACAAACCTCTCGTGCATTGGCTTTACCGTATCGAGATACTGCCTGATTACGGAATCGATTGTTCTTCCGCGGTCCCTGACGTCCCGCTGAAGCCTGCGCAGAATGCGGACGTCGGCATCGGTATCGACATAGATTTTGATATCGAAAAGGTCGCGGAGCTCCTTTTCGTAGAAAATCAGGATACCGTCGACGATGATAACCGGGTTCGGTTCAACCCTTCGGGTCTTTTCGCGGTCTCTGTTGTGCACGGTATAATCGTAAACGGGACAGTCGACGGTCTCTCCGGCGCGGAGCTTTCTGAGATCCGAGACCATAAGCTCGGTATCGAAGGCGTCCGGGTGATCGTAATTCAGCGCAGAGCGCTCCTCGTACGTCATTCCGTCATGTGCTTTATAATAGCTGTCGTGATATACAACGCTGACCTTGCCGTCATAAACCGATGCGATTCTGTCCGTAATCGTGCTTTTTCCGGAGCTGGTTCCGCCCGCTATTCCTATGATGAGTGTCTTTCCTTCCATTTTTGTTCTCCGCTCAGATTATTAAAGATATCCTGTCTGAATTTACTCATTCTTTCTGTCCGAAAAGCCCCCGTACCCTTTATCCGCACTTACGGAACGGATATGGATTTCGCGCCGTACTTTCCGCTTACGGATTATTGTATCATAAACCGCGGCGAAAATCAATTGTTTTTTGTTTTCTTTTTCCCGTCGCTCACTTTAACGGTAATTCTTCTCATGTTAACTTCCGCATTAATTCTCACCGCAGAAGTTTCTTTGATAATTTGCACATTCGGATTTTCAGGCTGAGTTTTGCCGCAAAATCCTTCTCATGTTAACTTCTGCTCTTCTTTCTACTGTAGAAGTTACTTTGAAAAATTACATATTTAAGGCAGTTTTATTCGGGAAGCAAAAAAACAGTTGACTTTGGAGTTGATTTGCGATAGAATATAATAGAATATCTGTATACATTATTATACGGAAAAACCGGCATTCCGAAAAATCCTTACGGCCGGATTTGCCGCTTTACGTTCGCAACAATACACAAAATTCAAACGGGAGCTCTGTTTTGAACTTCAACAGTCTCGAATTCATATTTATCTTTCTCCCCATGTTTCTGGCGGCCTACTACGTTATGCCCGCCGGACGAAGGAACATCGTGCTTCTGGCCGGAAGCATTCTGTTCTATCTCACGGGAGTCTGGAATGCGCCTCAGAACCTGCTTCTCATGGTTCTGTCCGTTATCGTCAACTGGCTTCTAGGCATTGCGATAGAGCGCTTCTGCCTGCAAAGAAAAATCTGGCTGTGTGCCGGTATCATATTCAATTTCGGAATTCTCTTCTTATACAAGTACGCCGGCCTTTACGATTCGCTTACGGATGGCAGCCTTGTTTCTTCGCTGAAGCTTGTATTCCCTCTCGGAATAAGCTTCAACAGCTTCAGAGCCGTTGCCTATTTGGCCGACGTCTCGCATGCGAAATGCTTTGCGGAGGATTCCCTCACGGACTTTGCCGCCTGGTATATGATGTTCCCCACCGTAACTGCCGGACCCATTACCGAGTACTCCGTAATGAGGAAGGAGCTGCATGGGCGCACCGTCGATGTCGACTCCTTCATAAAAGGCTTCCGCGATTTCGTCTTCGGCCTGGGCTTCAAGGCGCTGCTCGCCGGACAGCTGGGAGCGATGTGGTCCGGAGTCTGCGCCATCGGCTGGGACTCGGTTTCATCGGCGCTGGCATGGCTGGCAATAATTGCGTATTCCCTTTACATCTACTTTGATTTCGCCGGATATTCGCTTATGGCAATCGGCATAGGACGTATGCTGGGCTTTACTCTTCCGGAAAACTTCAGAACACCGTATATGTCAAAAAGCATGACGGAATTCTGGAGGCGCTGGCATATCACTCTCGGCACCTGGTTCAGGAAGCATATATACATTCCTCTCGGCGGCAACAGAGTAGGCAGGGTAAGACTGATTTTCAATCTGCTGGCCGTTTGGGTATTTACCGGCATCTGGCACGGATCAACGCTGAATTTTCTGCTGTGGGGCCTGTTTCTCTTTGCCGTTCTCATGCTCGAGAAATTCGTAATCAAGAAATATCTTGACAAATATTCATGGCTCGGACATATATACATGGCGCTTCTGATTCCGCTCTCCTGGACGCTGTTTGCTTTCACGAACATGCGGGAGCTCGGAGAATCCATCGTCCGTCTCTTCCCCTTCCTGCCGCAGGGAGAAACATACCCCATATGGCACGATTGGCTCGATTATTTCCTCAGATACTGGAAATATCTTATTCCGGGCCTCGTTTGCTGCACGGGACTTCCTTTTTACATAAAGAAAAAGCTCGAGGGAACCATCGTCTGGGATATAATAATCGCCGTAATCTTCGTGTTCTCTGTGTGGATCATAACGAAAATGGACGCCGACCCGTTCATGTACGGACAAT
This sequence comes from Clostridia bacterium, assembly GCA_024404665.1. Classification (GTDB taxonomy): domain Bacteria; phylum Bacillota; class Clostridia; order Oscillospirales; family CAG-272; genus CAG-390. The sequence goes on from JAKSPQ010000003.1 coordinate 4,613, forward strand.
TCTGACCGGGGATTTTTACAAAGCTCCGGGCCCCCCTGCTCCGCAAAGCAGGGACCGCTGTAAATTATATTACAAATTCAACTGTTTCATTGGTATATTATGAAAAAAGAAACGATAAGAAGCATTATTTCACTTCTGATATTCGCCATAGGCGCCGCGGTAACATTGCCGATGGCGACCGGTGTCTTTATCGACAAACTGAAGCCGGGGCCCGATATCGGCCTCGATACCGAGGAATGGGACTTCCCTACCGATCCCGAGGATACCGACCCGCCCGAAACGCCGGACAATCCGTCCGACACGACGGCTTCTCCGGAGAATCCCGGCACTGAGCCGGAGGACCGTACGTCATCGCCCTCGGATAATACAACGTCACCTGAGGATACCTCCGCGCCGTCCTCCGATGTTACGACATCGACGGTAACGACAGTTCACGTGACAACCGAATCGAAAACCCAGGCGCCGACAACCGTCGCGCCGATCACGACATCATCGTCTTCTCAGACCGTTCCCGTGTATTTCGGACAGGGTTACGCTTATAAGAAGGTTGACAAATCATTTTTCGCAGACGCGCTCTTCATCGGTGACTCAAGAACCGTGGGTATTAGAAATGCCAGCGCAGGCAGGTTCGACAATGCGGTATTCTTTGCCGACATAGGCGTCAGTGCCGCCAAAGCGATGGCTAACAAATACGAGGCATCATACGGAGCGGATACAAACGGAAAGCGAGTAAGCTTAGGCACGATGACGCTGAAGGATCTTCTTGCGAAACAGAAATTCGGCAAGATTTACATTATGGTCGGCGTAAACGAGCTCGGCGGAAGCATTACGGGAATAACCAATAACATCATAAAGCTCAAGGATATGTGCCTGCAGTACGCTCCCGACGCAAAAATCGTCATCGAGTGCAATCTGCATTTCACCGCGGCCGCCGAGAAAAACTATATTGCCAAGGGCTCCACATGGATGACCAACGACCGAATGAATCAGGTCAACGCAAAAATAGCCGCTCTTGCCGATTACAAGCAGATTTTCTGCATAGATATCAACGAAAAGTACGATATTCCGAGCGGCACCTTCAATCCCGACTACTCCGGAGACGGCGTCCACCCGACATCGAAATACTACAGGGAAGGGATTCTGATTTTGAGAATTGAGAAAAGAATATATGACTTGAACGGGCATACCCTGACGCTTCGAAATGCCGAAAAAGAAGATGCCGAAATACTGCTGCCATACTTAAAAAGAGTATGCGGAGAGACAAGATTTCTTCTTCGCGAAGCGGATGAATGTCAGGAAATGACCGTTGAGCAAGAAGAGGCTTTTATCAGCAGTCACACAGAAAATGACCGTGCATGCCTTGTCCTGGCAGAGCTGGACGGCGTATATGCGGGGAATGCATCTTTTGAAACTGCCGGCAGAAGCAGACGGAATGCTCACAGGGCGGAAATCGGTATAGCGCTGTACGCGGACTATACCGGCATGGGAATTGGTAAAAAGTTGTTTTCCTTTATCCTTGAACTAATCGGGAAATGCGGATTTGAATCTGCCGAGCTTACGGTCGTGGAGGGGAATACACGTGCCATACATATGTATGAATCCTTTGGATTCACGGAAACGGGACGCATTCCCAAGGCGAACAAATACGATGACGGCACCTATGCAGACAATATTTTTATGGTCAGGACGATGAAGCCCTGACATCTGAGGCAGCCGGAATTCCGAATATTGCAGATGCTGCCGTGTATACGGCGGATTCATCGACACGGTTCCGACGTAGGGGAGCTTCAGCTCCCGATCAAATCAGCTTTAAACAGCTGCCGCTGTTTGAATAAATATTATTTACAGGAGTGTGCTTTTTGATTAAGTACAACACAACGGAGATTGCAGCGTAACCGGGAGGTTGCGAATACAATCACACACAACCTCCCAGTATTGCAGTCAACAATCATCAGGAGGAAAAATAAATGAATAAAAATGACTACATAATTCGTTTGGAGAAGAAGGAAGATTACCGTGAGGCAGAAAACCTCGTAAGAGAAAGCTTTTGGAACGTGTACCGTCCCGGATGCCTTGAGCATTACGTTCTGAAAAGCCTTAGAAGCGATCCGGATTTTGTGCCCGAGCTCGATTTCGTCATGGAAAAGGACGGAAGAATTATCGGACAGAATATCTTTGTAAGGACTGTCATCCGTGCAGACGACGGCAGAGAGATTCCCATTATGACAATGGGACCTATCTGTATTGCGCCTGAGCTGAAGCGACAGGGATACGGTAAAATACTGCTCGACCATTCGCTTGAAAAAGCAACGGAAATCGGCTGCGGTGCTGTCTGCTTTGAGGGAAACATTCAGTTTTACGGAAAAAGCGGCTTCAAATACGCAAGCGAGTACGGTATCCGTTATCACGGGCTCCCGGAGGGAGAGGACGCATCCTTTTTTCTCTGCAAGGAGCTGATTCCGGGATATCTTGAAGGAATCACCGGAGAATATTCAACTCCCAAAGGTTATTTTGTCTGCGACGAAACGCCTGAGGAGTTTGCTGCTTATGAAGCGACATTTCCCTGCAAGGAAAAGCTGAAGCTTCCCGGACAGCTGATCTGAACGAAAAAATGCCCCATGGCTGCATTTGCGGCCGTGGGGCATGATTCCATTCAGCAAACGAAACTTATGTTATATGAATCGGGAAAAGATTTCATCCGCATGGATTACCTTTTCCTGTAAAAGCTCGCTTTTCGTTGCATTATATACAGGCTTATCTGCCTATTGATGGATATAAGTCCGATGATATATTCAGATTGTGGGTAAATGCGGAAGGTAAAGTTACATCTTTTTCGGAATTTAATTATAACAGATACGCAAATGTTGACATTGCAGCAGACAAGTATGCCCGACACACCCAAAAAACACCGGCACCCGAAAACAAATTCGGGTGCCGGTATTTTTTGTAATTTCAAAATGAACTGCCCTGCGCATCGGTGCAAATGCCTTTGGCATTCAGCCGAATCCGACAGTATTTTCTTATTTTACGACAAAGTTGACGATTCTGTTCGGAACCGCAATCTCCTTGACCACGGTCTTTCCGGCAAACATGGACGCAAACGCGGGATCCGCCTTAACGGCAGCGATGGCATCGTCCTTCGGGCAGTCCTTGGGAAGAGCTATCGTGCCCTTGAGCTTACCGTTGAACTGAACGGCAACCTCAACCGTGGCATCGACGGTCTTTGCCTCGTCATATGTCGGCCATGAAGCAAATGCAAGCAGTTCGGTGTTGCCAAGACGCTCGTTGATTTCCTCGCAGAGATGGGGAGCTACGGGGTTCAGCAGTCTGATGAATGTGTAAAGCTCGTCTCTTGTAAGATGACCGAGAGCTGTAATCTCGTTGATAAGGCCCATCATGGCAGCGATGGCGGTGTTGAACTTCATTGCCTCAAAGTCCTCGGAAACCTTCTTCACGGTCTTGTGGAAGGAGGTCTCAAGCTCGGGAGTCACTCCGTGGCCCTTGGCCAGGACAAAGAGGTCGTCGACTCTCTGGAGGAATCTCTGGCAGCCCTTAACCGAGTTCTCGGACCACGGAGCGGCAGCTCCGTAATCACCCATGAAGAGGATATATGTTCTGAGAACATCGGCTCCGTATTCGTCGATAACGTCGTTCGGGTCTACGACATTGCCCTTGGACTTTGACATTTTTTCGCCGTCGGGGCCGAGGATAAGGCCCTGAGCGGTACGCTTTGCATAGGGCTCGGCGCAGGGAACGACGCCGATGTCGTAAAGGAACTTATGCCAGAAGCGGGAATAAATCATGTGTCTCGTTACATGCTCCATTCCTCCGTTGTACCAATCGACGGGAGCCCAGTAAGCGAGCTTTTCGGGATCGGCAATGCATTTGTCGTTGTTGGGATCGATGTAGCGGAGGAAGTACCAGGAGGAACCGGCCCACTGAGGCATGGTATCCGTCTCGCGCTTTGCGGGGCCTCCGCACTGAGGGCAGGAGCAGTTGACAAAGGAATCGATTCTGGCAAGCGGTGATTCTCCGCCCTGACCGGGAGCAAACTCCGTCATCGGGGGCAGCTTCAAAGGAAGCTCCTCCTCGGGTACTGTTACCATGCCGCATTTCGGGCAGTGTACAATCGGAATAGGCTCGCCCCAATAACGCTGACGGTTGAAAGCCCAGTCCTTCATCTTGAACTGAACTCCGCCCTCGCCGGCGCCGATTTTTTCAAGCTCTTCGATCATCCTTGCAATGGATGCCTTCTTGCCGGACATGCCGTTTAAGAAGCCGGAGTTGATCATTTCGCCCTCTCCGGTATAAGCCTCGGTTTCGACATCGCCGCCCTTGATTACGGGGATGATGTCAATTCCGAATTTCTTTGCGAACTCCCAGTCTCTCTGGTCGTGAGCGGGAACGGCCATGATGGCTCCTGTTCCGTAGCCCATCATTACGTAATCGGCGATATAAATCGGGATTTCCTTGCCTGTGATCGGATTTATTGCGGTAATACCGTCGATGCGGACACCTGTCTTGTCCTTGACAAGCTGTGTACGCTCGAATTCCGTCTTCTTCGCGCACTCGGCACGGTAAGCTTCGATTTCTTCCATATTGGAAATCTTATCGGCATTTGCATCGATGAGAGGATGCTCGGGAGCCATTACCATAAAGGTAACGCCGTAGAGGGTATCGGGACGTGTTGTGTAAATCTTAAGCTTCTCATCGATGCCGCTGAGACCGAAGTTTACGAAAGCGCCTGTCGATTTGCCGATCCAGTTCACCTGCTGCTGCTTTACGTTGGGCAGATAGTCAACAGTTTCAAGACCCTGAAGGAGCTTGTCGGCGTACTCGGTTATACGGAGATACCATACGTCCTTGGACTTCTGGATAATATCGCTGTGGCAGATGTCGCACTTGCCGCCCTGGGAGTCCTCGTTTGAAAGAACCACCTTGCAGGAGGGGCAGTAGTTTACGAGAGCGGTATCACGGAAGGCGAGGCCCTTCTTAAAGAGCTGAATAAAAATCCACTGAGACCACTTGTAGTAGTTTTCATCCGTGGTGTCGATGACTCTCGACCAGTCAAACGAGAAGCCCACGCGCTTAAGCTGCGACGTAAACTTCGCAATGTTGTTATCGGTTACCTGACGGGGATGAATACCTGTCTTGATGGCGTAGTTTTCCGTGGGAAGACCAAAGGCGTCAAAGCCCATGGGGAACATTACGTTGTAGCCCTCCATACGGCGCTTGCGGGAAATGACCTCAAGTCCTGAATAGGCCTTGATATGTCCTACGTGCATTCCGGCTCCGGAAGGATAGGGGAACTCCACGAGGCCGTAAAATTTCTTTTTCTCGGAGCCCTTCTCGCCGGGGTCGGCAGCTCTGAAGGCTTTCTCGGCTTCCCAGCGATTCTGCCATTTTTTCTCAACAGAGAGATAATCGTACTTCATTCTTCTTCATCCTCTTTTTCTTCAGTCTCAGGACCAACCTCGATAATCTCCGCATCGGGGTAAAGTCTGTCAAGATTATAGAACTGCCTTGCTTCCTCGCTAAAAACATGAAGCATTACATTTCCGTAGTCAATTACTATCCATGAGTTTCCGTCGCCCTTGCCCTCGCGGTTGTCGGGCTTTACTCCGGCAAGCGACAGTCTGTACTCGGCCTCGTCGGCCAAAGCTCTGACGTGGGTTGACGATCTTGCGCTGCAGATTACAAAGTAATCCGAAAGACTTGAGTTTTCTCCGAGATACATGAGAGAAAGGCGGGCCGCGTTACGTCTGTCAAGCACGTGCCAGATAGCTTCTCCGAGCGAACGGGGAACGGCTTTGCCTTCTTCGTCAAATTCAACCTTCGGACGGTACTCCTTACTTTCTTCCATTCTGAATTCTCCTTTATTCTGATATCATAAATCAATTCTATGCGCGGCTTCCGGGCTTCAATCGAGTATTTCCCCCGGATTTATAACCGCATATGTGTAAACCCTTTCGAAATCATCGTCGCCGTTTCTTAAAAACGCACGGTTCCTGTCAAAGATGCCGTCGGGGATTTTTTCTTTGTAAATATTGAGCAGTCGGTTTACCGTGTCGAGCGACGCGTTCCTTCCGAGAACGTAATACGAGGATTTCAGCTTCTCCGAATAGACCGCTTTCCCGGGCATGGTAGTCATAGAAAGGCCTTCCGTCCCCGGCGACGAGGGACTCAGGACCAGCTCCGTAAACCACAGGCAATCCTTCAGGCTCAGATCCGCAGATACGGCCGGAAGCAGCTTTTCGGCAAGTTCGGCGGCTTTTTTCGGTCCTACGTTTTCCTTAAGGGTTTTAAGCAGCGACCGCATGAACAGCTTCTGCGCCTCAAGTCTTCCGAGGTCGCCGGTTGCATAACCGGATCTGAACCTCACAAAGCCCTCCGCCTGTTTTCCGTTCAGCGTCTGCTTCCCTGCCTTTATATGTATATACAGATCCTGCTCGGGATCCTCGTAGTCCATATCGCACGGTACGTCCACCTCCACTCCGCCGATAGCGTCTATGGCATCGGCAAACACATCCGTGCCTATTACGACGGTGTAGTCGAGCTTTACGCACAGCGTTTTTTCCAGGAACGATTTCATCCCGTTCACGCCGAGCGACGCATACAGGCTGTTGAGCTTCACGCCTCCGCTCACGGCAAAGCCGACGGCCGAGGGTTCGGTATACGTATCGCGAGGCAGCTGAACGACGTTTATTTCGCCCCTGTGCGAGACTGAAACCATCATCACGGTATCCGAGAGCCCCGCAACCCTGTCAACTCCGAGAACCAAGAAGTTATAGCTTCCCGGAGTGCCTGTTTCCGGATTTTTGTCTCTCTCGAAATCCTTCTGAAGGGTCTCGGAAGCATCCGTAAAGGGCGGAGCGTCATCAGGGACCGGAACATACCTTCTCTGCCGGATGACCAGCAGAACGCCTGTCAGGACCGTCAGAGCCAAAAATACCGCTATAGCTGTCCTGTAAATTCTGTCAAATGCAGCGTCACCTGCGGATTGAAGCCTTTTCATACTCTTTTTTGCTGAGTATCAGCTCGTTTCTCGCCTCCGACGTTGCCGGATGAATCGGCAGGCCGTCATCGATGAGGCCTCTGACCGTCACGTCGTAGGACTCGATGAGGACGTCCGTAAAGTGTTCGTCAAGCTCCGTCGGGGTCATCGATGCGGGATCAGGATCCCAGAACATCCCGCGGAGTCTCACGCAGTCCGGAAAGGTTCTGCTTTCATCGATGTAATCCGCAAAGTATATGATTTTTTCAAACATTGTCATTCCGGCGCGGCCCGTTGTGTGGAAGCGGACGCCTGAGATGATTTCGTCATCGGCAAATTCCGGATATCTGACAGGAATTGACGCCGCGGCGGTTATGGCGTGAAGTGTTTTCGGCGCAGCCTTTTCTATATCGGAGAAAACGATTCCGAGAGCCTCTCCGACGCTCAGCTGCCTGTCGTAGGAGTATTCCTTGGTTATGTCGTGAAGCAGGGCGGCCGCGCGGAGCTTCATTCGTTTCTCCGGCATGAAAAGGCCGCCGAGCCTGTCGGCCATTACTTCAACCGCCAGAATATGACGGAGTCGTTTGGGAGATATGAAATCTCCCAGGGAATTTCTGAGAGCCGACAGTCTTTCCTCGGTAATTTCCATGATTACAGTTCTATCTTTTTGTGATTTATCGATTCTCTGTAGAGCACGAGCTTTCTGCCTATGGTGCAAACCACGGTGGCTCCCGTCGCATCGCTCAGCTCATCTGCTGCCTCAGCGGGAGTAAGACCGGCTGTTTCAAGCACCGAAAGCTTTATGAGCTCTCTGGCCTCAAGGGCATCGGATACGGTTTTAACAAGATTTGATGTGACTCCGTCCTTGCCGATCTGCATTATTGTCGGCTGTGCCGCCGCAAGTCCGCGAAGATAGGCGCGCTGTTTTGAATTAAGCTTTATCATATTTCCAATTGTCTCCAAAGTTTTTCCTTTGCAGCCTCGATTCTCATTTCAAGCGAAGCCGCAAGCTTTCTTACCGCCTCGCCTCTGTGGCTTACGGCATTTTTTTCCTCCTGGCTGAGTTCACCGAAAGTTTTTCCGAACGGATCGAACCAGAAGAGCGGATCATATCCGAAACCGCCTTCTCCTCTTCTCGCGCAGAGGATTTCTCCTTCACAGGTGCCTGTCACGACTATAGGAGCGCCGGATAAGACATTGCCCTCCGGAAATACGCAGGCCATGGCGCACACGTACGCGCACTCTCTGTTTTTCACTCCCTGAAGCTCGGATAAGAGCTTGTCGTTGTTGGCTTCGTCGTCGCCGCCCGAATATCTGGCGGAGTAGATGCCGGGGGCACCGCCCAAGGCTTCGACGGTCAGACCGGAATCGTCGGCAACGGTAATGAGTCCCGTCGCGGCGCAGCCGGCTTTTGCCTTTATGAGAGCGTTTTCTTCAAAGGAATTTCCGTTTTCCTCTATTTCATCGGTGAAGCCGATGTCATCGAGAGAAACAAGCTCGACCTTCTCTCCGGGAATATATTCCGCGAGAAGATTGTTTAACTCCCTGATTTTTCCTTTATTTCTGGTAGCCATCAGAATTTTCATTGTGACAGATTCCTTTCAAATCGAATTTAACCGGCTTTTTTTCTTCGGAAGCCGACGGCGACAAACCAGAACACCGCATTAACGGCCAGCTCCGCAGCACTTATCACCCATGATACCGCAAACGAACCTATATCGATATTTTTTCCGATGATCGCCTTCGCAACCGTCAGAGTTGTCATCGCGGTAAACGCGATGCTCAGTATCACTGCGACATCCGCCGTGATATTCAAGGGCTTAATTCTGAAATTCCATGCGCCGGCGAGAATAAAGGCCGCGTCAATAAACAATTGCAGTACCAAAAGAAGAAGATTTTCTGCGCGGTCCGCGGGCGAAACCGTAACACCGACGGATTGGACCGATATGTTCGAGAACAGAATCACAATGACGGAGATGCTACGGGAAATAACAAAAAATATGTTTGCACGCCTTAAAAATGGCGCGGTGAACAGAAAAATAACCCAAAGAATTCCGGATACCGTCCCAACCAGCGAAGCAATATAGCTTGAGAGCGCAAGCATAGATCCAGTCGATGCCGTATTACCGTAATTCTTTATAAAAGAAAGAGCTCCGATTACGGTTCTCGTGCCGCTGAAGCCTGTTGCAAGTGCGGCAACCGTTCCGAGTATTACAAACAAATCTCTTTTTTTGTCAAAACCGTTTACAAACATCCGAAGTACCCCTTCATAAAAGCGATTATTCTCTGAAAAGGGCGTCTATGAAATCGGAGGCGACGAATTCCTGCATATCGTCTATTTTCTCTCCGACTCCGATAAACTTGACGGGAATGCCGAGCTCCTCCTTTATGGAAAGCACGATTCCGCCTCTCGCGGTGCCGTCAAGCTTGTTGAGCACGATTCCGGAAAGATCCGAAACCTTTGAGAATTCCTTCGCCTGGCTTATGGCGTTCTGTCCCGTAGTCGCATCAAGCACAAGCAGATTTTCCCTCGAGCAGCCGGGAAGCTCTCTGTCGATTACGCGGTTGATTTTGGCAAGCTCGTTCATAAGATTCTTCTTATTGTGAAGTCTGCCGGCGGTATCGACGATGAGCACGTCGGCTCCGTGAGTTCTCGCGTAGTTGCAGGCATCGAAAACAACCGCTGCCGGATCCGAGCCCTCGCTCTGTTTAATCAGCTCGACGCCGGCGCGCTCGCACCACACGGCGACCTGATCGATTGCAGCGGCTCTGAAGGTATCGGCTGCGGCAACAACCACCTTTTTTCCGCTTTTTTTCAGAATATTCGATATTTTACCGACCGATGTGGTCTTTCCGGCGCCGTTTACACCGGTAACGAGAATGACGGCGGGCTTAGTATCTAGCTTCAGGGGCTCTCCCTCGCCGATCATGCCGGTAATGATTTCCTCGAGAGCGGACATTACGTCTTCCTTGCTTTTGATTCTGTCGTCCTTTATTCTCTCGCGAAGATCGTCTATGATTTTTTCGGAGGTTTCCACGCCGACGTCGGCGCAGATCAGTGTCTCCTCAAGCTCCTCGAGCATGTCCTCATCGACTCTCACAAAATTTCTGAGCATGCCCTTTATGGAGCCGATGAATGCGTTTTTGGTCTTTGCAAGACCGTTTTTCAGTTTTTCAAGAAAGCTCATCCCAGAATTCTCCCTTTCTTCCGGCAATATCCTGAACGTTGAGGGTCAGGACCTTTGAAATGCCGGACTCCGGCATCGTAACGCCGTAAAGTCTGTCCGCGGCATTCATCGTACCGCGTCGGTGAGTAATGACGATGAACTGCATCTCACCGGAATAACGCCTGATATAATTGGCGAATCTGTCGACGTTGACCTCGTCGAGCGCGGCCTCAACCTCGTCGAAGATTGTGAACGGGGGCGGATTCACCTGCAGAATCGCAAACAGAAGCGCGACGGCGACGAAGGACTGCTCGCCTCCGGAGAGCTGAAGCAGCGATTTGATGATCTTGCCGGGAGGAGCCGCCTTGATTTCGATTCCGCTTTCGAGCACATTGTCGGGATCCGTCAGCTGAAGCTCGGCCGAGCCTCCTCCGAAGAGTTCCGTAAATGTCTTTTTAAAGTTTTCGTTGATCTGATCGAAGGCGGTGACGAATACCTTTTTCATCTCGGATTCAAGCTGTGAAATAACCTTGAGCAGCTCGTTTTCGGCCTTTTCGAGATCCGTCATCTGAGACATGAGCTCGTCGTATTTCGCTTTTTCGATTTCGTACTGCTCAATCGAAGCGGGATCGCAGTTGCCCACGTTTCTGATCTTGTTGCGGTATTCGGTCTGGATTTCAAGGACAGAGGGTCTCTCCTCCTTTGTCAGAGGAGGATAGTTGCAGGCAACAGCCTCCGCTCTTGTCATGCCGTGCTCTTCCCAGAATTTTGCGGAGAGCGCGTCAAGCTGGGAACGAAGCGTTGCAAGCCCGGTTTCTCTTGTCAGCTTTTCCTGCATGAGTCTGTCGCGTCTTGCGCTTACGTCCGCAACCGAACGGCGAAGCTCCGCGCTGTTCTTTTCGAATTCAAGGCCCGAGGCCTCGGCGGAATTCCTTTTCTCGTTAAGCTCACCGAGATCCTTCTGTCCCTCGGTGAAGCTTCTTATCGCTTCGTCAAGACGTTCCTTAAGCTCCGCGGCGGCGGACGCAAGCTCCATAAGTCTTTCGTCCTTTGCCGCGGCATCGGAGAGGAGCTCCGCGGCCTTGCCGTCGGAAAGCTCCGCCATGGCGTTGCAGCTCTCTATGTCGCGTCTGAGTCCCGTGATTTTTATCGTTACCGCCGTTGCGGCATTCTGCTTTGCGTCGCGCTCGTTGAGTGCGTCGCCTCTCGCAATATCCGCATCGGTTCTGAAGGCTTCAAGCTCCGCAACCTTTTCGGAAAGCTCCTTCTTTCTGACGGTAAGAGCCTCTATTTCGGCCTCTCTTCTTTCCTTTTCGTCTTCCGAGGACGCAATGTCCGCCTTAAGCTTCTCGAGAAGCTCGATGCTTGACGCAAGCGCCTCGCGCTGCTTGTCGAGTCTGGCCTTTTCAACCTCGCAGAGGGTTTCCGTGAGGTGAAGCTCGTTGTCGGCATCGGAGATTTCTCCCGACAGTGCTCCGAGCTTTTCGTAAAGCTCCGCCTTGGTTTTTTCCGTGACCGCGATTTTCTTTTTCAGCGCCTGAAGCTCATTCTCCATGCGCTTGATTTCATCGGCTCTCGTAAGAATTCCGCTTCCGGTTCTCACGGAACCTCCGGTAAAGGAGCCGTCGCGGTTAATCTGCTGTCCGTCGAGAGTAACCGCTCTTACGCTGTATCCGCAGCTCTTTTCCATTGCCGTGGCGTTCTCAAGGGTATCGAAAACGACGGTTCTGCCGAGCATGGAGCTGATTACGGGGGTGAATTTATCATCCGTTACAGCGAGCTCGGATGCAACGCCGATGTATCCTCTGCAGCTTTCAGCCTGTCTCATCTCCCTCGTGGGGGAAGAGGGCTTCACCGATGTAAGCGGGAAGAACGTCGCTCTTCCGGCATTGTCCCTGCGAAGAACCTCAATGGCCGCTCTCGCGGTCTCCTCGTTGTCAACGACGATGTTCTGTATCGCGGCTCCGAGAGCTATCTCGACCGCTGTGACATATTCGGATTTTACGTGAATCAGCGACGATACCGGGCCGAAAATCTTACCGCATCTTGCGCGCGTACCGGTTATTCCTCCGGCCGAGTATGTCTGCATTATATGCTTTACGCTGTTGTTATAGCCGTCAAAGTGCTGTTCCATTCTGCGCAGCGCTTCAATCCGTCCGGCGCCCGTATCGTATTTTACGGTTGCGGCGGCAAGCTCGTTAACAGCTCCGTTATACTCCGCGGTAAGGGCGGAATGGCGGCTTCTGCGGCTTTCGAGAAGCTCCGTCAGGGACATTATTCTTGCGGTATATGCGGAAATGAGGTCCTCACTGTCGGAGCATTCCGTCTGTGCCCTCTCAACCTCGGCCTCGCGCTCGGAAAGGTCCTTTCTTGCTGCGTCGTCCCTGTTTTCCTCGGCGTCCCCGGACTTTCCGAGAAGGTCGAGTCTCGCGTCTGCATCTGATATTTCGGCTCTGCTCGCGGATATTTCGTCAAAGGCAGTCGCTATCGCGTCCTCAAGGCTGTCTGCCTTATCGGCGGCTATGGCCGCCGCCTTTGTGAGATCGGCCTCCTCTGACGTGAGCTTTTTGATTTCCTCCGCCATGGCTGCCGCTTCCGCTCTTTTTCCCGCAGCGTTTTTCTTTTCCTTCTCCGCATTCGCTCTGAGAGCGGCGGCGTTATTCTTCTCGGATTCCGCTGTAGCCTCCGAGTTCTCTATTTTTGTCTTTGTAACTCTGACAAGGGAATCCAGCTCGTGGTTTTCCTGGGTTCTCTGTCTGATGCTGTCGAGCAGCACGGAGGCCTCGCGCCTGTTTTCGGCAGTCAGCTCCTCCAGTCTGTCCTGGCGGCTCTTCAGAGTCGCAAGGGACTCCTCTGCCTCAGACAGCTCCATTTCCGCCATCGAACCCGATGACTCCGCCGAGGAAATATCATTTCTCAGCTTTTCGGTATCGTAAAGCCAGAGTCTTACGTCAGCCTGCTTTTTGATTTCGCTGTACTCGACAAAGCGGCGGGCCCTGATGCTCTCTCTCTGAAGAGAGGCCAGATGGCCGTTCATGATATTCAGTGCGTCACGGACTCTGTCCATGTTCGCTCTGGTGGCATCCAGATTTCTTTCCGCCTCGTTTTTGCGATGACGGTATTTGGCGATTCCTGCGGCATCCTCAAAGATGTCGCGTCTGTCGTCGCTCTTTTTTGATATTATTTCGGCAATCCGGCCCTGTCCGATGATGGAGTATCCGTCGCGGCCTACGCCGGTGTTTAAGAACATTTCGTAAATATCGCGGAGTCTGCAGGCCGAACGGTTGATAAAATACTCGCTGTCTCCGTTTCTGTGATAGCGGCGGGTTACGGTGATTTCGTCGTACGGAACGTTCAGATGTCCGAAATCCGATCTGTTGTCAAAGGTCACCGAAACCTCGGCATAAGTCATGGGCTTTCTGCTGTCCGAGCCTCCGAAAATGATATCCTCCATTTTGGTACCGCGCAGGCTCTTGGAAGAGATTTCTCCGAGAACCCAGCGCATGGCATCGGAAATATTCGATTTTCCGCTTCCGTTGGGTCCGACGATTACTGTTGCGCCGGGCTCAAATGTCAGCTTGGTTCTGTCGGGAAACGACTTGAAGCCCTGAAGCTCTATTTGCTTTAAGTACAAGGGGAAACCTCCGGTTGATAGTTGGTGCCGAAAACGGCGGGATTAATACTTAATGTTTAATAATATATTATAACCTATAATGTCGTTTTTTTCAAGAATTTTTATCTTCCCGATGCGGTATTTTTCTCTTATAAACGACATATTGCTTTTATGCTGTCCGCAAACCTTGGACTGGCAGCCCTGCGGCACGTAAATAACGAGCTCAGGCAGCCTTTTCTCAGTCCGTCCGACTCCCGGGCTTCCGGCCGTATCACCGACGGTTGCCGGGACGTTTTCATCTCCTTCCGGGGCGTCGCCGGCCGTTTTTACGGATATTTCCTTTAGCGCCCTGTCAAGTCTTCTCCTGAAAACCTCCGACATAGCCATCTCGCCTATTGCGGGATGCGATGCGCCTCCGTAAACCTCCTCGGGCGACGAAAGCGATTCTCCCGAGCAAAGTCCCGTTCTGATTACGGGCACGCCCGCGGCATCGAAGATTTCGAGCAGGTCTGCAGTCCGCTCAACGGCCTCCGCATCAGTAAGAGGCACATAGGCGCCGGCCTTAGCCATATCACAGAGCTCCGTTCTGGTAAACACGACCGTCGGATAGATTCTGGCTCCGTCCGCGCCCTCTCCGCAGATAAATTCCGCGGTTGCGCGCTCGCTCTCCGGCGTCGATCCCGGCAGTCCGACCATCATCTGTCCTATCAGCCGAAAGCCCGCCGCCCTGACGGCTCTGCAGGCCTTCACCGTCATCTCCGCGGTATGTCCGCGTCTGCTGGCGGCAAGTACGCCGTCGGATATGCTCTGGATTCCGAGCTCTACGGTTTCCACACCGTATTTTTTCAGAACTGACAGAATTTCCCCGTCGATGTAATCCGGACGCGTGGAGCATCTTACGGATTTTACGGGACACCTGGGATCCGCAAGAAAGGCGTGTGCCGTTTCGAGCAGTCTCACCATCAGCCCGCGGTCGATGCCGGTAAACGAGCCTCCGAAGAAAGCAATTTCGGCACAGTCCTCCGGATTAAGGGTGGAGCAGGCAGTCCTTATCTGTTTTTCCACATCGTTCTCATCAAAAAACTGTCTGCCCGAAATAACTCTCTGATTGCAGAAGACGCAGTTATTCGGGCAGCCGAGATGAGGTATGAAGACCGGAATGTTTTTGTGTCTGCCGGTCCTGTTTTTTTCGGCTTCCGAGCCGGCCGTGAAGTCAGATCTCATCGTTTTCGGAGGACTCTATGACGCCGCACTTGATAAGCGCCTGTCTTGCGGCATTCTGTTCCGCTTTTTTTCTTGAGCTGCCGGTTCCCCTGCCGAACACGTTTGAATCTATTCTGGCTTCAACCGTGAATATTTTGGCGTGGTCCGGGCCTTCTTCTTCAACGAGGACATATTCGAGATGCTCTCCCTTGGAATCGGCCTGAACCGTTTCCTGAAGCAGCGTTTTATAGTCGATGACGGGCTTTCCGGTCATCATTCCGCCGAGTCTCTTCATGACGGAGGGCATGACATATTCAGCCACCGCGGTCTTGCCCGCATCACCCTCTCCGGAATCGATGTAAACAGCCGCCAGGAGGGCCTCGTAAGCGTCGCAGAGGAGCGAGGGCCTCGTGCGGCCACCGTTCTTCTCCTCTCCCTTGCCGAGCAGCAGAGAGTCTCCCAGGCCTATCTCCGTCGCATATTCCGAAAGTGCCCTCTCGCATACGAGCTCGGCTCTGCATCTTGTGAGATCCCCTTCGGGAGAATCCGGATAATTTTCAAAAAGATATTCGCTTACAATGACGGAGAGCACGGAATCCCCTAGAAACTCGAGTCTTTCGTTGCAGGGACAGACCTTCTGTCCGCCGTGCTCGTAGCTGTATGAAGAATGGGTCAATGCCTCGTGAAGAAGCATTTTATCGTAAAACTCGTAGCCTATGGACTTCTCCACGCGGCTTGTGACAGCCTTGCGGATTTCGCCCTCCTCATTCTGACGCCCCGTCTCTTCTCTTTTTTCTTTCATATTGCCGTTGTTTTTCATTTCGATGAATTATTCTGTGAATTATTCTCCGTGTTCTGTGCCGGCGTAAAAACCTTTATTTCCTTTGCGATGCTGACGATTGCGCCGGACGACGCGTAGTTTATGGCCTGTCCGATGGCGTTCTTTACCGCCTTGGCGTCGGATGCTCCGTGTGCCTTGATAACCGGCTTTGAAATACCGAGTATCGGCGCTCCTCCGAGCTCCGAGGGATCGAATTTTTTCTTTATTCCTGAAAGTTTATTCCTGACAAGCACTGCCGAAAGCTTGGTGAAAATATCCGACATGAACATCTTCTTCATCACCGAGAGAGCGTACTTGCCTATGCCCTCTATGGATTTCAGCAGAATGTTTCCGGTAAAGCCGTCCGTAACCAGAACGTCGCAGGCATTTCTCGGAATCTTGTCGGCCTCAACGTTTCCTACGAAATTGATGCCGGGAAGGTTCTTGAGCAGCGCGAATGTCTTAAGCTGCAGCTCGGTTCCCTTGCACTCCTCCGAGCCGTTGTTGAGAAGACCGACTCTGGGGTTTTTGATTCCGTAAAGCTTTGACATATATATGCTTCCCATAACGGCGAACTGCTCGAGGTATTCCTCGTTGCAGACGGTGTTTGCGCCGGAATCAAGCAGAAGCACCGGGGGATCCATGGGCAGCATCGTGCCTATGGCCGGCCTCTTTATGCCCTTGATTTTTCTTACGATGAGCGTGGCTCCGGTATACAGGGCTCCGGTGTTTCCGGTGCTGACCACGGCATCGCCCTCTCCCGCCGCCAGCATCGACAAAGCCTTGTTCATGCTGGAATCTTTCTTCTGGCGTATTACCGTAAGGGGATCGTCGGTCATTTCGACCGTCTCGGGAGCGTCGATGATATCGAAGCGCGAGAGATTCAGGCCCTCGCTTTCTCCGATTTTCTCTATGGCAGCTCTGTCGCCGACAAGTATAAAGCTTGCGTTATATTCAAGCGATGCGGCGTATGCGCCCTTTACGGGTTCAAGAGGAGCGCGGTCTCCGCCCATGCAATCAACTATTATTCTCATTTTATTTCACCGTTATTCACAGTCCGGAAAAAGAACCTTTTTCAGACTGTCTGCCGCGGCCAGGGATCTTTCGGCGTAAACCGCGTATTTGGCCTGTTTTCCGCCCTTTACCCTATGCTCGAGAGGTGCGATAATTCCGAAATTCGCATTCATCGGGACAAAATTTCCGAGCGATCCGTTCGACACATAGGCGGCCATTGCGCCGAGCATCGTCTCCGCAGGGAAAACCACTCTTTCAAGGCCCAGAGCATATCTTGCCGCGGATATTCCGGCAACCAGACCGGAGCCTGCGGATTCAACGTAGCCCTCGACACCCGTCATCTGTCCGGCAAAGTAAAGGCCGGGACGCTTCTTCACGGAATAATCCGAATCAAGAAAGCCGGGAGAATCAAGGTATGTGTTTCTGTGCATGATGCCGTATCTCAGGAATTCCGCGTTTTCGAGTCCCGGAATCATTCGGAAAACCCTTCTCTGCTCGGGGAAGGCAAGATGTGTCTGGAAGCCCACGAGATTGAACATGGTTCCCTCGGTGTTCTCCTTGCGGAGCTGAATAACGGCATAGTATTCTTTTCCGGGGTATCTGGGGTCCTCAAGACCCACGGGCTTCATCGGTCCGAATCTGAGGGTATCGTAGCCGCGGGCAGCCATCACTTCAACGGGCATGCAGCCCTCGAACACCTTGAGATCCTTCTGATCCTCGGCATCGAAATCGTGAAGAGACGCGCAGCGGGCGTTTATAAGTTCGTTATAAAAAGCATCGTACTGCTCCTTTGTCATGGGGCAGTTGAGGTAGTCCGCATCGCCCTTGCCGTATCTGGAGGCAAAGAAGGCAATCGACGTATCCACAGTGCTGCCGTCAACTATCGGAGCGGCGGCATCGAAGAAATGAAGGCCGGGACAGCCGAGCGAATTTTCGATTTTGTCCGCAAGACCGTCCGATGTGAGCGGTCCCGTGGCAATTACGGTCACGCCGTCATCGGGGATCGATGTTACCTCTCCGCGGATGAGCTCGATATCGGGGCAGGACATGACGCGGTCCGTAAGAAAGGCGGAGAAAAGGTCTCTGTCAACCGCAAGAGCGGAGCCTGCGGGGACCCGCGTGGCATCGGCAGCCTCCATGACGGCGGAGCCGAGGCGCCTCATCTCCTCCTTCAGAAGTCCGACAGCGTTTGTCACGCTGTCGGATCTCAGAGAGTTTGAACATACAAGCTCGGCAAAGCCGGGCTTTTTGTGAGCGGGTGTGTATTTGTCGGGCTTCATTTCGTAAAGTCTGACATTTACGCCGGTTCTTACGGCGGCAAGCGCCGCCTCGCAGCCGGCAAGACCCGCTCCGATTACGTTTATAGTCATATTATTTGCCGTATCCGATCAGTCGGTCCGCATGTGACCGACAGTATTTTTTCGGGGACCGAAAATCAGTTCCCGGATGCGGGAGCGTCATCGTCGGATGGCATAGGAACATTCTCTCCCTCGTAGTCGAGAGAGGGCACGTCGGTGAAGAAGGATGAAAAGTCGGTGTTCTCCGCATTCTCATCCGCCTTGCGCTCCACGGTGGAATAGCCGCATTTTGCATCCGAGCACTTGAAGCCTCCGCCCTTGCCCTTGCGCTTGAAGAGCATGGCTCCGCACTCAGGGCATTTTTCGGATGTGGGCTCCATCCAGCTGGAGAAATCGCATTCCGGATAGTGCTCGCAGCTGTAGAAGGTTGTCTTTCTCTTTCCGTGACGGATGATAACCCTTCCGCCGCACTTAGGACAGGCAACGTTTTCAAGGGCCAGCTCCTCCGTCTTTGAGAAGCGGCAGGCGGGGAAATTGATGCAGGCAAAGAAGGTGCCGTACGGACCCTTGCGTCTTACCATTTCGCCGCCGCAGAGCTCGCACTTGAAGCCGGCAAGCTCCGGCTCGGCCTTTGCGGTTTCGGCAGCAGCGGGATCAACGGGCTTGCCTTCGCTGTCGAGAGACCTTGTATTGCGGCATTTAGGATAATTGGGGCACGCAGCGAACTTAACCTTGCGTCTTGAGGTTTTCACTACCATTCTGGCGCCGCACTTGTCGCAGATAATATCGGTTTCCTCGAGAACGGGAGCCTTTTTCTCCTCCTCCTTCTCGCAGGCGGCATTCAGCTCCTTTTCAAAGCCGGACCAGAAGTCGCTGAGCAGATTCGACATTTCATCGGTGCCGTTTTCTATTCCGTCAAGGCTGTTTTCCAGGTTGGCGGTGAAATCGTAATTGACGATATCGGCAAAATCGTTCTCCATAAGAGCGGTGGTATCAAAGCCGAGCTCGGTGGGAACAAGGGATTTTCCGTCGCGCTTTACGTACTTGCGTCCGACAATGGTCGTAATCGTGGGAGTAATGGTTGAAGGACGTCCGATGCCCTTCTCCTCGAGAGCCTTGATGAGAGTGGCTTCGGTATATCTTGCGGGGGGCTCGGTAAAGTGAGAAGCCGCATCCGCGGTCTTAACCGAGAGCATATCCCCTTTCGTAAGCTGCGGGAATCTGAGATTCTTGACAAGGCTGTCGGCATCGTCCTGCGCTTCGTCCTGAGCGCCGATGTCGGAAAGGCTTCCTCCGACCGCGGAATATCCGCGGAACACAACGGTGTAGCCTCCCGCTCTGAACACATGGCCCGCGCATTCGAAATCGACGCTGACGGTATCGAGCTTGGCGGAAGCCATCTGAGACGCGACAAAGCGCTCCCAGATAAGCTTGTAAAGCTTGTACTGGTCGGGTGTGAGCTGCTTCTTAATCGATGCGGGCTCCAGAGCCACCTGCGTGGGTCTGATGGCCTCGTGCGCGTCCTGAGCGCCGGAACGGGTCTTGTAAACCCTGGGAACGGCGGGATTGTATTCGGGTCCGTAAGCGGAGGCGATATAGTCAGCCGCCGCGCTCTGAGCCTCGGCGGAGACTCTGAGGGAGTCGGTTCTCATGTATGTGATAAGACCCTGAGTGCCTCCGAGAGCGGCTCCGAGGTTGATTCCCTCGTAAAGCTCCTGGGCAATGGTCATAATCTTGTCCGATCTGAAGCCTAAGCGTTTGGAGGCCTCCTGCTGCATCGTCGATGTGGTGAAGGGGGGCTGAGGATTCTTTTCCTTGATGCCGTGCTTTACCAGAGCGACCTTCATGCTGCCGTTCTTAACGTCATCGGCGACCTTTTCCGCAAAGGCACCGTCTGAAATTCTCTGTCTGCCGTTGCCGTCGGTTTCTCCGACATATCTTACGGCAAGCTCGCCGGCTCCGTTCGAAAGCGTCGCCGCAACGGTCCAGTATTCCTCCGGAACAAAGGCGGAAATCTCACGTTCTCTCTCGACAACGAGCCTTGTTGCCACCGACTGGACTCTTCCGGCGGAAAGGCCGTTCTGAATCTTGAGCCAGAGCAGCGGGCTCAGCTTGTATCCGACGATTCTGTCGAGGATTCTTCTCGTCTGCTGCGCGTTGACAAGGTTCATATCGATGGCGCGCGGATTCTTAACGGATGTCTTTATTACGCTCTTTGTGAGCTCGTTGAACGTGACTCTGAGCGCGTTTTCGGGCTCGATGCCGAGCACGTTGGCAAGATGCCATGAAATCGCTTCACCCTCGCGGTCGGGGTCGGTTGCAAGGAAGACCTTGCCTGCGGCCTTGGCTTCCTTCTTAAGCTCCTTGATGGTGTCGCCCTTGCCTCTGATATTTATGTAGCGGGGCTTGAAGCCGTCATCGATATCGATGCCGAACTGACTCTTGGGGAGGTCTCTGACATGACCCTTTGACGCGATGACTTTATAACCCGATCCGAGCGCCTCCTGAATGGTATGGGCCTTGGAGGGGGACTCGATGATAACTAAATTCTTCTTAGCCATATTTATAAACTGTTGTTCCTTTCGGACCGCCCGGCAGCGCCGGGAAAAGCATCGTTACGCCTTTTCCCGGACCGCCGCCCTGCGGGTGATTCGTTTATCTGAAATTTTTACAGCACATAAAGGCCTCCGGGAACTCCGGTAATGTAGCCCGAAATTTCCAGCAGTGTCAGAAGCTCCATTGCCCGCCGGGGCGAATAGCCTCTGTCCGCAAAGAAATCGGCTCCTACACGTTCTCCGCGCGGAATGAGAAGATAAAAATCTCTCTGCTCTCCCTCGGGAGGAAGCCTGCCGCGCCCCCTGTCCGCGGCCGCGGGCTGAGCGCTCTGTTCTGTTTTTGGGGTTGTCTGCCGTTTTTTCGGAACCGTAACCGAAACGGCGGGCTCCGGAGGAGCCGGATAGATATTTCCCGTGCAATCGTCGACGACTGCCTTTACGCCGTATTCCGCCAGAATTTCGGTGGTAACGGCTGAGGAAACGGTGGCCCTGGCATATGACTCGCTGTTGAGCGAGGACGGATATTTCTCCAGATAAGGCGACAGAATATCCGCTCCGGAAAGACAGATTCCGGCACCCATTCCCAACAGAGAATTCGGTCCCTCGGAGGACGGATCCTCCGTTCTGCCCGGTACGGCAAATATATTCTTCCCCTGATTCAGAGCTATGTCCGCTGTGAGCATGGCTCCGCTTTTTCTTCCGGCCTCCACCACGAGCAATGCGTCCGACAGTCCCGCAATCAGTCTGTTTCTGACGGGGAAATGTCCCGCAAGAGGCGGCGAACCCGGAGGATATTCACTGATAACCGCTCCGCTTCCCGCAATCGCTTTCATCAGCGCGTCGTGCTCTGCGGGATATGCGGCATCAAGGCCGGAGCCTGTCACCGCAACGGTTGTTCCGCCGGCCTCCAATGCGCCGACAGCCGCGGTTCCGTCGATTCCGCGGGCCATTCCGCTTACGATAACCGCTCCGGCAGCAGCGGTTTCGTACGCCGTTCTGTAGGCCGTACGCATGCCGTATCCCGTCATATTCCTCGAGCCGACAATACCGAGGCCGAACCTTCTTTCAAAGTCCGGCAGTCTTCCCGAGACGTAAAGCAGATACGGCGGAGTATCTATGGCGGTCAGCGGTCCGGGATAGCCGGGCTTTCCGTAAACGGTAATTTCAATGTTATGCTTTTCGCAGAAAGCGGCGATTCTTGCCGCTTCCCCGAGATCTTTGTTTTTGAGCTTACGGATCATGCCTCCGGGAAGCCCCGTTTCGTCCAGGTCCCCGGCGGTTGCAGAATAAATACCGTAAACGTCACCGAATGTGTCAAACAGTTTTCCGAACGCTCCGCCGGGACCTATCCCGAGCGAAAGCCAGATTTCATGAACTGTTTCCCTCATCAGCACCTCTTTCTTTCGGACATAATGACCGATGCCGCCACGGCCGCATTGAGCGCTTCGACGCCCCGTCCCGCCGGCATCGGAATGAAGACCGTTCCGTTGCAGGCTGCAACTACCGCTTCGGAAAGGCCGTGTCCCTCATTGCCTATAACGAATATATCGCTCCGTTTTACGCTAATGTCCGACAGACGGACAGCGTCGGAGGACAGCGCCGCACCGAGCACCCTTCTTCCCGATGACGAAAGAGATTTTAAGGCTCCGGGAAGATCCGATGTTCTGATTATCCTTCTGGAAAAGACGGCACCCATGGCAGCCCTTACCGTTCTCGGATGGTAAATATCCGCGCAATCGGAGGACAGCAGAAGGGTACCGACGCCGAAAGCTGCGGCCGAGCGTATCACCGTGCCCAGATTACCCGGGTCCTGCACCGATTCAACGGCGATGACGTCCTCGTCCGCGGCAGCGGCCGCGGCATCACTGTTATTATCAAAGCTTTTGTGAAGTCTGTCGATGTACCCGGCAACGCATATTATGCCCTGAGGAGCTTTCTCCTCCGTTATCTTGGAGAAGGCGGGTCCCGAAAGGATAACCGGCTGTGCAGACGGGGTTTTATCTGCTATCAGGGGCAGATATCTGTCGGCGATATCTTCACGCAGCAGCACATATTCCGGACTGATTCCGCATGCCGCCGACTCTTCGAACAGCTTTAAGCCGTCAAAGCGGAAAAGGCGTTCACTGTCGCGGTATTTTTTGTCCGACAGCGAGTGCATACGGATGACAAACTGATTTGTGCGGGAAGAAATGTATATTGCTTCCTTCATTTTTACTGAAAAACGTCCTATAAAAGCACCGGCAAAAGCCGGCTTAACATAGACATATGAGGCTGCGGCATAAGCACGCAGCCCCATATATTAAAATCAGAGAGCAGCCTTGGCCTGGTTGCAGAGGGCAGCAAATGCTTCCTTGTCGGCAACGGCAATCTCGGCGAGCATCTTGCGGTTAAGATCTACGCCGGCTTTCTTGAGGCCGTGGATAAGGGTGGAATAGTTCATTCCGTTCACCTTGGCCTGTGCATTGATTCTAGCAATCCAGAGAGAGCGGAAATCTCTCTTCTTGAGCTTGCGTCCGATATATGCGTAATTTCCGCTCTTCATTACAGCCTGCTTGGCTGTGCGGAAATGCTTGCTCTTTGCACCGTAATAGCCCTTAGCGGCCTTAAGAACGGCGTTTCTTCTCTTGCGCGCCATAATCGCGCCCTTTACTCTTGCCATTTTTCTTTCCTCCTGTTATTCCGGTCGATCCGCTTCACTTATTGATAAGTGCACGAATGTTGGACGCGACCTTGCCCTGAACGAAATCGGCAGTGCGAAGGTGTCTCTTTCTCTTCTGGTCCTTAAGTCCGAGCTTGTGACGATGATGAGAATGGTTCATTTTTACCTTGCCGTTAGCGGTTACGTCGAAACGCTTGGCAGAGGCTCTGTGAGTCTTGATTTTTCCCATAGCGGTTTATCTCCTGCAAATTAAAATATACTTTTCTGTACTCCGCAGACGTGCGGAGCATGATTTCGGTTATGATTCGGAAGTGACTTCCTCGGTCTTTACTTCCGCAGTCTGGTTCTTATCCTTCTTTGAAGAGTCCTTCCTGGCAATCGGTGAGACAATCATGGTCATAAGCTTGCCGTCGAGAACGGGGGCCTTTTCGACCGTTCCGCTTTCCTTTACGGCTTCCTTGAACTGATCAAGGATGTCCTTGCCGAGCTGCTGATGGCTCATCTCACGACCGCGGAATCTGAGAACAACCTTAACCTTGTTTCCGTCTCCCAAGAAGCGTAAGGCGTGGTTGACCTTGGTTTCAAAGTCGTGTGTTTCGATGCGGCAGGAAAGCTGAACCTCTTTGACTTCGATGATGTTCTGCTTCTTCTTGGCTTCCTTTTCCCTCTTGTCCTGCTCGAAGCGGTAGCGTCCGTAATCGGCGATTCTGCATACGGGGGGCTGGGCGTTGGGAGAGATGAGAATCAGGTCGAGGCCGGAATTGTAAGCGATGCGGAGTGCGCTTTCGGGCGCCATGATCCCCAGCTGCTGACCGTCCTGATTAATGACTCTGACTTCCTTGCATCTGATGTTTTCGTTGATAAGAGTTTCCTTGGTTGCTATTGTTGTTCACCTCCGGGTTAAACGGGCAAATTGTTAATGGATTTGGAAAAAAATAAGCACGGAGAATCTCCGTGCGCACGTCTTCCCCGGGGTGTATCCGCCGGGAAACAGTCTTATCAACGCCTGCGCGCCTCTGCGGCAGGGTGAGAACGGAGAGTTCTGCTTAATTCCGAGACATTATATCACTTTTCAGGGCTTTTGTCAATACTTTTTTCAAAAAATATGAGCTTTGTCAGTTGTTTGTAATTATTGCACATTTTTTGTGTGTGTTTTTTGTGAAAACTCATAATTTACAAATCGCTCCGGATGTAGTATAATATTTTCACTCTCGCAGGTTATCCTGCGTCAGGCCTCGAATGCACAACGGTCACTTTTTTCTCGCGGAATATCAAGCTAATGATATCAACGCGCGGGGAATCGTCACCGTTGTTGCTTTTTTTTTGCATTTTTTACGAAAACACCGGCGGTGTAACCGAACCTCGCACCGGCAATAAGGTTTTTCCGCAAATCCGTCCGCAGCCTGATTGTATATCAATATAATTAATTCCTGTCAACAGTAAACACTGACCGATAAGCAATAACAAAAAGAATAATCAATAACATATTACTTTAAACGTTGACTCTTACCGGCTTTTTCTCCGTAAAAGGAAGGGGTGGCTGCGAACCGGGCTGTCCGAAAACGCCCCGAGGGCGCTTTCGCGGTCCCGCGTTTCGGGGATCCGCGGCGGAAATTCAATCAGACTTAAATATCCACCTCAAATTTCTCGGAGGTATTGAGAGCATCGAGAGCAAGCTGGATGTCCGAAATCTCGTCGGAGAGCCTGTCGTAAGCCTCGGCGGCCTTTGCGATGTCGTAGTTTGCGTAGGTATACTCGATAATTCCGGAAGCCGACGGGCGGTAGGATTCGCCGCCTCTGGTCTTTGGCAGAACGTTCTTCATGGCGGAGAGCTTTTTCAGCTTTTCGCTCATAATCGGGAGAGATACGAGTATCTCGTCCACGGTCATGTCGTAGCTTCCGACCTTGTGGGTAGTATTGAAAACATTTACGGCATGCTTTAAGCGTCTGATTTTTTCCGCGGTTTCATCGAGCTTTTTCTGTGTTTCCTCAAAATCGTAAACGGGTCTTACGGTCTCGATATCCTCTCCGACCGCAGCCACAAAGCTTTTGGACTTTCCTTCAAGCTCCGTGAGGGATCTGTATTCTTCGTTGAGTTTTTTAAGCAGTTTGTTTGCCTCGGCGCTGGTGATGTACATTATTTTATATTCCTTTCGTTTTTTCGGCTGTCGGCTGCGCTTTCGCGGCCGACTTTTCGGTTCTGAGGGTTATCCGTTGTATACGAGGACATAATCCACCCTGGCAATCGATACGGCTCCGCCTCCGTTGAAGGTAACATATCTGATGCCGTCATAGTTCATCATGGTTTCGGACTCCCAGCTCGTATTCATATGAACGGTTCTGACATATCCGTCGGTCCAGGAATAAACCACAATAATGTTGTCGGTCGATTTGCCGGCAGCGGTGGAAAGCGGCATGTAGATATAATCGTCGTCGCAGTCCATTCCCTGTCCCGTGTAATTCGGCTCGCTGTGGAACGATATTTTCTGAACGACCTTAAAATCGCCGTCGCAGATATTTATGGCGCCTCCGGCCGCGATGACGTACCTGTCGCGGGCTTCGTTGTACGCGATAGCCCACGGAGTGCCTCCGAGCCAGGTTGCATTAACGGTTTCCTTGAGCTCCAGCGTTTCGGGATCGATGATGCTGATGAGCGTGCCGTTCATGTTCGGAGCGACGAGACGGTTTCTCAGCGAATCGTAGCACATGTCGTTGTGGTGATCGGTGGGAAGCTCCGGGCCCAGCATGACCTCCTTGTTTGTACCGATGTCGATTTTAACGATTTTATTGGTCTCAACTCCGGCGCTTGTCTTCTTGTGGAGCGTGACATAAAAATACTTTCCGTCGGTAGCGGAGCCCTGGGTTCCGTGAAAATCTCCGTGCGCCGCAATATTTTTGAATCTTTTGAAGGTTGCGATGACTCCGAGAGGAGAATTCATGATTTTTGAAAGCGTAAGCTCCGAGGTCTTGTATTTTTCAGAGAGGCCTGTCGGCAGCTTCATGGACTTATCGGACACAAAATCCTTATTGAACATATATCTCGCATCGAACGAGCTCAGGGCCATGGCGGTAAGCGAATCGTTCTTTCCGGCTATTACAAGCTTGTCGCCGATAACGGCAAAGCCGTATTCGTTCTCTTCCAGCGAATCGATGAATTCCCGGGTCTCGTCCCTGTCGCACGCGCCGATGAGGATTTCCGGTCCGTTTTTGCTTCCGGGATATGAGGGAGTGCTGAAATCGGTACTGAGGTCGAGCTCGAGCCCGACTCTTTTTTTCAGCAATTTTTTAAAGGCCAGGGCGTCCTGAGTGCATGCATCGTTCTCATCGGGTCTGACAATAACGAATTTGCTGGCGCCGTCCTTAACTATTTCCAGGAATTCGGGCGCCGGCTCTGTCGTAATTATTGCCTCCGTCGATGACGGCTCCCCCGTCTGCTCCGGCTCGTTTTTTCCGCAGGACGCAGCAAACAGCGATGCCGCCGCAAGAGACAGACACATTGCCCTTTTCACAAAAATCGATGCTTTATTCTTTTTTGTCGGAATTATCATGGTATTCATATTGTCACCCGTTTTCTTAGGAGGCGAGTGTCTCACCTGCCGTGCTTTTTTCGTTTTTTATCACCGGAGCGCTCCGTTCCCCGGGCGTTCCCGGAGTTTATATTTTCGGACATGCTCCTTTGTTTTTCCCTATTGTCGGCCTGACGCTTTACACTGTTCTTCGGAGCGTTTGAACGGCCTGAGGAAGCCCCTGAAGCGGACCTTCCGCCTTTTTTTCCTGCATCTTCCTGATTTTTTCCGGAGGTTTCGGAGTGCTTTCCGGCCCCTGCGATCTTTCTCGGCGGAATCAGACAGTTTCTGTCAAAGCCTATGAGATCGGTTCTTCCGGTTTTTATCAGAGCCTCTTTTACGAGCTCGTAGTTTTCGGGCAGCTTATACTGAATAAGCGCTCGCTGCATCGCCTTCTCGTGAGGGCTTTTCGGAATATAAACGGGCTCCATCGTTCTGGGGTCAAGTCCTGTGGCATACATGACCGTCGATACGGTCGAGGGGGTGGGATAGAAATCCTGTACCTGCTCCGGCATATAGCCCATGTCTCTGACAGCCTCGGCGAGCTTTACGGCGTCCTCAAGCGAAGAACCCGGGTGCGATGACATAAGATACGGCACCACATACTGCTTCTTACCGATTTTTCCGTTAATTCTGTCAAATTTTTCGCAGAATTCCTTGTAAACGCTGTTCCGGGGCTTGCCCATGAGGTTCAGTACATTATCCGAAACATGCTCCGGCGCCACTCTGAGCTGGCCGGATATATGATATCTGCAGAGCTCAGTCAGGAAATCCGTTTTCTTATCCGCAAGAATGTAGTCGAATCTTATTCCGGACCTTATGAACACCTTCCTGACTCCGGGGATTTCCCTCAATGCCCTGAGAACAGAGATGTAATCGGAATGGTCGGCCTTAAGATTCGGACATGGCTTGGGGAACAGGCACTGCTTATTCGGACACGCGCCCTTCTTCATCTGCTTGTCGCAGGCCGGACGGCGGAAATTGGCCGTAGGTCCGCCTACATCGTTGATATATCCCTTGAATTCGGGATCCTTGGTCATCTTTTCGGCTTCGCGTACGAGAGACTCCCTGCTTCTCGCCTGTACTATTCTTCCCTGGTGGAAGGTCAGGGCGCAGAAGGAGCAGCCTCCGAAGCAGCCCCTGCAGGACGATAACGAAAACTTGATTTCGGCAAGCGCCGGAACGCCGCCCTCGGCATCGTACGAGGGATGCCACGTGTTTTTATAAGGAAGCTCGTATACGGCATCGAGCTCAGCCGTCGTCAGAGGACGCGACGGAGGATTCTGAACCACGTATCTGTTTTCGCCGTATTTTTCTATGAGCTTCTTCGCGTTTGCAAAATCGGTGTTTTCGTACTGAATCGCAAAGCTTTCGGCATATTTTCTGCGATCGGCTGCGATTTCATCGAATTCCGGAAGCATGATGCCTTTTATGTCGGAAACGTCTCTTGTCTTGTAAACCGTTCCCGGAACCGACGTTATTTCATTTATCGGAGTGCCGGACGCGAGCGCGTCGGCTATTGCGGGAACCGAAAGCTCCCCCATTCCGTAAGAGATTATATCGGCGCCGGAATCCAGAAGGATGGATCTCTTCATCGAATCGGACCAATAATCATAGTGGCCGAGACGGCGAAGGCTCGCTTCGATTCCGCCGATGATGACAGGCGAGTGCCTGAATTTTCTTTTTATCAGATTGCAGTACACAATCGTCGCGTAATTCGGCCTCTTTCCGGTTTTCCCTCCCGGCGAATACGCGTCCTGCGACCTCGTCTTCTTGTTGACCGTGTACCTGTTCACCATGGAGTCCATGTTTCCGGCCGAAACAAGGAAGCCGAGCCTCGGCTCACCGAAGACGCAGACCGAGTTCTCGTCCGTCCAGTCGGGCTGGCTGATTATCGCGACTCTGTAGCCTCTTGCCTCAAGCGTCCTGCCGATGACCGCAGGTCCGAACGAGGAGTGGTCCACATATGCGTCGCCTATAACGTATACAAAGTCCGGTCTGTCCCATCCCAGGGCTCTTACCTCTTCCTGCGACATCGGCAGGAAGCCCCGGCACGGCGTCTTTTCCGTTTTTTTATTGTCTTCGTTCTTTTTCATATCGGAATCAGTATCACCCGTTTCACTTAAACAGCGGATATTATCTGCACAGAGATCCGCGTTTTTCCAATGGAGGGTCAGGCTTTGTTTCTCCGCCTTTTATACGGACGGAACCGCCATGATAAAAAATAGAAATGCCTAACCTTTTTATCTTGTAAACTTCAGCTTTACGCTTCCGTCGGGCTCATAAAACACGGCATCGCCGTTGTAAATAAAGCTGTCTATATATCTGAAATAGTCCCCGACCGATGAAAATGCGCAGCTGCTTTCCGCAATAACGCGTCCGGCTGCCGAGGCTCCGTCGGAGAGGAGAGCGAACAGCGACAGAAGCTGAAGCTTTGCGCTGCCGAGAGCGGCAAGTTCGGGATCGCTGACTCTGAATTCCGCCGTATGAACCCTGCCGGACGTTCCGCCGAGGAAGGGATGAGCACACGGAATCACCTGGGAAACATCGCCCATATCAGAGCATCCCAGGGCATTTTTTTCGGAATACTTTACGTTTCCGCGCCCTACAATTTCTCCGGCCGCATCAAGCATGATTCCCGTAAGGTTCGCATCGTTGTGGCGCGGACCGTATCCCGGAGCGTCATGAATGATCAGCCTGCACCCCATGGAGGCTGCGGAAGCCGCAAAAGCGCGGTTTACCGCGGGATTGAGCGCTCCTATGGCCTTCATCGAGGCTCCGCGTATATATGTTTCCACCTTTACCCTGTCGGGAATTGTGTTGACGGACTGTCCGCCCTCCGTGATTATCGGATGGAATCTTATGTTTTCCGCATCGTCAAAGGTTTCTCCGAGCGCATTTACCGCATTTATTGCGTTTGTAGCGGCATAGAGAGCGTTGTTTGCGCGCCTCGGATCGGATGCATGAGTCGCTTTGCCGATGAATTCGTATGTCTTGACAATGCAGCCGTTGGACGAAGCCGTGGCCGATGCCCCGCTTCCGGACGTCTGATGGACCATAAAAGCAAGATCGACGCCGTCGAGGAAGCCGCGCTTCATGAACTCCTGCTTGCCGCCGTAATACGATATTATTCCCTTTTCTATAAGGCCGGTCCTGTACTCGAGCTCGATCATTTCCTCCGCAGGAACGGCAAAGAGCCTGATTTTTCCGCACAGACCGTCAGTAACGCCCGGTTCCTTCAGCGCTGCCGCAACTCCGAGCAGAGCCGCGCACTGTACGTTGTGTCCGCAGGCATGTACCGCGCCGGTCGTTTTATCGCAGTCGGGATGTCCCGGTATTATCAGAGCATCCATTTCTCCGAATACCACCACGGTCGGGCCGGGGACTCCGGTATCGAATTCCGTATAAAAGCCGGGTATATTCCCTGCCTCATAAAGAGAATACCCGAGTTCTTCAAACTTCTCCTTCAGGTAGGCATGGGTTTTCCATTCTCTGTATCCGCTTTCGGGATTGTTCCATATATGCCTTTCGGCCTCGAGAACCGTTTTTCTGTTCTTTTCGACTGCCGAAAAAAGTCTGTTCTTTATATCCGATGAAAATTCCATTTGTTATCTCCCTGGTACAGGTATGATGCCGCTTTCGGAACACGATACCACGGCACGGCGACTGATCACCGTTTTTCCGCCGATGCTATCATGCGGCGTTTCTCCGCCGTCAGAAAGCTCCGAAGAAGCCGCTGAAATTGCGGGCGGAGCCTTAGGGACTTCTGGTTAGGCAAAGAAGCTTCCGTCTCCGTTCCCAAGATTCTCCGGTCCGAAGCCTCCGGGCAGCAGTTCCTCAAGCGTGTATATTTTCAGTTCGAGCCGTCCGTTTTCTTTTTTTCTTGACAGAATGACCTTCATTGTCTTGGGGTCGGAGAATTCGCGCATCACCTGCCTGCATATTCCGCAGGGATAGGTAAACTCTCTGTTGTCTCCGCCTCTTCCTCCGGCGATGGCAATCGCCTCGATTTTTCTCTCGCCCTCTGAGGCCGCATGGGATATGGCACTTCTTTCCGCGCAGGTGCCCGCGGGATACGAGGCGTTTTCGATGTTCGCGCCGGTATATATCTTTCCGGAACCGGCCAGCATCGCTGCTCCCACGTAAAATCCGGAATACGGTGCATATGCTTTATCAAGCATCTTAACCGAAAGCTTTGCGAGCTTCATCGCCATCTTGTTGTCTGTTTCCATTTCTTCCTCCTCTATATGCACATCCGGAGTGACGTTTTTTGTCTTATTAACCATTATATATTATATCATAAAAACAAGAGTAATTCAACAGCCAAATTATCTCGCAACAGCTCAATCCCCTTGTCTTCGGCTGACAGTTCCTACTGCCAAGTCTGTAGCGTACTTTCATCGCCAAGTGGTTCGCTCATGCCGGGCACACCAAAGCCCCGCCGAACCTGATCCGGTTCGGCGGGGTAGAGTTTTCTATTTATCTTAGAATTATACCTTTCTAGCCTTAATAGCTATGCCCATGCCGAGAAGCGATACAATGCTTATGACAGCAGCGATAAGAAGTGTGTTATTTGCTTCATCTCCCGTATACGGTGCAACATTGGTTTTTCCGTTTACAAGGTCATATACTCCGCCGCCGGTCAAACGCCATGCACCTTTATATGTAATCGTCTCGCTACCGTTCATATATTTTGCCCTTTCGTATTCATAGTTCTCATCATATGTGAATATTGCATCATATGTTTTTCCGTCAAGTTCATTCACAAATGTGTATATCACCTTTTCTTCACTTGCTGATAGTAGAACAAACGAATTGAATTTCAAATTATTCTGATACTTTGCATTTACCTCTTCCAAGCTCATTTCATGCACACTTCCATTTTCATACTTAACACATGTTTTATAATTGTAATCCGGATCGGAAGCTTGAGCCGCATAATTTACCATATATTCACTTTGGAAACCATGTAAAAATGGATGCTTACCGCAAACAGATTCATATTTCAGTTCGGGATTTTCCCATTCAGAGAACGCATAAACCAATGAACCGCCTGAAATTCGCCATCCGCCGGAAGTTTTAGTAAAACTGACATCCATATATACCAATTCGCCTGTACAATCCATTGCCGCCTTATATACTTCAACAACCGCAGAGGCTTGTTGATCGTCTCCGGATAAATTGCGGATTTTTATCTGCCCCGTGGTCTCGGCAATTTTCTGGTAGTTGTAGTTTTCATATGAATAATCCAAGCACAAATAAAAAACTCTAAAGAACATGGGAAATTCAGATTTTATTGTTATTGTACCGTCTCCGTTATCCGAATAGCAATATAAATATGTCGGTTCAATTTCATCATATCGCTCCGAATTCCAAAAACACTGATATGACCACATATTGTCAGCGATATCTTCTGTATAGATTTTTCGAGCCGCTTCCGAAACATAGTGTTTGGTTGTTATAAACGGCTTTCCACGGTCACCGTTATTCAAAAATGAGCCTACATATCCTTGATATTTGCAATAATAGTTATTTGCTGCAAGAAGAAGGTCCTTGGCTTCCTGTTCGGAAATGGTATTACCGACAGCAAAACAATTTACTGATCCCAGTACAATTGCGATCACAAGCGATAGAAATATTAATATTTTTTTCATGTCACACCTCTTATTATTGATTTATTGATTCTGCCCAGAACAGAGTATCAATGGAATTGTAAAGGCAGGCAGAGTCCGTAAGATAATAACCAAATACATTATCATAATAATGGCAATTCATCAACACTGCCGAGTCAGAAATCGGGTCATATCCCGAAATACACACATAATGACCCTCTCCTGGTGAATACTTAAACGGAGCTCCGGCGGTCGATGTCAAGAAAAATGCTCCCCAACCAGTCTGCAAACTACTCCTTATTAATGATACAAACTTGTCCTTTGTATTTGTTTTTTCATATGAGTGAAAATCGGCAACACTTTGTAATGAAGTCCTGTAGTATCGATAATTCAATTTATCAAAAGAGCCATCCGTAAAATTGGTTGTCCCATTAAGACGATTACAGATCTGGTACTGACTCATCCGTGCTCCGGGACCAATTCCATAAGCATGATTGCTATCTCCGACAACCATCGTCTGATCCCAAAGCGATGTCGAAGAAGTCAGGTTATGAGCAGTTCCCGCTCCGTACATAATCTGCAGGATCGTTGTGTATCCGCAATATGTTGTCCGCATCTGCTTTATCAGCGGTATGTTGATTCCTATCTCGTTTACATACCAAAGATTGGCAATGACTCTTGAAGAAGAATCACTGAGCGTCGATACTCCGCTTCCTGCAGTAGTGTTTTTCAGAGCTTTTACAGTCTGTGTACTTCCGCTTCCGCTTACATTTACTATCACATAGTAATGCACGTTTGCTTCAGAAGTTGTCCCTCCGTTAAACAGTGTCGATCCTGCATCTATCAGATACCAATTAAGCCCGTTATCAGTGTTTGAAACATTTCCTGTTGCAGCAGCCGAAGCCGAAGGTATTCCCATCACCGGCTTCCTTCCGCTGAGTCCCCCTCCTACTAGATAAAGTGTGTTAGCCACGTCGCTTTGGTATGTCATTTCATATGATGAATAATCATGATGATTATACACATTCAAGTCTGTTTGAGGGGAGCATGGTTCAACCCCACGGTATTGCCCCGAACACAGTGTTGCTGTAATTCTCATTGCACCGTTGTTTCCGGCATCAAGCGTAAATATCTGCGATTTGTTTGTCCATTTGGCGGTATATGCCAGATTGCTTCCTGTTGCTCCTCCGGCTAAGCCTTCCACACTTATGTTATTGATTTGAACA